>NZ_JAOWHD010000051.1:0-312999 GCF_030332785.1 Citrobacter sp. Cpo069
TCTTCCGGCGCACCACCCCATATCTTCCGCCACCTGCCTCCCTCTTCATCCGCGTATTCCGACCGCGTTTCTCCCCACGTCTCCACATCCTGACGCCAGTGCAGTTTCCCGTCCTCATCCGTCAGCGCCTGCGGCATACCGTTATGGCTGCAGCGGTAGTAGTCCACACGCTGTTTGTCGCCGGTGCCGTAAACCCTCGCCAGCGGCGTGTAACTCCCCGCCCCTTCGTACACGTACACCAGCGACTGTCCGTTGCGGGTCTCCGCCAGTAGCCGGAACCCTTCCCACACAAAGGTCGTCACCTCCTGCGTCCCGGTGACACGCCCGTCATCCGGCGCAGATACCGTCACCTCGCTGCGCTTTTCTGTTCGCCGCCCAAACGGGTCGTGGGTAAAAATCACCCGGTGTCGCGTATTTCCGGCCCCGGTTGCGTCCGGCATGTCCAGCACCGCTTCCGTCATCCGGTGTTCACTGTCATAACCGTAGCGCCACAGGCCACCCGGGCCCGGTTTCTGCACCATCCGGCCGTAAACATCATACCTGCACGCACCATTACCGCACTGCGTCTGCCGGTTATGTGTCAGCGACTGCCCTGCCTGCGGGGCAGTCAGCAGGTTACCTGCCGCATCGTACGTATGATGCGTCACCCCACGAAAACTGGTGTCGTGGCGACAGACGTGGTCACCGTCATCGTAATGGTAGCCCTGATAGCGGTAGTCGCTGATTTGCGTTTCACTCAGCAGGTTGTGGCGGCTGTCGTACTGCCAGTGCCACGCCTCCACCGGCCGCATCCCGTTCTCTTTGCGGTAGATTTCCCGGCGCGCCTGCCGCCCCAGTCGGTCATAACGCGTGCGTGTCGTCAGGCCGCCCTGCGTTCGACTGATTTCCCGGTGCAGGTTGTCACGGGTAAATTCCGTAATCAGCCGCTCATCCAGACTGATACTCAGCGCATGACCGCTGCCGTAATACAGCGTCTTCAGGCTGCGACCATCCGGCAGCTGAACGGATGTCCGGTTACCCAGTTCATCCAGGCTGTAGCTCACCCGGCCAGAGTCGTTCTCCTCCGCCGTCAGCCGGCCGAGCCGGTCATGCTCCAGCAGCACGCGCTGTGCAGGACTCTCTGCTCCCGGCGGATAAAACAGCGCCGCCTGCAGAGTCCCTCCCGTCGTGTACCGGTAGACCGTGTGCCCGTCCGGCGTTTGCTTATCGGTCACTTCCCCGGCTGCGTTATACTGCCAGCGGTGCGTCAGCGCATCCGGCGTGCCGGCCGCCCAGGTTTTACTGACCACCCGGTCACAGACATCGTATTCGTAGCGGGTGATAACACCATCCAGACCCCGCTCTTCCGTCAGATGCCCATTTATGCCGTGGATAAACCGGTACAGCTCACCACTTTCGTTATACAAACGCGTCAGCCGGTTGCGCGCGTCATATTCACGCCGCACGGTATGGCCCAGCGGGTCAGTCACCACGCTCACCCGCCCACAGGCATCATACTGCCAGCGCACCGGATTATTGTGTCCCACCCGGTAGCTTTCCGGCAGCCCCTGTGCCGTCCAGGACAGGCTGGCCGTCCAGTCCTCCGCACCGGAAACCATTTTTAGCCTGCCTGCCGGGCTGTAAACATAGCGGGTACTCTCCCCGGCCGCATCCACCTCCTCGGCCAGCCTGTAAGCCGCATCGTACCGGTACTGCGTTGTTTTCCCGGAACAGTCCTGAACGCTGATAAGCTGCCCACGCTCATTACAGCTAAAGCGTTGTACGCCGCCCTTTTCATCTGTGAATTCGACGACCTGGCCCCATTCATCACGACGGTAATAACAGCACAGCCCGAGTGCATTGATTTCTGCACGCAGACCAAAGTTCGCATCATAAAAATACTGGTGTACGCTTCCCTCCGGCCCGCAGGCCTGAACAGGCAGCGCCCGGTCTTCAAGCCAGCGTGTACAAACGGCCCGGCCCAGCGGGTCGGTCTCCAGAATCATGTTTCCCGCATTATCATAGTGATATGCTCTGCTGGCACCCAACGGGTCGACGGTACGCGAAAGCTGCCCGTCCTCGTTCCACTCATAGCCCCATACCTGCCCGGATTCATCGGTGTACTTCTCCACCAGATAGCGACGATCCCATTCATGCCGGTGCGTTTCGCCACCGCCATGGGTGACGATGGTCACGCCCTGTGTCAGGTCATAACCAATCGTGGCGCTGTCACCTCCGCTGGACTCATAGGCCACCACCCGCCAGCCGTCGCTGAACTTTTTCCACTGATAGCGGTGACGGGCCCCGCCGGGCATCCGGTGCCCTGCCATCAGGGCGTCCGGGGTGTAATCAAATTCACGCAGGCAGACATCATCCGCATCGGTCACACGGTACAGTTCCCCCTGCGGGGTGTAGTCGTAGGACATCAGTAGCCGATGAACCGGCTCGCCACCGGGGGGGGCCGGGGTGAGCATGTGCTCAGTGATCCGGGTCGGACGCTGCGGGGAGTGTAAGTCCTGATAATGCAGCACCACCCGCAGGCTTTCCTGGGTATCGGTAATCGCCTGCAGGCGATCCTGTTCGTCATAATGGAGCCGCAAGCCATTGCCATAATTATCCGACAGCAGGTGCAGGCGCAGTTGCGAGGGCGCTGACGGGTGCGGAAGATAGAGCCGCCAGGTGGCGCCGTCCAGATCACCAATCACCACCATGCCCTGTTCGCTCTGCGCAAATAACAGTCCTTCATCGGGACTGAATCCTGCCTCACCCGGCGGGGGACAGACAAAACGGAGTTCGCGTCCCCCTTCATCATGGAAGCAGGCGTATTCCTCCTCCCTGACCACGCGGGTTTCAAATGCGGTGCGCCAGCCGCGACCAAAGAGCCCTTCATGCGGGTTACGGCTGTTGTAGATGCGCTGCCAGATGAGAGGGAAACGGGCCGGGAGCTCAAAATCACAGTCCTCTTCCCCGCTCAGAACCTTCGCGCCCGTCGCGGCATGTACCGGATTCCACAGTGCCCGCACAGATTCGCCAATCTTACTGGCAAGCATTGCCGCCGCCATCCCCATTATCATGCAGGGAAGCTGTTTCAGTAGCTTAGTGGGGCGGCACGTCAGGACGGAAAGCGCGAGCAGCGCGGTTTCCACGCCGGGTGATTTGCCGCTATGAATAGGGCGAACCACAACCGGTTTACCCCCGATGATGACGTTGGGAGAGACCACCGTGGAAACGGTGCCGCCGCAGGTTGTCCGGTCTCCGGTGCGGACGGCAGGCAGACCATTGATACTGACCTGAGAGGAGCCTTCGGCCATAAACTGTATCGGGTTCGGTGGGTGTTTTTCGCATAGCACCACATCATGCTCAGCTTCCACCACCCCGCCTGACGGCCCGGCCACGACAGGGTTAATCAACTCACCCAGCAGTTCGCTGCCATAGCTGAACAGTGCAGACACCCCGTTCAGCACTTTCATCCCTGTGGACATCCGGGCGTCCTCTTCTTCCCGCCGCGTCTTCTCTTCCGCCTCCATTTTTTCCCGCGTGGCGTTTTCGGCGGCGGTCATCAGACGCCCCGCAGCTCTGGCGGCAGGCAGACCATTGGTCTGCACATTTAAAGAACCTGTCGCAATTTTCCCCTGCGGTGACGGGGGGGAGATAAAGTTTGCCGCGCCCTGAGCAATATCGCCGACAACCTCAGAAGCACCCGATAACGAAACTGTCAGCCCTCCGACAATGCCCGCGGCTGTACAGGTTGTTGCGGCGACTGACGCTGCCGCAACCGTCGCAGCTGACACGCCTGCAGCAGTTGCCGCCGCGGCGGCAAGAGGGGCTGCAGCAGCAACCACGACGACCCCAACAGCAACGCAAATAGCCGCTTCAAAAGCTCCCTCCAGTATATCGGCCAGAATACTGGTATGAATGATGTCGTCGCCCAGACGGGCGGCGTTCGGATTGCTCATGGCAAAACGTCCTCTGTCTGATCTCAGTCCCTGTCCAGCGTATTTTTAACCTGCAGCCAGAACCGTTCGTCCTCTTCGCTAAAGGTATTCAGTGCGGTGCAGGTCAGCATCAGCAGCCGCCGTTCTGGCATCAGTACGGCCAGCTGGCGCTGGCAACAAAAATAAGGTTCACGAAGATATGTAGCCGTCGTTTCCCGGGCGGGACAGTCAGGCAATAAAGGCAACGTTAATGTGACGGGTGGCGTCTGTTGATAGTTATCGATCTGTGCAGCCACCTGTGCCCACTGGAATACCAGTTCGTCATCAAACGACCTGTCCCCGGCAATAACTGCGCGGGTGATCACCAGTGAGGTGTGGGTGCGGGTATTGCGAATAACCTGCATCGTGCAGTCAAGCCAGTCTTCTCCGGTCAGCGCCAGATGGCCTTCATTCATGCGGTAAATGGCGTTCATTTTCCGCCCCCCGTCTCTTCGGGGAATAATCCCTGTATAATGCTGGTTAAGTCTTTTTTATGGTTTTTACCGACAACGCCAATAGCCGGGGCGGGCTCTTCCGGATTCAGGCCCAGCATAGCTGTGCCTGTCGTAATGAGACTGTTACCCTCAGCCACGATGTTAAACGCCTTGCCCTTAAGGTTAATCACGCCCCCGGCATGCAACTCCAGTGCACTCTCCCCACATTCCAGCCGGATCATGGAACCTGAGCCGATGACCACATTTCCCGCGCTTTGCATTATCCTGTCGCCGCCGTTAAAACAGGTCACATCGGTTTTGACATTCACTTCCTGAAACTGCCGAATATTGAGCAGCTGGTGCCCGTCAATTTTGACATCTTCGTTGGCGGTCACGACTTTCAGCCGGTTATTGCCCACTACCAGACTCTGGTTACGAATGATCGCCGTACCCTGATCGTTGAGTACCGTCGTCTTCATGTCCTTCTGCGCATGCATCGACAACAGTTCCTGACCTGTTTTATCCTCGAACATCAGCTCGTTATACCCGCTACCTTTATAGGTTTTCGAGCGGATGGTCATCTGCGTCTTCGTCCCCGGCAGACCGCCCGGCGGCGGGTTATCCGCATGGTACGTCCGCCCCATGATGATTGGCTGGTCAGGGTCCCCGTTCAGGAAGTCCACTATCACCTCCTGTCCCACCCGCGGTATCGCCAGGTTGCCGAACCCCGGTCCCGCCCACGCCTGCACCACCCGTATCCAGCACGAGCTGTCCTGGTTCGCCGGGTTATACCGGTCCCAGTTAAACTTCACCCGCACCCGGCCATGTTCGTCACAGAAGATTTCCTCCCCCTCCGGGCCGGTAACAGTGGCTGACTGCGGGCCGTCCACTGACGGCTTTTCCATTGGCCGGGGCCGCCACGTCCTGTCCGCCGGTATCACCGTAAAATCATTCTCAAGGGTGGTCCCTGAACCGGAACGCCCCGCCACCGCCTGCGGCTGTTTCCCCTGCAAATCGCTGCTCACCACCTGCCATTCACGGTTCAGGCCCGCCTGCGGATGTTCCGTCAGCTGAATACGCCGCCCCGGCCATATTGCCGGAGAACGACTTTTTCCCTGCGCCTCTTCGGCATTATTGCGCCAGCCCTCCACCTGCCAGCGGGCGAAGTTCTGCCCGTGGTCGTCCTTGAAGCGCCCCGGATAATCAAACACTTCATACTGTGTACGCTGATAATCCTGGTTCTGCCCCTGCTGCTCAAAGCGGCCCGCCCAGCCGGGGCGTTTAAAGGTGTAGTCCTTGCCAATGACAGAAGAGGGGCGTATCTGTGCGCTGTGGCGGAACTGGCTGATGCACGGCGTGCTCACTTCGGTCCGGGTATTCGGGTTCCACGGGATGTCAAACACCTCCGGCAGAAAGCGCACCGTGTCACACAGCACCAGACTCTGGTCGTCGCTGTCAGGCGAGTGCTCTTCGTAGAAGAACAGTCCTTCCTCCGCCGCCATCCGCGCCAGAAAGTCATAATCCGTTTCACCGTACTGCACGCAGAATTCCCGCGCCGGATGCGCCTCACTGAACAGCGGACTCCAGTCCGTCACCCCGTTTTCCTGCAATATCGTCCCCAGAATGCTTTTAATGTCCTCATTCTGAAAAATACGGGAGTTCTGCCGCAGGGAGGCACGCCACACCGGTGGCCGGACAATCATGCTGTACAGCATCTGGTGTCCGTCGTTTTCACCCTGCTCAAACCAGGTCACAATACCGTTCACCCGGCGCTGTATCTCCGTGCCCTGCCAGATTTTAAGATGGGCTGTTTTTTCCAGAACCTGAGAGAAATCAATGCTGAGAAACTGCTGGCTGACCAGCGAAATATTGAGGGTGAACAACGAGGAAAGGGACTGCTCCAGGTGAAAGGATGTCACGGCCAGCGCATCCGGTGGCAGGCCGTCCACCTCCAGTGTGAAACGTAATCCTGTTGACATGAATAATCTCCTGAATTAACAGGGAAAAGAAACCACCAGCCGGACTGCGGCGAATGACAGTACAGTGTTACGCTTGCATTATTCAGGCACGCTACCGCCGAAGTTTCCGGCGTCCGCCATCTCCCGTAAAAAACGTAACCCCTTACTGACACTGCTTTTTTGTTTACGATCCCCAACAAAAACAGCACCCTGCCCGTAAGGGTGGGGTGCTGTGGATTCAGCCTTACGCTTCCAGCGGCGCGCGCCAGTCATCAGCACCAGAGGTGCCGGACTTGACGTGCTCCCACTCGATTTTGCGGTAGGCCAGTGAGACTTCGAGCAATTGCGTGAACTCGCGCTTCGCCGGGTCCTGGCAGTGCGGCATATGCAACTTCATATCCACAATCGTCGAGTCCGTCAGGCGGGTGGTGAAATAGTGCTCCTGTTTGCCTTCAACAGAGGTACGCCACCAGTGCAGTTCAGTTTTCGGCAGCATTTCGCCGGAGGCCAGCGCGTTGTACAGCAGTGGTACGGCTTTGTTCAGCGCTACAGTAAAAATGAACGGCTTGTGCGAACGCTGACCACTCGGCTGCCCGGACTGCGGATCGGTGGGTACAGTCACGTTGTGCTGGAATTCCTGTACCAGCATTTCATCCTCGTGCCCCTGCACGTAGATATTGCCGACAGAATCTGCGGTAAATGCACCAGCGGTAATATTCCCCTGGGTTTGCCCCGTAATTGAGATGTAACACGGTGTTGGCATTAATAAACTCCTTGTTAACGATTAACGACACTTACATACATCTGCCAAAAGATATCCGGCAGATAAAAACATGCTTAACACATAAAAAACTCTGTAGTTTAAACTCTCTTCACATGGCAGATTGAACCGTAAACCCAGAGGCTAAAAAGCATATTCCTGATGACTGAATTAAATATTCACACATCCATTATGGTGATACATCAATATTCATTTCTATAAAATAATGACAATATCATATTCATGAATAAATATTATATTCATCATTGCTCCATTACTTCAATCGGTAAAACCCATTCACCAACCAACCCGTAACATAAAGATAATTGCGGTATATGGATTCATGAAAAATATATTAACAACATATAAAACAAAATAAAAACTACATATAAATCATATAATTACATAAAAATAAAAATCACTGAAATTTCTTTTAATTTATTCTTAACGAAACCAATACAACCTGAACAATAACCACAACAGAAGGATACTCCTGTATTTCATTTAGAAAAAGTGCTTCTCAAAAAATTTTCTTCGCGTAATAATGATTGCCAGTTGTTTTTTATTGCACGGTATTTCATGGTCTGTACGGAGATGCAGAAAACATAACATAACCTGATGGATGATCTCTATGAGCAAAGATTATAACGGCAGTGTAGCCCCCAAAGAACGCATTAATATTTCTTACGTTCCAAAAACTGACGGCGAGCCTTCTGAGGTGGAATTACCCCTCAATATGTTGATAGTGGGAGATACGGGCAACGGCTGCAACAGCTTCCCGACACCTCGCCGCTGCAACTGCTGGAAACAGGTATGCAGATGATGCAAACCGCAGACAGTCGCTGGCCGGAGAGTTTGCAACAGCAGCAGGCAACAGCGCAGTGGAATGAAATCCTGAAAACCCGCGCGCAAAGCAGCCCGCAAATGCGTGGCTTGCAGCAGGCGCGGCAAAATCTGCGTGACTTTGCCGACCTGATGATGCAACGGGAGACAGAGAAACAGGGCTTTACCCTCTCCTATATCAAAACCGTCACCTGGCAGGCGGAACGACTGCTGAATCAGGAAACGCCGCTGGAATCCCTGCTGACACAGTACCAGGACGCCAGGGCACAGGGACGGAATACAGAAGCGCTGGAAAAACAAGTTAATGAACAGATGAATGGCGTATTAAGCCGCTGGCTGCTGCTGAAAAGCAATGTAGTGCCAGAGTCGGCAACTAATGCAAAATCAGGAAAATAATAGTTAACGCGAGGAGAACAACATGGCAAATTTAATTTATTTAACACTGAACGGTGAAAAGCAAGGATTGATTTCAGCAGGTTGCTGTTCACTTGATTCTATCGGTAATAAAGCTCAGTTACTGCATCTTGATCATATTATGGTATATGAACTGACGCATGGATTAAGTCGGGATCAAAATGTCAATCATCATTCAGTTACGATAAAAAAACCTGTCGATAAATCATCCCCTTTGCTGGGAAAAGCAATTAACGATAATGAAATATTGACTTGTACTTTTGATTTTTATCGGACAAATCGATTTGGCATTAATGAAAAATATTACAAACTGGAATTAAAAAAAGCCCGAATTAGTGATATTAATTTCTCGATTGCACATGTAATCATTGACAGCGAAGTACAACCTCAGGAAAGTATTTCTTTTATATATGAATCAATCAACTGGGAGCACTGCATTGCCGGGACCAGTGCATACAGTTTATGGGATGAGAGGGTGTTTTAGTAAAGATTTTACAAATGAATGGAGGGTTTCACATGGTAAAGCGCACTGCAGCGGCACACAAAGGCATCCCAAAAACAGAAAATCCGAGGAAAATTCCCCAGGTAAAAACCCGGACAACAGGAAAGGGTTCTGGACAACCCCCCAAAAAACTCAGCTCTCTTGATGAATGGAAGACTGGTCGGGAAAAAGCAATTGGGAATCCTGACTGGTATATTTATGATAATACAATCAGGAAACTTGTATCTGAGATTAATCAGCATTTATCAACATCTAAAAATATCGAAAAATATAAGCCACTGGACTGGAAATTGATTAAGGCAATGATATGGACTGAAACAGGTGCGACGGTAGCGGCGTGGAAAACAAGACCAATACAGATAGGAAACACAGGAGATGAGGGGATCAAAGAAGTGGCCATTCCTGCTCGCCCTAGAAAGTACAATATCATAATCCCGAAAACATGGAGTACTTATTTAATCAATAAGACAGATCTTATAAGGAGCAATCCAGAATATAATATCCGGGCTGGCATTGCTCTTTTAATGATAAAAATGTCAGAAACAGAAAAAGATAAAACTGTATATGATGATGAAAATGAATATACTTATGAAGTCGTTACTGGCGATCGTGGTTATAGCTCCATAGCCAAGAAAATAGGCACAACACAGGGTGTGCTTACTACAATGAATGGAGTTAAAGTCATTCACCCAAGGAATAAACTTAAATATAAAAAAGCGCATCTAGAACAGTATATACCAGGATGGTTTTTATTTACACCTGAAAACATTCAAAAACAATATAATATAGACCCAGCAAAAGCACAACCTGGTCATAGAGGGGATCACACCTATGCGGATAAAATCAGATTCACATACGATCTCATTGTTGCAGATGAGATAAAATAACGCTTCCAAGGAATAACCAATGAACATAAAAAAAAATCTATTTCTTTTTTTTATATGTGGTGCAGCCAATGCGCATAACATCGATCCTGCTAAATGTAATAATGAAATACAACAGGGTGACGTCTACTGGTGCCTTATGGACAAATACCAGCAAAGTGTTATCGCTTTAAAAAAAGAAGAAATTAATGCACAAAAAAGGCTGGAAAAATCCGATAATAATGAAGGAAAGAAAAGAGGCCTTAATGAAGATGGGACCCTTGCATACGATTCTAACATTCACCTTGCAAGAATAACCTTCCCCGAATTTCATCGTTATTTTATCCTTTACAGGGAAAAACAATGCGGCTATTCATCACTTAGTATTGGAGCTCTTTCCGGTTATAGGGTTCCAATATCTTCATTATATTGCAAAACTGCGATGAATATTTCACAAATAAAATGGCTTAACGATTATATATAGAGATCATTATGCGCAAGGGATTCCTTATTATAATTAATTTCATTATGGTGCTTTTTCACTGCAACTATTTATTTGCAGAAAATGTTAACCATATCGTTATTTATGATATGCCGCAAGACTTGCGGGATTTTTTTGAAACCGCTGATTCCTGTGAAGGATGGATAAGAGATTTTGATGTTCGCCAAGAAAAATTGACTTATCAGTTTGTAGAGGATTCGATTAAAAGAGACTGCTCAAACATTGAAAATAAATTACTCTCGATGAAAATAAAATACAAAAATAATAAAGATTATTCCGCAAGACTAACGGTCTATGATGACACCATCATAATATATGACGAAAATAAAAAGTCGCGGATAAAAAATAAAAATAATGAGTGATTTTATGATTAGCACTTTAGCATTTACACAATAATTTAGTGAGAGAAGTAGTAACCAAACTCACATCATCTGGTTGTGTTTAAACCAGCAGGTTAACCCTGCAATTCGATAAGGGTTCGTTTTGTGGTGGTCTGTCCGGTGGTCTTGGCAAACTAAAAAATAGCATTCTTATTGAAAACAGTTCATTAGCCCAAAGAACTACACCGAGTCCGGCACCACTATTTAAAGAACCCGCCCGAAAGGCGGGTTCTTGCTTTCGAGTATTTCGAAAATTATTCCCATCAAATAACCCCGTGATGGCAACATCACCATCACAGGGGTTGCGCGGTTATTCCTTCACCACAATCAGCGGTTCAATATCGCTCTCTTTTTTAATCACCAGCGACTCGTCACCACGCAGGCAGGTACCGCCATAGTTACCACCTACGGTAAAGGTACAAACCTGGATATATTTACCGGCAACTTTTGGCAGACACCAAAGCTGCTGATAAATGTTCTTCTGCTCGGCAAACTTACCGCTGGTTTTATCCAGTAGCTCTTCCTGATGACTCACCAGATCGATGTTGCTGCCACAACGTCCTGCAATAGGTTTCACCGCATAACCGGTTTGCGCCAGCTCTTCATTAACAGTGAAATCCGTATCAAGCAGATAACGGTGGTGCGGGAACAGTTGCCAGAGGATCGGCAGAATCGCTTTGTTGCCAGGGATCACCGTCCACAGAGGTTCGAAGACCAGCACTTCCGGGCGCAGCAACACATCGATTAAGCGCACTTCCTGATTCGTATGCCCGGTACGAATTGGCACCGCGGCGTACTCCGTTTCGCTGACCTCGCGCACCTGCTCAATTGCGGTTTCCCACGCCCAGGTCTTCCAGACGCAGTTCACCAGACGGCCGTCCCCGTCAATCAATTGACCGGCGTCATCCCAGCGCAGTTCATCCAGACCTCGCAGAATTTTGCTGTCAAACCCGGCCTGACGCAGCGCCTGCTGCATAAACTGCGCGTGATAGTTTTCCTCGATATCCTTATCCTGCATGATGTGGACAAACGGACGTGCGCGGCTGTGCTTCCAGGCCCCTGCCAGTTCGTTGATCAACCCTTCAGCCGGGTTGTGTCCCTGCCCTATGTAGCCCCGTTCGGCCCATCTTTCGAGGATCAAACCGGCTTCGGTATGGCACGATGCGGAATCGGCGTTGTACTCATACACCTTCAGTCCACGTTCATCCATACAGAAATCCATACGCCCCGTAATCATATGATGCCGACGACGCTGCCAGGAAAGGCGCAGGCGCGGCCAGAGGATTTTCGGGATATCAAACAGCGCCAGCAGGTTGTCGTCTTTCAGCACCTTATCGGTCGCATGCAGATACATCAGGTGCAGCTCGTTGGTGGCTTTAATCAGCTCCTGCTCGGCGCTCTCGGTAATGGTGAAATATTGATGCGGGTCCTGATTAATCACATGGCCGTTCGCCAGCACGTAGGCTTTTTGCAGCGGGTCCTGCTCATTCAGCCATTTATCATCAAATTGCCCGTTATCTTCCAGTCGCGCGCCGCCAATTTTCAGCGAGTCATTGGCGATCTCCGGCTGCGGTAGGCTGAAACGGGTATCATCGGTCTGGATCATCCAACCAAGAATAGTCGTATCGTCAAAGGTATCACGCAGGGTGTAACAACCGTTCTCAACCACCATCTCCAGTTCGCGAGTCCACTGCTGTCCGGGAGGCAGCGGCGTATGGAGCACGTTCTGTTCGGCAATACGGATTTTGTTTTCCAGCAACTGGGTGACGACCGCCACATGCCCGGTATCTTTAAATTCACCGCCTTTTTGCCAGATAAGCAGAGCCCCTGCTACCGGCGCGCGGGGCGAACCATTCGGAAATGCCTGTAACGGTAGGATGTTGTCATTCACTACTTCGCGCAGGAAGCGTAAGGAGAAGATCTCCCAGGCCATACCCACATCGGTGAAGACCATGCCATAGTTAAGGAAGAGAAAGCGGCGTGCGAACTCTACGCACTGCCATTTGTGGCCCATGTATTCATCGTCGATATAGCTGCGAAATGCTGCATCATCGTCGTAGTCCCGTGGGTCGAGGGAGCTGTAATCTGAAGAGTAGATTGCTACGCCACCTGGGGCATAGCCCAATAATGTCCCGAATGGGGCATCCTGACTGGTCGTTCCTTTGCTCATGCACCTTACCTCAAAACAATACAGCCTGAGCAGGTTGGCGTGAATTTTTCGCTCTGATTGCCTGCTCTGCGACACTAACCGGACAGAGGTCGACATCATCATACACCTCAACGCAGCGGCTGGCGCTCAGAGGCGAAAAATTCACAGCAGGAACTACGCTTTGGTCAGGGTGACCGGTACGCTTTTATACGCCGGAGTCAAACTTTGTGTATCTACTGCATCCAGCGAAAGCAGGACATTCGCTTCAGGCAGATAAGCGCCAATTGAGCCAGCCGCCATGTTGTAAATCACCACCGTTAAGCCGTACATGATGCGATCCGCGCAGGGCTGACCGTTGTCGTCCAGCGCCTGAACGTTGACCACATCACCCTGGCTCAGACCGCGGCTCGTCGCTTCTTCGGCGCTTAAAAACACCACATCCCGACGGCCAGTAATGCCACGATAGCGATCGTTCATCCCATAAATCGTGGTGTTGTACTGATCGTGGCTACGCAGCGTTGCCAGAACCAGTGCATCAGCAGGCTGATGTTCCCGCTCTACCGCCCGCTGATGGCTGACGATAAAGTTGGCTTTGCCATTCTCCGTTCGCCATTCACGGCGCGAAGCAGGTGTATCCATACGAAATCCGCCCGGCTCGGCAATACGTGCGTTGTAATCGTGGAACGCCGGGATCACGGCTTCAATGGCGTCACGGATCAGCGCGTAGTCCCCGGTAAATGCTTCCCAGTTGATCGGAGAATGCGGCAGCGTGGCACGCGCCATGCCCGCCACAATCGCGGGTTCCGATTTTAGCCAGCGGGAAGCCGGCTTCAGCGCGCCACAGGAAGCGTGAACCATCGACATAGAATCTTCGACGGTCACTGACTGGATCCCCGTCGCCTGCATGTCGCGCTCCGTTCGGCCTAATGCAGGTAGCAGGTAGTTATGCTTTGCCATCAGCAGATGCGATCTGTTCAGTTTGGTCGCCACATGGACCTGCAGATCCAGATTTTTCATCGCCGCAAAGGTACGCTGCGGCTGGGGCATCGCTACCGCCAGATTGCCGCCCATGCAGATGAGCGCTTTTGCGTCTCCCCGCTCGATGGCCCGAATGCTTTCCACGCTGGAGCGTCCATGTTTGCGCGGAACATGGATAGAAAAATGCTTCTCAAGTCGTTGCAGGAAGTCTTCGGACGCCGCTTCGTTGATCCCTACAGAACGATCGCCCTGCACATTAGAATGGCCGCGTAACGGGCAGATCCCCGCCCCCGGCTTACCCATATTGCCTTTCAGCAGCAACAGATTTACCAGTTGCTGAACGTTCTCGGTGCCGTTTTTATGCTGAGTTATGCCCAGACCATAACAAACAATCGTGGCGCTGGATTTACTGTAGCTGTGCGCCAGATCTTCCATCTGACTACGCGTCAGACCCGAGTCCTGTTCCAGCTCCGCCCAGTTATGCTGACGTAAGTCGTCATACAGCGCTGCATATCCCGCGGTATGTTGGTCGATAAACGCATGATCGAGCGTCGGCTGCTGATCCAGTAGGATCCGCGCTTCGTCCATTTCGATCAGCGCCTTCATTATGCCTTTGAGCAACGAGGCGTCTCCGCCCATTTTTACCTGGTAGTAGTCGTTGCTCAGCTCCGTAGCCTGACCGGTGAACATCTCTTTCGCGCTTTGCGGGAAGCTAAAGCGCTCAAGCCCCCTTTCGTTCAGCGGGTTGATGGAGATAATTTTGGCTCCACGTTTGGCAACGTCGCGTAAGGTGGTCAGCATGCGTGGATGGTTAGTACCAGGGTTATGCCCGATACAAATCACCAGATCGCAGTGGTCAAAATCATCAAGTTCAACGGTCCCTTTCCCAAGGCCAATGGCCGGCGTTAGCCCTACGCTGGTAGGTCCGTGGCACATGTTTGAGCAATCAGGAAAGTTGCTGCTACCATATTCGCGGGCAAACAGCTGATACAGGAACGCCGCCTCATTTGACGTTCTGCCGGAGGTATAAAACTCAACCTGTTGTGCTGAGTCATAGCTGCGCAGACGCTCGCCGATCTCCCGAAAGGCGATATCCCAATCCACCGCCTGCCAGGTGTCAGACACTGCATCGTATTTCATTGGATGCGTCAAACGACCAATGTTTTCCAGTTCATAATCGCTGTAGTGCCAGAGTGTGGAAACCGGGTGACGGCTGAAAAATTCCGGTGACGCTTTCTTACTGGTTGTCTCCCAGGAGACCGCCTTAACGCCATTTTCGCACAGCTCCATTGGCGCACGATGCCCGGGGTCCGGCCACGCACAGCCCGGACAGTCGAACCCTTTCACCTGGTTCATTTTGAACATCGCGATAATGTCGCGCGCGACAGCCTTTTGCGAAAACACCGAAGCAGTGACGGCTTTTACCGCACCCCACCCACCCGCAGGGCCCTGATAACCGCTTACTCCTGGAACACCATTTTTCATTATTACTGCTTATTCACCGCCAATTTTTGATGGTGAATACGGTAGCAATTTCCGTCCAACATTGATTTCCTCTTCATGGAGTACGGGCCAGGTACAATGAACGGGTTAGATTTATCTTCCCCTTTCAGCACAAAGCGACATAAAGTCCCAATCTGTTAAATTGAGTTCTACCTAACTGCTACACTGCATCAACACAACCACTCAGAAGGCAGGTCAATATGTCAGACAATACCTATCAGCCCGCGAAAGTCTGGACGTGGGAAAAATCGAACGGCGGCGCTTTCGCCAATATCAACCGTCCTGTTTCCGGTGCCACCCACGAAAAAACGCTGCCGGTTGGCAAGCATCCGCTGCAGCTCTATTCGTTGGGTACACCAAACGGGCAGAAAGTGACGATTATGTTGGAGGAGTTACTGGCGCAGGGCGTGAAGGGCGCGGAATACGATGCCTGGATTATTCGCATTGGCGATGGCGATCAGTTTTCCAGCGGCTTTGTTGAGGTGAATCCGAACTCGAAGATCCCGGCACTGCGCGACCACTCGCAAAACCCACCGGTTCGCGTATTCGAATCTGGCGCAATTCTGCTCTATCTGGCGGAAAAATATGGTTATTTCCTGCCGCAGGATTTGGCAAAACGTACTGAAACGCTGAACTGGTTGTTCTGGTTACAGGGTGCGGCGCCGTTCCTCGGCGGTGGTTTTGGTCACTTCTATAACTATGCGCCGGTAAAAATCGAGTACGCTATTAACCGCTTCACGATGGAAGCCAAACGCTTACTCGACGTACTGGACAAGCAGTTAGCACAGAATCAGTTTGTGGCAGGAGATGAATACACCATTGCCGATATGGCGGTTTGGCCGTGGTTTGGCAATGTGGTGCTGGGCAACGTGTACGACGCGGCAGAGTTCCTCGATGCAGGAAGTTACAAGCACGTGCAGCGCTGGGCAAAAGAGGTTGCCGTGCGTCCGGCAGTTAAGCGAGGTCGTATTGTAAACCGCACTAACGGGCCGCTGAACGAGCAGCTTCATGAACGTCATGACGCCAGCGACTTCGACACCAATACCGAAGATAAGCGCCAGGGTTAACGCAAGATGCCGGATGGCGGCATAAATGCCTTATCCGGCCTACATAGAAGGCGTAGGCCTGATAAGCGTAACGCCATCAGGCACTAACCGATTGTCACGCGCTGGTGACGTCGTACTCCATGCGGCGAAGTGCGTCTAACGTGGCTTTAGCTTCATCTTCATCAATGATGCTCATGGCGAACCCTACGTGCACCAGCACCCATTGCCCGACCAGCTCAGCGGTATCACCTTCACAAATCAGGGCAATATTGACATCACGTTTGATGCCGCACACTTCAACCTGCGCAAGCTGGTGAATATCTTCACCAACGGCCAGAACCTGACCAGGGACTCCAATACACATATCTGACTCCGCCCCATAGCAACCTATGGGTTATTCGACTTCAATACTTTTCACTTTCAGTGAATCGCCTGCATCAACCCGCAGACGATCGCCCTGACATAGTGGACACTGCTCATCATGCTGGGTGATTTCCACAACCTGACTGCAATCCCAGCACCATGCCTGGGCTGGTTTGTAATCAATATGCAGCTCACACCCTTGCGCCAGCGTGCCCTGACAGACGATGTCGAAACTGAAACGGACGGCGCTCTCTTCAACGCACGAGAGCGCTCCGATTTCCAGCCAAACGCCGGTTACACGTTTGACACCGTGCTGCTCTGCCTGCTGTTGAACAATCTCAACCGCGCTCTGACAAAGGGACAGCTCATGCATTTTCGCAGTTCCGACGACCCAGCAGCAGCGCGCGGCGATTTAGCTGCGGCGCATTCGGATCGCTCACCGGCAGCGATAACAGCATGCGCGCGCAATCGTCAGTCAGACGCACACCTTCTTGCGCCGACATACTGTGCGAAAGCGGCGACATCAGTGAACAGGAAAGGTATTGCGATACGCCCTCCAGTTCACCAACGGTAAAGGTCATCTCGCCATACGGCAGACGCAGCCCGATTTTTTCGCTGACTTTACGCACCGGCCAGATCTGGTCCGGTCCGGGGAAAATCAGTGCGCTGAGCATCCAGGGTGTGATAACACACCCCGTCCACTGTCCTTCAAACAGCGTAAAATCAGAAACATATACCGGCATGTTCGGATGCAAGAAAGAGAGATCGTGCATCGAACGCCGGGCAACCTCTTCAAACGCTGCCTGAATCTGCGTCTTCGGGGCCGTCTGAAAACCGACAAACTCCTCAGACATGAGCCGCCTCCCGAGGGATCGCTTCAACGCCTGATTCGCGAAGCGCGGCAAGAACCTGCTCCAGCGCAGGTTCAATCATCGCTTCAACCGTTGGCGTTAGCCCGATATGCGGTTCCAACGATTCCGGAATAACGCCGACTAAGGTCAGCTTTTTCGGAAACTCGCCGGTAAAACGCAGGGCCGACAATACGTCGGCCAGGCCAAGCTGGTGCGGTGAGATTTTGTTGGTAAACAGCGCTGGGATCTCTTCATCCCGCAGGACCATCATCGTTCCTGGCGTGTTTTTCTTCGACACAATGGCGTCAGCAATGATCAGATGATCTCTGTTCGCCATATCGCCGAGAAGCTCCATCCCAGCCGTACCACCGTCCAGAACATCAACAAAGTCTGGCAGGATGTACCGTTGCTCTAATGCCTCAACGATACGTACCCCGATGGCTTCGTCGGTCAGCAAAATATTGCCGACCCCTAAGACTAATATCCGCATTACAGAACCTTAACTGAGACCACTTCGTTCCCGTCAACGTCCACCACATGCACCGCACATGACATACAAGGGTCGAAGGAGTGAATGGTACGAACCACTTCCAGCGGTTTGTTTGGATCGGCAATCGGCGTACCTACCAGCGAGCGCTCATACGGTCCCACTTCATCATTAAAGTTACGTGGGCCAGAGTTCCAGGTTGACGGTACAACCGCCTGGTAGTTGCTGATAATGCCGTCTTTAATCACCATCCAGTGAGACAGCATACCGCGTGGCGCTTCGAGGAAACCAACACCTTTGAATTCGCCTGTTGCCGGAATATCCGGTTTCACGAAGGTGGTGTGGTCGCCTTTACCGATGTTCACAATCAGCGCGTTGTACTGATCCTGCAGAACGTTCTGCAGTTCACAGCAGTGAACAGTACGGCCAATAATACGGCCCAGCGTAGAGTGCAACTGCGACACTTCGATAGTTTTACCGGTCAGCTTGGTGTAAATCGCGATGATTTCATTCAGCTTGGCATGGGTAGACTCGCGTTTGGCCGCCAGTTTACACAGCATGTTAGCCAGCGGACCCACTTCAACCGTTTTGCCGTAGAAGGTCGGCGCTTTAACCCAGGAGTATTTGCCGTCGTCTGACCAACCGGTGTAGTCAGGAACCGTTGTGCCTTCCCACGGAGCCTGCGGCGCTTCGTCTTTGTACCACGCGTGTTTCGCACTCTCCTGAATCCCTTTGATCAGGTACTCATCGGAGTGAGAGGTGATCGGACGATAGGTCGACAGATCGGCATCGGTGATGTAACCGCCCGGGAACAGGAAGCTGCCGTTTTTACCGTCTGTCGGGAATTCCGGCGCACTCAGGTAGTTAACCGCACCCTGACCACGTTCCAGCCACTCAGGATAGAACGCAGCAATAACCGCGGTATCAACCTTGTACACCTGCTCAACGAAGTCGCTCAGCTTATCGATGAAGGACTTGATGTACATCAGGCGTTCAAGGTTCAGCACACCGAGGCCGTCAAGGTTAATTGGGTTAGCAACCCCACCTACCGCCAGGTTCTGGATGTGCGGCGTTTTACCGCCCAACAGTGCCACAACGCGGTTGGCATCACGCTGGCATTCCAGCGCCTGCAGGTAGTGTGCGACCGCAATCAGGTTCACTTCCGGCGGCAACTGCATTGCCGGATGACCCCAGCAACCGTTAGCAAAAATGCCTAACTGACCGCTGGCAACAAGGTCTTTGATCTTGTTCTGAACCTTGGTGAACTCTTCTGCGCTGTTCAGGTGCCAGGAGGACACGCCGTTCAGCATGGCAGACGCTTTCGCTGGGTCAGCTTTCAGGGCAGAGGTGATATCCACCCAGTCCAGCGCAGACAGCTGATAGAAGTGAACAATGTGGTCATGCGTGGTGTGCGCGGCCAGAATGATGTTACGGATATACTGTGCGTTCACCGGAACATCAATATTCAGCGCACTTTCTGCTGCACGAACGGAAGAGATAGCGTGAGTGGTCGTACAAACACCACAGATACGCTGCACAATCATCCAGGCATCGCGCGGATCGCGGTTTTTCACGATCTCTTCCATGCCGCGCCACATGGTACCGGAAGCCCATGCTTTAGATACCACGCCATTTTCGATTTCGCAGTCGATGCGTAAATGACCCTCAATACGGGTTACCGGATCAATAGTAATTCTCTGGCTCATGCTTTGCTCGCCTCATGACGATTTTGATCGTTTTGTTTTAAAGGAGGAAGTATCGGCAGTAGACGAATGAGTACGATGTATGCACAAATCTCAATAGCCACAAAACCAATAGAAATCAACAGCTCTTCCCAGGTCGGGAAGTAGTGGTAGCCACCACCAGGATTGAACGCCACCAGCGAATAGGACAGACGCCATGTTGCACAACCCAGCAACGCGCTCAGCGCAGACAGATACAGCATGCGCGAGTCATTACGCAGCTTAGTGACGCGCAGCACCACCAGTGGGATGACCATCAGCACGACTTCAAGCCAGAACATCAGGGAGTAAAGATCGCCTGAGAACGCATAGGACAGCTTGTCGCGATAGATCAGTTCGCCAAAGCGCAGGACGACGAAAATCGCCAGCAGCACGCTGATGGTATTCGTCAGCTTGATGAACAAACTTTTCTCGTCCGGACCGTTACCTTTCAGACCGGCTTGTACCAACGAGCCTTCAAAGATGACGATCGAGAAGCCCATAATAAAGGCGGTTAATACCGAGAAAAGCGGCAGCATTTCATAAGCTTGCCATAGCGGATGCACCTTATAACCCGCAGAAATCATCAATGAACCCATTGAAGACTGGTGCATGGTTGGCAGCAGCGCGCCGAGGGCAATAATAAAGAACATCACTTTATTCAAACGTTTGAGGGAAACTTTCCACCCCAAGCGTTCAAACAGAGCCGGAGCAAATTCCAGCGCCATGATGCCGATATAGATGGTCATACAGACCGCCGTTTCGAACAGTACCGAGTTCACGTTGAAGTGGCCCGGAATGTAGAAATACGGCAGGTTCCAGTAACGACCGACGTCAATGGTGATCGACAGACCACCCAACGAGTAGCCAAACAGACTCGCCAGCAGCGCCGGACGAACCAACGGATGGTATTGCCCTCTGTTGAAAACGTACACCGCCCACGCCAGCGCCCAACCACCGCACGCGAAGCCAGTACCAATCAACAGGTCAAACGCGATCCATACACCCCATGGGAAACCGCCGTTCAGATCGGAGACTGAGCCCAGTCCGAAGACCAGACGTTTCACGATCAGGAGCATACACAGGACGATAAGCGGCCCAAAAATAATGACCGGTTTGCTGATTATTTTTCCGCCCAGCGGTTTAGGATCATGACTCATGATCGTCTCCTCCATCGTGATGGTCGTTTTTCGTGTTACGACGAACCAGCACGGTTAAGCCCGCCAGCGCAGCCAGGGGTAATATCATGCCCTTGTACAGGGAATGTTGAACATGTTCGGAACGCGCACCAGTTGAAAGATCATCCAGCTTCGGCAGATCCAAATCCTCGTAAGGAACACCCGTCAGTACCATAACCTGCGTACCACCGCCTTCTTTCTCACCGTACAGGTGCGGGTAGTACTTCGGTACCGTATGCAGATAGGTATCGCCTGCTTTCACCGTCTGACGCGGATAGTGGTATTCGCTACCTGGCTTCAGCGCGAGACGTTTTTTCGCCTCAGCCATCAGCTCTTCACGCGTACCAAAAATCACCGCACCGGCTGGGCACACTTCAACACAACCCGGTAAACCACCTTTGTCCAGACGCTCAACGCCTTTCTGGTTACACAGTTCACATTTGTGAAGTGCACCAAACGGGTTGTTGTAGTCGTACTTAGGCACGTTGTACGGGCAGGCGACCATGCAGTAACGACAGCCCGTGCAGACATCTTTGTCATAATGGACGATGCCGGTTTTCGGATCTTTCTTCAGCGCGGAGACCGGGCAAACGGAAACGCAGTTCGGATCAACACAGTGCATGCACTGTTTCTTGATGTATGCGTAACCATTTTCTTCCTGGTCTTTGTTAACGCCTGTTCCGCTACGCCACACCTGAATGATGTTATTGGTATACGGCGACAGTTTGTCGTTGTTCGACCAGGTTTGCTCGCCTTCCGGGTTACGCGCCGGGAAGTTGATATCCTGACACTTGGTGACACAGGCCTGGCAGCCTACGCACAGCGTCGAGTCATAGAGCATCCCAAGAGAACCAGGGATCGGCGGACGGTTTTCTGCAGCCGCATGGCTGATGGACGGCGCTGCGCCCAACAGCAATGCCCCGCTGGAGGCTGCTTTAATAAAGTTACGTCTGTTCACGGTTATTCTCCCCGTGAGTCAGCGTTATCTTTCTTCTGCTGACGCCCCAGTTCACGAACCGCCATCACGCTGACACCGGCAACCAGTCCTACTACGCCACCCAGCAGTCCAATCGCTCCGGCAGAAACATTGCCGCCTTCTTTCATGTTGACGTCAGGTTTCTCGGAACGCGGCGTTTGGTTTTCCACATGAGCAAGCTGGTGAATACCTTTATGGAAGCCGACGCCTTCTTCGTTACAGCCGTAGCAAGGGTGACCGATAGCCACCGGCCACACGCCGCCCACATCGCAGAATTGCAGCGTTGAGCAGTTGCCGTAGGTTTCTGGTCCTTTACAGCCCAGATGGTAGAGGCACCAACCTTCACGGTGGCCTTCATCACCAAACTCTTTAGCAAAACGACCAGCATCGAAGTGCGGGCGACGTTCGCAGTGTTCGTGAATCAAACGGCCATAGGCGAATGTCGGACGGTTTTTGGTATCCAGCTTCGGCGGCTTACCATAAGTGATGATATGCGCGACCGTTGCGAGGAAGTTATGCGGGTTCGGCGGACAGCCGGGGATGTTGATGATGGTTTTGCCTGGCAGAACTTCTTGCAGGCCGACGGCACCCGTTGGGTTAACGCCAGCGGCAGCAACACCACCCCACGCGGCGCAAGAGCCGATGGCAATGATAGCGGCTGCGCCTTCTGCGGCCCGGCGGATGTGATCCACGATCGGCTCGCCGGCAACCATGCAGTAAATACCATTATCTTTCAGTGGGATAGAACCATCTACTACCAGAACATATTGCCCTTTGTACTTCTCCAGAGCGTTATGTTTGTTCTCTTCGACCTGATGGCCGAAGGCGGCAGAGAGCACCTCATGGTATTCCAGAGAGATTGTCTCCAGAACGAGGTTTTCCACTGTAGGGTGTGTCGCGCGAAGCAGCGATTCAGTACAACCCGTACACTCCTGAGCACCAATCCAGATAACCGGTGGGCGCTGAGGACGAGAAACTGATTCGGCCATTTCTGCGGCGGCTTTGCTACTGAGCCCCATGGTAGCGGCCAGTGCTGCACAAAGCTTCATGAAATCACGGCGATTAATGCCGCTCGAATTGATGAGAGAGTTATCTCCAGTCATTTTATAGTTATTCCGTTGCGAAGACCTGGCTTTTATTTTGCACCATTCGCATGTTGCATATTGCGATCGGCGCGCCATTACCACACTTTTTATATGGTTATGTGCATTATAATACTTCGGCGGAGCAACAAAACGAAGGCGTAGGTCAATAGTGTAATTAATTAAAGCAAGATAATACCCCTTTCGGATCAAGCTTCGAGTCGATAGCCGGCCATGAAAAACCGAATTGTTGTACTGGACTGGTTCTCTTTAAAGAAATCCATCACCATCTCTTTATCCAGCCCATAACGGCGCGTCAGGATCCCTGCTTCCCACGCGCTGAGCTGTCGATCGCCCGTTTTTTCAAACATTCGATGTGAAAATCCCAGCACAAAACCACGCTTATAATCCGCACAAAAATTCGCCACTGAGCGTGCACTGTCCGCACTTGAGGCGTTTAATCCGGCCATCAGACCTTTACCAAAATGGTTGTCCATGCATAACCTCCAATCGCTATATAATAAATTATATAGCGATTTTTTAAGCAAAAACCAGAGGTATCACGAACTTTTTATAACGGCTTAAAAGGACACCCACTCATCCGTTTTAGCGGCCGCAGACGTTTTGCTGTCTGCTGAAGAGGAAGTGGTTTGGCTGGCTGCGTATTGCACATCATTAGCGGAAAGGCGGAACTGTTGCACCGAGCGTTGCAGCTCCTCTGTTTGTCGTTCCAGCGCCACTGCCGCGGCGGAAACTTGTTCTACCAGCGCAGCATTCTGTTGCGTTACGCTGTCCATCTGCGTGATCGCCACGCTCACCTGCGAGATACCCTTATTCTGTTCTTCCGAGGCAGAGGCAATTTGCTTCATGATGACAGTCACTTCGGTGGCGCCGCGCAGAATCGCCTCCATGGTTAATCCTGTTTCTTTAACCAGACGAGCACCCTGATCAACACGACGCGATGACTCGCCAATCAGCGTCTCAATCTCTTTCGCCGCCCCGGCGCTGCGACTGGCAAGGTTACGTACTTCACCGGCGACGACGGCAAAACCGCGCCCCTGCTCGCCTGCCCTGGCTGCTTCAACCGCCGCGTTCAGCGCCAGAATGTTGGTCTGGAAAGCAATGCTATTAATAACTGACGTGATTTCCGCGATCTGTTTAGAGCTGGCGGCAATGCCGTCCATCGTCTCTACCACTTCTGAAACCAACGTGCTCCCTTTGCCTGCCGTTTCTGTGGCCGTATCGGCAAGTTGGCTGGCTTCACGCGCATTTTCTGCGTTCAGTTTTACCGTTGCGGTCAGTTGCTCCATGCTGGCAGCGGTCTCTTCCAGTGCCGCAGCCTGCTCTTCAGTACGTGAGGAGAGATCGTTATTGCCGGTCGAAATTTCCGTCGCCCCTCGCCAGATGTTGTCACTACCTGAACGGATGGTACTGACGGCTTCACGTAGGCTATCCTGCATCGCGCACAATAACGGCACCAGTTGACCCACACAGTTACGACCAAAATCTTCGATGGGATGGCTGAGATCGCCCTGCGCAATCTGCTGGAACTGTTGGCGAATACGTCCCAGCGGTTTCACCATCATGGAAACAAGGTAGCGGTCGGTAAAGAAAAGGAGGGCAATCCCAAGGATAACGGCGGTGATAATTAGCGTCCGGATGATAGAGGTTTTGCCATCGACCATCACGCGGGTGGTATCGAGTCGCTCACCTGCCGTGGCGTTAAAACGCTCGGCACTGGCGCCAAATTCACGGCTCAACGCAGGTGTAATAGTGCTGGCATGCTCAGCAAAGGCCGTAAGCGTTCCCTGCTGCGCCAGCTGCATTTGCGGGATCACGCCGTTGTCCAGCAGCGCCTGCCACTTCGTCAGTACTGCGTTAGCGACGTCAGGGTCCATAGGGCCCGGAGATAATGTTTTCATCTCCTGGAGTTTTTTGCTCATATTCTCCAGGGACTGTTGCGCTGGCGCAAAATCAGGCGTTCCGCCACTCATTTTGACATCCATGGCGCGACTTAAGCGCGTTACGAAGCGAAAGTACTGATCGTTGCCCTGACTGAGAACCGTCATCTGATGGACAAGATGACGGTCAATATCATTGCCTTCAGATATTTTTGATAACGAATGAAGACTGAATAAACCCACGCCCGACCAGAGCAGGCAAAAAAGTCCCAGTATTGCCAACATGACAATACGAATAGTGAAGTTTTTCAGCAAACGCATAATAATTTCCTTGCCGTTGATGAGGAATTCGCCATCAGGCGATACTTATCCTTGTTATCGGCAGGCAGTAGAGAAGATATAATGCGTTCTTTATTTTTTTACTTTCTTAAGTACATCCACTATCTCTCCACACTATATCAATATGAATGCTAATGAAATTAGGTAGCATTATTATTCAGGTAATTAGTTATAAGCATTAAATAATCTATTGTTTTCTATCGCAAATATTTGTTAAACCACGCAAGAGTACGTTCCCAGGCTAAATCAGCGGCAGCTTTATCATAACGGGGGGTCGAATCGTTGTGAAAGCCATGATTAACACCGGGATAGATATAGGCTTCATAGACTTTCTTATTGGCCTTAAGCGCCGCTTCATAGGCAGGCCATCCCTCATTAATACGTGTGTCTAATTGCGCATAGTGCAGTAATAAAGGCGCGTTTATTTTAGGGACATCTGATGCAGGAACCTGCCGCCCATAAAAAGGCACCGCGCAGGCCAGTTCAGGGAAAGCCACAGCAGCGGCATTCGACACACCACCACCGTAGCAAAATCCGGTAATACCTACCTTTCCCGTCGTCCCTGAATAATGTTGCATAAATTCAATGGCGGCAAAAAAATCATTCATCAACTTTACGGGATCAACCTGCTGCTGCAATTCCCGACCTTTATCATCATTGCCAGGATATCCTCCTACCGAACTTAATCCATCCGGTGCAAGTACCATAAAGCCCGCCTTCGCCACCCGTCTCGCCACATCTTCAATATACGGATTCAGCCCACGATTCTCATGCACTACCACCACCGCCGGAACTTTCCCTGTCACCTTCGCAGGTTTAACTAAATATCCCCGCACATCACCATGCCCTTCAGGCGAAGGATAGGTTATATATTCCGCCAGAATATCGGGATCGGTAAATTCTACCTGCGTTGCGAGGGCATAATTGGGTTTCAATAAATTGAATAAAGCCAACGCCGTCATGCCACCCACTGCATATTTCGCTGCCAGATTGAGAAACTCGCGTTTCGTTATTTTGCCATGCGCGTAATAGTCATAGTAGTCGAGCAGTTCTTGCGGAAAATCTTTGGCAGTCAAACGCGGCATCGTCGCACTCCTGATTGATGTTTTTTTAAGCAAAGCACAGTGACCTGTTTTTGCCCAGTTTTTCATCTCAGTGTGACCTGGTGAACGGGATATTCACCGTGAACCCGCTAGAATAGAAACGTTGTTTCGAAATTCACCTGCACTAAGGAGATCTCATGGCCTGGTTTGCCAATCCTGAACGTTACGAGCAGATGCTCTATCGTTACTGTGGGCGCAGCGGTTTGCGTTTACCCGCGCTATCGCTGGGTTTATGGCACAGTTTTGGGCACGTTCAGGCGCTGGATTCACAGCGCGCCCTGTTGCGTAAAGCATTTGATTTAGGCATCACGCATTTTGATTTAGCCAATAACTATGGGCCGCCACCAGGCAGCGCAGAAGAGAATTTTGGCCGATTACTGCGCGAGGATTTTGCACACTATCGCGATGAACTGATTATCTCCACCAAGGCAGGCTATGACATGTGGCCTGGGCCATACGGTTCTGGCGGTTCGCGCAAATACCTGCTCGCCAGCCTCGACCAGAGTCTGAAACGCATGGGTCTCGACTATGTCGATATCTTCTACTCTCACCGCGTTGACGAAAATACGCCAATGGAAGAGACCGCCTCGGCGCTGGCCCACGCCGTGCAAAGCGGTAAAGCGCTGTATGTCGGCATCTCATCCTATTCTCCGGAACGTACGCAGAAAATGGCCGAGTTGATGCGGGAATGGAAAATTCCATTGCTGATCCATCAGCCGTCTTACAACCTGCTTAACCGCTGGGTAGACAGCAGCGGCCTGCTGGATACTCTGGAATCCAACGGCATGGGCTGCATCGCATTTACGCCGCTGGCTCAGGGACTGCTGACGGGGAAATACCTCAACGGTATTCCGGAAGGTTCACGCATGCAGCGTGAAGGGAAAAAAGTTCGTGGGTTAACGGAAAACATGCTGACGGAAGAAAACCTTACCAGCCTGCGCTTGCTTAATGAGATGGCGCAACAGCGTGGACAGTCGATGGCACAAATGGCCTTAAGCTGGCTGCTAAAAGACAACAGGGTAACGTCGGTATTGATTGGCGCCAGTCGACCGGAGCAACTGGAAGAAAACGTTCAGGCGCTGGCGAATCTGACGTTCAGCGCCGAAGAACTGGCGCAGATCGATAAGCACGTCGCGGACGGTAAGCTGAACCTGTGGCAGGCCTCATCTGACAAATAACCGTAGGTAACACCGTGCCGGGTGGCGGCGTTAGCCTCCCCGGTACGTAATACGGGCCAGCCAGTCCCTCACACCTCTTCTGCTTTGATTTCTGGGCGCTGATATTCCGGCCACACCAGCGCGACAAGTGCAGGATAGGCTTCCAGGCTGAACTCCCTGAAGCACTGACGTAAGTTAAGCACGTCCAAATCGGCATGCGGGACTTTCTCGCCACTCAGACAGCGTTTTTTAATATTGTCGTAATATTTATACACCGCAGAGTTGAGATCGCTGCAACGCCGCTGTGCATCAAATAGCCCTGGCGTCTCATTCAGCTCCACCATTGTCATCCGTTTGATCGTCGAGTGGATAAAATCGATATATTCGTGATTGACACGCCAATACCAAACCGGAGTAATCGAATTCATCAGTACCGAGAAATGATCTTCACCCTCTTCTTTACTCAGTATTTCCGGCTGGTTTTCAGCGTATCCATTTTCTGCATTACGGTTTTTATTTGCACTGCGCATCAACAAAAGTACCCCGCAGGTCAGCAATAGCAGGGTAATAACAGAATAAAATATACTGTTCATATACTGGCTCCATTTTTTTTGATTTTAAAATTACGCCATGCTATTGTCAACGCGGCATGGTTTATTTAAAACAACATATCATTGGCATCAAAGGATATTTCAACATGCTTCCCGAGCATCTTGTTCCCTCGCGTTTTCACTTATCCAGCTCACCTGACAATACCACCTCCACAGATAATAGTGAAAATTTGACTCAGGGGAAGATAACATTAAGCGATTACGAATCCGATATTTTGATTAGCTCTGCTGCTACCGGCCAGTCACGAAATATGCTATTTGAAGAGTGCGACCGCCATTTAAAAGAGCGTCTATTTCGTGCAGCAAAAATTGAGTCATTCTCTCGCCTGCTCAATTCACTACAGGCAGAAGGCGACATTAATGCACAAGAATTAAGTAAAATTTTGACTCAAAAAACAGCCATCATAAATGAACAGGGCAACAAAATTTGGCTTAATTTAATTACCCGTGAGACCAGCGACCCTATTTTTTATTCTCTGGAAGAGAAATAAAATGAAAGATGTTGAGGATAATAATGTTTATTTGGCTTTAGATAACCATAAAAGCGATGAGTTTGTCTTAAAGAAAAATTTAGCCGTGTTGATTGCCAATAAAACCGCGACACTGGAAAGCGTTGCTCAGGAGATAGTCTCTATTCCCGCTGCACTGGTGCGGATGAAATGGCAAAATCGCCGTGAAATTTACTCGCTACAGGCTAAAGAAGAGATCTACGGTGCCGCGATCGAAGCCATTATGGAGCAGCAACCAGAACTGCGGGACAAAATCATGGCCCGACTGGAAAGCACCTACCAGCATATACTCGCGCGGGAAACGGCCACCTTACGCCTGACGCGAAAGCTGTCTGAAGGGAACTACGAACCCACCAGGATAACCACGGTCGCGTTAGATGAGAACAGATAAGAACAAGTGTGCGAGGGAGTTGAATCAGGAGAGACACGCCGGGTAAGGCGGCAACCATTACCCGGCAATGAGGAAGATTACTTCGCTTTCACAGTCTCTTCGCCAACCAGACCAATCTTCAGGAAGCCCGCCTGATGCAGCGTATCCATCACCTTCATCATGGTCTCATAATCAACGGTTTTATCTGCCCGGAAGAAAATCGTGGTGTCTTTCTTCCCGTCAGTTAACGCATTTAGCTCGTTAATCATGGTTTCATCCGTCACCTGATTGTTGCCAATAAACATACTCTTATCGGCTTTAACTGACAGGTAAACCGGTTTTTCCGGACGCGGCTGCGGCGTGCTGGTGGAGGCAGGGAGATTCACCTTCACATCTACGGTTGCCAACGGCGCGGCAACCATAAAGATGATCAATAAAACCAACATAACGTCGATAAACGGCGTCACGTTGATTTCATGCATTTCACCGTTATCGTCCAGGTTTTCATTAAAGCTCATAGCCATGGAACATTATCCTACACGTAATTTCTGCGCTGAACGTACCGGATGCGCGGACGCGCTTGCATTCAGGTCCAGATCGCGACTTTGCAGCAACAGCACCTGTGCCGCGACGTCGCCCAGCATCGCTTTATAGCTGCCAATCTGACGTGCGAAAATGTTGTAGATAACAACCGCTGGAATTGCTGCGACCAGACCGATTGCGGTCGCTAACAGCGCTTCTGCAATACCCGGCGCAACAACGGCGAGGTTGGTCGTTTGAGTTTGTGCAATCCCGATGAAGCTATTCATGATGCCCCATACGGTACCGAACAGACCGACGAATGGAGAGATAGCCCCGATGGTGGCCAGGTATCCGTTACCGCGGCCCATATGACGACCTACCGCCGCCACACGACGCTCCAGACGGAAGCCGGTACGCTCTTTAATGCCTTCGTTATCGTCGCTGCCTTCTGACAGTTCCAGCTCGTTCTGCGCTTCGTTAATCAACTGTGCGCCCAGGCTTTTGCCATCGAATCCTGCGGCAATTTCACTTGCCTGATCTAAAGAGCGGGCTTCCGCCAGCAGTTGCTGTTCACGCTTAAGGCGGCGTTTCTGAGTAAAGAACTCAAGGCTCTTACTAAAGAAGATAGCCCAGGTGACCACTGACGCCAAAATCAGCCCAATCATCACGCACTTAACCACGATATCGGCGTGCTGATACATACCCCAGACGGAAAGATCCGTCTGCATCAAATTATTACCCACTCTGTATCTCCAGGACGCAAATCACAAAATCTGAGCGTAATCATATCAAAACGACGTCGAATTGATAGTCGTTCTCATTACTATTTACATATTGCCGCACCTTTGGTTTCTTTTCCTTGCGCTTACGCAGTAAAAAAGTCACCAGAAGCATTTTGAGATTATTTTCTACTGTATGACCGTTCTGCAGGATGCGTCATCTTTGATTCATGGTAGTTTAGACATCCAGACGTATAAAAACAGGTAAGACAACATGGCAGATAAACAACTTGAAACCAAACTCGTTCACGCAGGACGCAGTAAAAAGTACACGCTGGGCTCGGTAAATAGCGTGATCCAGCGCGCTTCTTCGCTGGTTTTTGACACCGTAGAGGCTAAAAAACAGGCCACGCACAACCGGGCGAACGGTGCGCTTTTCTATGGGCGTCGCGGAACCCTGACGCATTTCTCTCTGCAGGAAGCGATGTGCGAACTGGAAGGTGGTGCGGGTTGCGCGCTGTTCCCCTGCGGTGCGGCGGCCGTTGCCAACACCATCCTTGCCTTTGTGGAGCAAGGGGATCATGTGCTGATGACCAACACAGCCTATGAACCCAGTCAGGATTTCTGTACCAAAATTCTCGGCAAGCTCGGCGTGTCCACCGGCTGGTTCGATCCGCTGGTTGGCGCCGATATCGTTAAGCACATACAGCCGAACACGAAAGTCGTATTTCTGGAATCTCCCGGCTCTGTCACTATGGAAGTGCATGATGTTCCAGCTATTGTTGCCGCCGTCAGAAGCGTCGCGCCGGATGCAATCATCATGATTGATAACACCTGGGCTGCCGGGGTGCTGTTCAAAGCGTTGGATTTTGGCATTGATATCTCTATTCAGGCAGGCACCAAATATCTGATTGGTCATTCTGACGGCATGGTCGGCACGGCAGTATCTAATGCCCGCTGCTGGGATCAACTGCGCGAAAATGCCTATCTGATGGGGCAAATGCTGGACGCCGATACCGCCTATATGACCAGCCGTGGACTGCGTACGCTGAGCGTTCGCCTGCGTCAGCACCATGAAAGCAGCTTAAAGGTCGCCGAGTGGCTGGCCAGCCATCCGCAGGTCGCCCGCGTGAACCACCCGGCACTGCCCGGCAGTAAAGGGCATAAATTCTGGAAGCGTGATTTTACCGGCAGCAGCGGCCTGTTCTCCTTTGTATTGAATAAGAAGCTCAATAATGAGGAGCTTGCTGCGTATCTGGATCACTTCAGCCTGTTCAGTATGGCCTACTCCTGGGGCGGTTTTGAGTCGCTGATTCTCGCCAACCAGCCGGAACACATTGCGGCAATCCGTCCGCAAGGCGAGGTGGATTTCAGCGGAACGCTCATCCGTTTACATATCGGTTTAGAGAATGTTGACGATCTGATTGCCGATTTGGCCGCAGGATTTGCCCGAATCGAGTAAAATTGCCACAGATGGACATATATGCAGACACTTCTGGTGGAAAAGTCTGCAATTGTTGCGTCCGGGATCAAGGCATCCCGGGCAATTCAGGAGTACAATCCACACATAAATGCTGTTCCACAGGAAAGTCCATGGTAGTCATTCAAGATATTGTCTCCGCGCTCTGGCAACACGATTTTGCCGCACTGGCGGATCCGCACGTTGTGAGCGTGGTGTACTTCGTCATGTTCGCCACGCTGTTTTTAGAAAATGGCCTGCTGCCCGCCTCCTTTTTACCCGGAGACAGCCTGTTATTACTGGCAGGAGCGCTGATCGCTCAGGACGTGATGAGTTTTTTACCTACCATAGCTATTCTGACGGCCGCAGCCAGTCTGGGCTGCTGGCTGAGTTATATTCAGGGACGCTGGCTAGGCAACACGCGCACGGTGAAAGGCTGGTTGGCGCAATTACCGGAAAAATACCATCAGCGCGCGACCTGCATGTTTGACCAACACGGTCTGATGGCGCTGCTGGCAGGGCGTTTCCTGGCGTTTGTTCGCACCTTGCTGCCAACGATGGCGGGCATTTCAGGGCTTCCTAACCGTCGGTTCCAGTTTTTTAACTGGCTGAGTGGCCTGCTGTGGGTCACCGTCGTCACCAGTTTCGGCTATGCGCTGAGCATGATCCCGTTCGTTAAACGCCATGAAGATCAGGTGATGACCTTTCTAATGATCCTGCCGATTGCCCTGTTAACCGCAGGTCTGTTGGGAACATTGTTCGTGGTGATTAAAAAAAAATACTGTAGCGCCTGAGTATTATCCGTGGCCGGGGTAATTCCCGGCATTATGCCTGATGGCGCGCGGTTTTAAGGCCTACAAGAAATCAACTCCCCTGCATCATACGAATTCTTGCCGCATCTTCCCCCGGCGTTACGCCAAAGAAACGTTTGAACTCCCGACTGAATTGCGATGCGCTCTCATAGCCGACGCGCATGGCAGCCGCACTGGCCTTCATCCCATCGTGAACCATCATCATCCGTGCTTTATGCAGGCGATAGCTCTTAAGATATTGCAGCGGCGACGTGCTGGTCACCGCTTTAAAATTATGATGAAACGCCGACACGCTCATGTTCGCCTCTGCCGCCAGCTGTTCTACATTGAGGTTTTCGGTGTACTTGGTTTCAATCCGCTTCAGCACCCGGCTTATCAAACTGAAATGCGTCTGGCGACTGACCAGAGCAAGTAACGCGCCGCCGCGCGGTCCGGTCAGCACATGGTAGAGGATCTCGCGAATAATCTGTTTCCCCAGGATGCGCGCATCCAGCGGTCGCTCCATCACATCCAGCAGGCGCTCAGCAGCGCAGAGAATTTCGTCAGAGAGCGTTGCAGAGTTAATCCCGCTGGCCGCCATGGCGGGCTGGAACAGCTCGTCTTCCCCAATGTCCATCAGCAGCTCCTGCAATTGCAGGATATCGACATTCAGATAAATACCGGCCAGAGGAACCTCCGGCGTCGCATAGGTTTCACATTCAAAGGGTAAAGGTACGGTTAGCAGCAGGTATTCGTTGGCGTCATAGCGAAATACGCGCTCATTGATGTAACCAATTTTATGTCCCGAAAAGAGAAATATGATGCCTGGCTGATACATGACCGGTGTACGCGCCGCCGGCTCCGTACCGTGTAGCAGGCGGACATCTGGCAGCAGTTCGTTAAGTCTATTTTCATTGCTTTTCAGCTGCTTAATTTTATCTGTCAGCAGAAGACAGATCTCATCACGGTTCATGGGGCACCATTTCATCATCGGTTTTCGACCCTGACATAATGCGCAGATTTATCCGTTTTCTCCAGCAGTCTGTAGAAATGGGCAAGACATCGGCAGAAATGAGCATTGAGAGCAACGCGGCGGGCGACCACAATGTTCATCATCCGGCAGACACTCACCTGCCCTCTTTTATTACCCACTAAAGGGAATGAGCAATGAACAACTTTAATCTCCATACCCCAACACGTATTTTGTTTGGTAAAGGCGCGATTGCTGAACTGCGCGATCAAATTCCTCAGGACGCTCGCGTACTGGTTACCTATGGCGGCGGCAGCGTGAAAAAAACTGGCGTCCTGGCACAGGTTCAGGACGCGCTGAAAGGCCTGGATGTGCTGGAGTTTGGCGGTATCGAGCCAAACCCGTCTTACGAAACGCTGATGAACGCAGTAAAAATCGTGCGTGATGAGAAAGTGACGTTTCTGCTGGCGGTAGGTGGCGGTTCAGTGCTGGACGGCACCAAATTCATCGCGGCAGCGGCACAGTACGCTGATGGCATCGATCCATGGCGCATTCTGGAAACCCACGGCCACGACGTAACAAGCGCCATCCCGATGGGCTCCGTATTAACCCTGCCTGCAACCGGCTCTGAATCTAACTCCGGCGCGGTAATTTCGCGTAAAACCACCGGCGATAAACTGGCCTTTATGACCCCGTTCGTGCAGCCAGTGTTTGCCGTACTGGATCCGGTTTACACCTACACCCTGCCGCCGCGTCAGGTTGCAAACGGCGTTGTGGATGCTTTTGTTCATACCGTGGAACAGTATGTGACTTATCCGGTAGACGGGAAAATTCAGGATCGCTTTGCCGAAGGCATTCTGCTCACGCTGGTAGAAGAAGGTCCGAAAGCCTTGCAGGAGCCGGAAAACTACAACGTGCGTGCGAACGTTATGTGGGCGGCAACCCAGGCGCTGAACGGCCTGATTGGCGCAGGCGTACCGCAGGACTGGGCAACGCATATGCTGGGCCATGAACTGACCGCAATGCACGGTCTGGATCATGCTCAAACGCTGGCCATCGTTCTGCCAGCGCTGTGGAATGAAAAACGTGATACCAAGCGTGCCAAACTGCTGCAATACGCAGAGCGTATCTGGAATATCACCGAAGGTTCCGACGACCAGCGCATCGACGCCGCCATTGCCGCTACCCGCGCTTTCTTCGAACAAATGGGCGTACCCACTCGCCTGTCTGACTATGGCCTGGACGGTAGCTCCATCCCGGCATTGCTGGAAAAACTGGAAGCACACGGTGGTACGCAACTGGGCGAACATCAGGACATTACGCTTGAAGTCAGCCGTCGGATTTACGAAGCTGCCCGCTAAGGTTTTTTAACCTCCGCCTTTCGTTTTTGGGTATTTATACCAGGCTTAAGTCACACCTAACTCACCGGGGGCTGCCCCGGTGAACTCAATTTACACCCAATCATTCATGAGGCATCGAGGCGGCAATTAAGTGAATCCCCGGGAGCGTACATAAGTACGTGACCGGGGTAAACGCAAGCAGCCAACAAAGAGGCAGCCTGAAGGATTAAGTGTGGGGGGGAATTATGACCAGTCCAACCATTATCAAGCTACAGGATGGTAACGTCATGCCACAACTGGGCCTGGGGGTCTGGAAGGCAAGCAACGAAGAAGTCATCACCGCCATTCATAAAGCGCTGGAAGTGGGGTATCGCTCAATTGATACCGCTGCGGCGTACAAAAACGAAGAAGGTGTCGGCAAAGCAATACGCGATGCTGGCGTACCACGGGACGAGTTATTCATCACCACCAAGCTGTGGAATGATGACCAAAAACGCCCCCGGGAAGCCTTGCTCGAAAGCATGGAAAAACTCCAGCTTGATTACCTCGATCTATACCTGATGCACTGGCCGGTTCCGGCGATTGACCACTACGTTGAAGCGTGGGAAAACATGATCGACCTGCAAAAAGAAGGGCTGATTAAGAGCATCGGCGTGTGCAACTTTCAGATCAATCATCTCCAGCGGTTGATGGATGAAACCGGCGTACCTCCGGTGATTAACCAGATCGAACTTCATCCGCTTATGCAACAGCGCCAACTGCATGCCTGGAACGCAACGCATAAAATCCAGACCGAATCCTGGAGCCCGCTGGCGCAGGGCGGCAAAGACGTCTTTGATCAAAAGATCATCCGTGACCTCGCTGAGAAATATGGCAAATCACCGGCGCAGATTGTCATCCGCTGGCATCTGGATAGCGGGCTGGTGGTGATTCCAAAATCGGTCACCCCTGCGCGTATCGCAGAAAACTTTAACGTCTGGGACTTCCGCCTGGATAAAGACGAATTAGGCGAAATCGCGAAACTCGATCAGGGCAAACGTCTGGGGCCAGACCCGGATCAGTTCGGCGGTTAACCCCTTCCTCCAGCCCGACACTCTCGTCGGGCCTTTACTGATTTGAAATATCAGGAAACAATTCACACATATATATTGATGTATTTCTTGCAGTCGCTGGAGCAGCATTACGCAACATAACCTGTTAATTATTAAATAAATATATTTATTTGATGAATATATTCACCATATCTATAGGTGCGTAAACGTGACTGAGAAAAAAAGTAGCGGAGTCAAATGGCTCCCATTAATTCTTATAATATTCATTTCTGCCGGACTGTGGCAGCTTACTCCACCTTCCGGGCTAAGTGCGCCAGCCTGGCATTCGGCAATCATTTTCGTCGCGACTATTGCCTCTATCGTGGCAAAAGTTTTACCCATCGGCGCGGTCGGCATTATTGGGATTACGGTTTTTGCACTCGCCTATGCTGCCGGGGATAAAACCGCCAGCGGCGCTATCACCACGGCACTGAGTGAGCTGAACAGTTCACTTATCTGGCTTATCGTCGTGGCTTTTATGATTGCCCGCGGGTTTATCAAAACCGGCCTCGGACGACGCATTGCGCTGCAGATGATCCGTCTGCTCGGCAAGCGCACGCTGGGACTCGCCTATGGTCTGGCCTTTGCCGATCTGATCCTCTCCCCGGCAATGCCGAGTAATACAGCACGCTGCGGCGGCGTCATCTATCCGATTGCTGACTCTCTGGCACGCAGTTTCCATTCGAACCCGGAAGATGAGTCCCGCAGTAAAATCGGTACCTTTCTTATCACCTGTATTGGCAACGTCAACGACGTCACCGCCGCGCTCTTTATGACCGGCTATACCGGCAACCTGTTGGCGGTGAAGCTGGCGGCCAATGCGGGCGTCACGCTGACCTGGGGCGGCTGGTTTATGGCGGCGCTGCTGCCATGCCTTGTGTCATTACTGCTGGTTCCACTGCTGGTCTACTGGATCGTGCGCCCGGAAATTAAACACACGCCGGATGCCCCTAACCTGGCGCGCAAAGAGCTGGCGGAAATGGGCAGTATGTCTCGCGGCGAATGGCTGATGCTGGCTACCGTCGGCGTGCTGCTGGTGCTGTGGATTTTTGGCGATACGTTAGGTGTCGACGCCACCACTGCCTCGTTCGTGGGACTGTCCATTTTATTGCTAAGCGGCGTTCTGAGCTGGGAAGATGTGAAGAGCGAGAAAGGCGCATGGGACACACTGATTTGGTTTGCCGCGCTGTTGATGATGGCGAACCAGCTGAAAAAACTGGGCTTCACCACCTGGTTTGGCAATCTGATCGGCGATAGCCTGAGCAGTACTATGCACGGTACCAGTTGGGTGATCGTCCTGCTGCTGCTGAACGCCGCCTACTTCTATACCCACTACTTTTTTGCCAGCGGTAATGCACAGATTGCCGCGCTGTACGCCGTTTTCCTTGGTGTCGGTCTGCATCTGAATATTCCCGCAGCCCCCACGGCATTAATGCTGGCCTTCACCAGCAGTTTGTACTGCTCGCTCACCCAGTACACCCATGCTCGCGGTCCAATCCTGTTTGGTGCCGGGTACGTTCCAACGGGCGTCTGGTGGCGTACAGGATTTATCATCAGCTTGTTTAACCAGGCGGTGTTTATCACCGTGGGTCTGATGTGGTGGAAGGTGTTGGGTCTGTACTAAACTGACTGCGTCCTGACGAATCACCTTACCTGCGGAGAAAAGGAATGACCTGTATTTTCTGTCAAATAGTTGAAGGTAAAGCACCCTGCCATAAGGTCTGGGAAGACGAGCATCATCTGGCTTTTCTGTCGATTTTCCCGAACACCGACGGTTTTACCGTGGTGATCCCGAAAAAGCATTATCCCAGCTATGCCTTCGATATGCCGCCGCAGGCACTGGCTGATCTGATGCTGGCGACCCAAAAAGTGGCTAAGAAACTGGATAAGGCTTTCCCGGATGTCAGTCGTACGGGTATGTTCTTCGAAGGTTTCGGCGTAGACCATGTGCACAGCAAATTAAGCCCCATGCATGGCACTGGCGATCTAACCCACTGGAAACCGATTGAAGCGCGGCAGAACAAATTTTTCGAGCAGTATGAAGGATATCTTTCGTCACACGATCATGAACGGGCGGATGATGCAAAACTGGCCGCATTAGCGGCCAGAATTCGTGAAGCATAAATACTGTGTCTCTTTGCCGGATGGCGGTTCAAGCACCTTATCCGGCCTACAAAACTGTTCTATTCGTAGGCCTGATAAGCATTTCACCACCGGGCAAGGCAGATTAGCGCCCTGCCACTTTCCCGCGTTTTTTGTTCGCGGCAGGCGTCTGGCGCTGATGCGCCACCGGTGTGTGCTTGGTCAACGCCGGACGGGTATGACGGTTCTGGCGACGCGCTTCGCGCATCTCTTCCAGCGTAGGCGCCGGGACCAGACATTCGCGACGACCGCCGATCAGATGCTTTTTACCCATATCTTCCAGCGCCTGGCGGATTAACGGCCAGTTGGCTGGATCGTGGTAACGCAGCAGGGCTTTATGTAAACGACGCTGCTTATCACCTTTCGGCACCACCACATCTTCACTCTTATAACCAATTTTACCCAGTGGGTTTTTCCCGGTGTAATACATGGTTGTGGAGTTCGCCAACGGCGATGGATAGAAGTTCTGCACCTGATCCAGACGGAAACGACGTTGCTTCAACCACAACGCCAGATTCACCATATCTTCATCACGCGTACCCGGGTGCGCGGAAATAAAGTACGGGATCAGGTACTGCTCTTTACCCGCTTGCTTAGAGTAGGTATCGAACAATTCCTTAAAGCGATCGTAGCTGCCCATCCCCGGCTTCATCATCTTCGACAACGGGCCTTCTTCGGTATGCTCTGGCGCAATCTTCAGATAGCCGCCAACGTGGTGGGTCGCCAGTTCTTTGATATAGCGCGGATCTTCAACCGCGATGTCATAACGCACGCCCGAAGCGATGAGGATCTTTTTAATGCCTTTCAAATCACGCGCACGACGATAAAGGTTAATCGTCGGTTCGTGGTTGGTGTCCATATGCGGACAGATATCCGGGTAGACGCATGACAGACGACGGCAGGTCTGCTCCGCGCGCGGTGACTTACAGCGCAGCATATACATGTTCGCCGTTGGGCCGCCGAGGTCGGAAATCACGCCGGTAAAGCCTGGAACGGTGTCGCGAATGGCTTCGATTTCATTGATGATCGAGTCTTCAGAGCGGCTCTGGATGATGCGACCTTCGTGCTCGGTGATCGAACAGAACGAACAGCCGCCAAAGCAGCCACGCATAATGTTGATCGAGAAACGGATCATCTCATAGGCCGGAATGCGGCTGTCGCCATACGCCGGATGCGGCACGCGTTTGTACGGCAGCGCAAAGACGCTATCCATCTCTTCGGTAGAGAGCGGAATGGCTGGCGGGTTGATCCAGATGTAGCGATCGCCGTGCTTTTGCATCAGCGCACGCGCGCAGCCTGGGTTGGTTTCGTGGTGCAGGATACGCGACGCATGCGCATACAGCACTTTATCGCCCTTCACTTTTTCGAAGGACGGCAGCAGCACGTAGGTTTTTTCCCACGGTTTCGGGCGCGGCGGCTGTACGGTTACCGCTTTCGCTTCCTGCTTTTTCGGTGCGACCGGCTTGTTGTCAGCACACGGCAGATCTTCACCATACGGATGCGGGATCGGGTCAATCTTACCCGGCGTGTCGAGGCGCGTGGAATCCACCCCACTCCAGCCCGGCAGCGCTTCTTTAACCATAATCGCAGTGTTACGCACGTCGCGGATCTGATCGATGGTTTCGCCCATCGCCAGACGATGCGCCACTTCCACCAGCGGACGTTCGCCGTTGCCGAACATCAGCATGTCGGCTTTGGAATCCACCAGAACAGAGCGACGAACGGTATCGGACCAGTAGTCATAGTGCGCGGTACGGCGCAGGCTGGCCTCAATACCGCCGAGAATAACCGGCACATCTTTCCATGCTTCTTTACAGCGCTGGGTATAGACCAGCGTGGCGCGGTCCGGACGTTTGCCCGCAACGTTGTCCGGTGTGTAGGCATCGTCATGGCGCAGTCGGCGATCGGCGGTGTAACGGTTGATCATCGAGTCCATGTTGCCTGCGGTCACACCAAAGAACAGGTTCGGTTTACCCAAACGCATAAAATCGTCTTTGTTGTTCCACTCCGGCTGGGCGATAATCCCTACGCGAAAGCCTTGTGCTTCCAGCATACGTCCGCAAATTGCCATGCCAAAGCTGGGATGATCGACGTATGCATCGCCGGTAACCAGAATGATGTCGCAGCTATCCCAGCCAAGTTGGTCCATTTCGTCGCGTGACATCGGCAAAAACGGTGCCGGGCCAAAACAGGCAGCCCAGTACTGCGGCCAGGAGAAAAGGTCTCTGTCCGGCTGGATCAGGGATATTGCGCTCATAATGCTTCCAAAAATGGTAAAAAAATAATCAAAGGCCGAGGATTATACGCTGTATGTCGGCAAGAAATGAAGTGGAGTCTGAACCAGACCAGTAGAAAGTTATATAAATTGTTAAATTTTACGACGATCATTTTTATCAATCATAATTAACACCATGCCAGCCAGCTGAGATAACTCTTTTTCGGCGGGGGATTTTTCATTGCGACTCAACGATTCACTGCATATTTCCCAGTTACGGGTTGTTGTTCACCTGTGCGGATTTCTGGTTCTTCTCTACAGCTTTTCTATGCTGCCGCCGATGCTCATCGCTTTGTTAAACAAAGAGCGGAGCTTGTTCGCTTTTTTCAGCACGTTTATGACTTTCTTCACCCTCGGCGGCGGGGCGTGGTTGGCAACCAAACATGCGGGGATTCAACTGCGCACCCGGGATGGTTTCGTCATTATCGTCCTGTTCTGGCTGTTGTTTTCGTTTATCAGCGCGATGCCGATGTGGATGGACGATGGCTTAAACCTCTCTTTTGCGGATGCCCTGTTTGAAGGAGTTTCTGGGATTACCACTACAGGCGCAACGGTGATTGATGACGTCAGCGCCTTGCCGAAGTCGTATCTGTACTATCGGGCTCAGCTCAATTTTATTGGCGGTCTGGGTGTTATCGTCCTCGCCGTGGCGGTATTGCCGCTGCTGGGTATTGGTGGCATGAAGCTGTATCAGTCTGAAATGCCGGGCCCTTTTAAAGAAGAACGCCTCACGCCAAGACTTGCTGATACTGCACGTACGCTGTGGATGACCTATGTCATTCTGGGTCTTATTTGTACTCTGGCCTACTGGGCTGCCGGGATGTCGTTTTTCGACGCCTTATGCCACGGGCTGTCGACGGTCTCTCTCGGCGGATTTTCCACTCGCAGCGAGAGCATCGGCTTTTATAACAGCCATGCCATTGAGCTTGTCGCCGGGATATTTTCACTGCTGTCTGCGTTTAACTTCACCCTCTGGTACGTTGCTATCGTGAAACGTACCTTCAAACCCTTTCGTCGTAATGCCGAATTGCGTTTCTTTTTGCTTATTGCGTTGGTGGTCACTCTGATCGCCACCTGGCAAGTTTGGCGGGCAAGCATGTACGGATTAACGGACAGCCTGGTGCATGCTTTTTTTCTGGCCAGTTCGATGCTGACAGATAATGGCCTGTCGACGGCGGATTACGCGCAGTGGCCTTCGCACACGATCTTCATGCTGCTCAGCGCCAGTTTCTTCGGCGGTTGTGTGGGATCGACCTGCGGGGGGATTAAGGTGCTACGCTTTTTGATTATGTTCAAGCAGTGCCGTCAAGAGTTACACCAGCTCGCGCACCCTCGCGCCCTGCTGAATATCAAAGTGGGCAATAGCGTGGTAAGCGACCGGGTGGTGCGTTCGGTATGGAGCTTTTTCTTTCTCTACGTTTTGTTCACCAGCTTTTTTATCTGGGCGCTCAATCTGATGGGCTACGATCTCTTCTCCTCTTTCGCCACCGTCGCCGCCTGCATCAACAATATGGGGCTGGGATTTGGCGTCACCGCCACGACATTTGGCACCTTAAACGAGGAAGCAAAGCTACTGATGTGCGCGGCCATGATCATGGGGCGTCTGGAGATTTACCCCATTCTGATCCTGTTCTCGCGCATGTTCTGGCGGGCGTAACGAATACCCCGGCGCATTAAGGCGCCGGGTTCACCAACATCTGTCCGATTGAGCCACGATCCGCCATTTCCAGCGTCTGGCTATTAAAGTAGAACGGGAAATGGGCCCAGGAAGGCTGTCCGTAATAAACCAGTAATTCAACCTGGCCATCAACCCAGACAGTATCTTTCCAGCCTCTGTCTTCCGGGAACGGCATCGCGCCATTCACATTACGGATCAGGAACGAAACACCTTCAATATGGAAGGACTGGGGCATATCCGCCCGCACCGTCCAGCGCTCCCAGGAGCCCTGCTGGGCAGTAATATCCATACGATTGACGTCCCACAGCTGACCGTTGATGCCAGGATCGTCGTCCAGGCTGATATCACGGCTGCGAATCGGCGAACCGCTGAGGATTTCCGTTGGCAGCAGGCGCATTGGCAGGCTGTCAGTCACCAGCGGCAGAAGACCTGTCGGGCGCAACGTCAATACCAGCGTGGAGATGAGAATACTGGAGGGCTCAAAGAACCCGCGGATCCTGTCGACAATACTGGCCGCCTCACCACAGGTGATAGAGACCTCATTACCGTTAGTCATATCCACCAGGATCTCACGACGCTCGCCCGGTGCCAGCGAGAGCTGCTTCACCGAAACAGGCGCAGGTAAAAAACCCTGATCGCCGGAAATCACATGCAGCGCACGGCCATCGCTCATTTGCAGCTGGTAACGACGCGAGTTTGAAGCATTCAGCAAACGCAAGCGCACCCAGCCGCGGGAGACTTCGACATACGGGCTTTGCGCCCCGTTGACCAGTAACGTATCGCCAACAAAACCACCGCTACCGGGCTCGCTGTATTCCGGCGTGCCAAAGTTGTCCAGGCGCTTGTCCTGGATAATGATCGGAAAATCATCCACGCCATAGTGGTTTGGAATAGACAGTGACTTACTCACTTCATCTTCAACCAGCCACATCCCGGCAAGACCGTTGTAAACCTGCTGGGCGGTACGATTTGGCGTATTGGCGTGATACCACAACGTGGCGGCATTCTGGCGAATCGGTAGCACCGGCGCCCAGTCAGCATTCGGGGACATCATGCGCGCCGGGCCGCCCATCAGCGGGCCTGGTACCTGCAACCCGGCGACGGTCATCGAGACATTTTCAGTCAGACGGTTGCTGTAGATAAGCTTGACGTCATCCCCTTTCCAGACACGGATTGTCGGTCCCAGATAGCGGCCGTTAATTCCCCATACAGGTGCGCGCGTGCCTTGTGTAAAGGACCAGTGCGCACGTTGCAGCGTCATAAATAGCGGCTGCCCCCGGCGGGATTCCAGCAGCGGAGGCACGGGTAAGGGTTGTTGCTGACCGGCAGCATTAGCCTTCAGCGGAACAGCACCTGCACACAGTGCGATCCCCGATGCCTGAATGAACTGACGCCGACTGAATGACATATAAACTCCATAAAAAACTGGCTATTAACACGCAGGAAGTCATTTCCTGTAAAAAACCCGAATTGCGCGGATTAAACCTTACCGGCGGCTTCCCGCTCAGCAACTTCTTTATCGAGTTCTGCGATTTTTTGTTCCATCAGCGTGCGGCAATGCGCTGCCAGTTCACGAACCTGATCTTTCCCAAAGTGGCTAATATCCACCGGTGGCAACATCTCGACAATTGCCAGACCATTATTGAGTCGATTGAGTTTTATCTTGTTCGAGGTTGTGGAAACGCACACCGGAATGACCGGGACACCAGCAGCAATCGCTGCATGGAACGCGCCGGTTTTAAACGGCAGCAGACCGCGACCGCGGCTACGCGTCCCTTCAGGGAACATCCAGATAGAAATGCGACGTTTTTTGAAATGATTCACCACGGCAGCAATGGTGCTGTGCGCTTTAGCGCGGTTGTTTCTGTCAATCAACAGGTTACCGGTTAACCAGTACAGCTGCCCGAAGAAAGGGATCCACAGCAGGCTTTTTTTACCTACCGTCACCGTCGGCGGCTGAACGATATTCGCAGCGGTAACCATGTCATAGTTGTTCTGATGGTTACAAATATAGATAGCATTACCATAGTTCTGCGCGTCTGCCGGCATGCGGCACTCGACCTTCAGGCCATAAAGGGGAGCCAGGCGGCCAAACATATGGCCGAACGTTGCAACGTGTTTTGGATTTCGTGGGCTGAACAGACAGTATATGCAACCGAAAATACAGACCAGAACGCAGTAAATAACAGTAATAATTAAACGAAAAATATATAGCATAACAACCTCTAAGGCCTAAGAGCCTGGCATTTTACGTCACCTGATTCATCACGCGGTATCAGGTTAGGGCTTTGTTAAGGGCGGCTCTCTGGAAAAGCGTATTGTTAATCGCAACGCACGAATAAACAACGGTTTCACGGGAATTTTTAACGTTGGCTCTCCCTGGGCTTTAACAGGGAGAGCCGGACGGTAGCGTTATTCTTCGCTGTCGCCGTGACTGGCGCGTCGAGGCGAGTCAATCTCAATGCTGTCGATACGCTGCAGACCACGCATTAGCGTGCCGCGACGGCCGCGCTCTCCGGTCACTTTCTGCAACTCTTCAGGACGCAGTTTGATTTTGCGCTTACCGACGTGGATGGTCAGCGTGCTCTGCGGCGGCAGCACGTAAAGTTGCGCCAGGCCATCCTCGCCTTTCGCCGCTTCCGCTGAAGGGATATTAATGATCTTGTTCCCTTTGCCTTTCGACAACTGCGGTAAATCGCTCACCGGGAACATCAACATGCGGCCAGCCTGAGTAATAGCCAGTAGCATGTCGGTTTCATCTTCAATCACCACCGGCTGCATCACGCGCGCATTTTCTGGCAGCGTAATCAATGCCTTACCCGCACGGTTACGTGCGACCAGGTCATTGAAGGTACAGACAAAACCGTAGCCCGCATCGGAGGCCATCAGCAGTTTTTGATCGTCGCCTTCCATCAGCATGTGCTCAACCGTCGCGCCTGGCGGCAGCGTGAGCTTCCCGGTCAGCGGTTCACCCTGACCGCGCGCCGACGGCAGCGTAATCGGGTCGATGGCATAGCTGCGTCCGGTCGAGTCCACGAACACCACCGGCTGGTTGCTCTTACCCTTCACTGCCGACTTAAAGCTGTCGCCCGCTTTATAGCTTAATCCTGGCGCATCGATGTCATGGCCTTTGGCGCTACGCACCCAGCCACTCTGGGACAACACAATCGTCACCGGCTCAGATGGCAGCATGTCGTGCTCGCTCATCGCCTTCGCTTCTTCGCGCTCCTGCAACGGAGAACGACGATCGTCGCCATAGGCGTCTGCATCGGCCTGCAGCTCTTTCTTCAGCAGGTTACTCATTTTACGTTCTGAAGCCAGTATGGCCTGCAACTGATCGCGCTCTTTCGCCAGCTCATCCTGCTCACCGCGGATTTTCATTTCTTCGAGTTTGGCAAGGTGGCGCAATTTCAGCTCAAGGATGGCTTCAGCCTGGGTTTCAGAAATGCCAAACCGCGACATCAGCTCAGGTTTAGGTTCATCTTCATGACGAATAATTTCGATGACTTCGTCAATGTTGAGGAACGCCACCAGCAAACCTTCAAGGATGTGCAGGCGCTTGAGCACTTTTTCCAGACGATAATTCAGGCGGCGACGCACGGTATCGCGGCGGAACGCCAGCCATTCGGTGAGGATCTCCAGCAGGTTTTTCACCGCTGGACGACCATCAAGACCGATCATGTTCAGGTTGATACGGTAGCTTTTTTCGAGATCGGTAGTGGCAAACAGGTGGTTCATCACCTGCTCCATATCCACACGATTAGAGCGCGGGACAATCACCAGACGGGTCGGGTTTTCGTGATCCGATTCGTCGCGCAGGTCGTCTACCATCGGCAGCTTTTTATTGCGCATTTGAGCAGCGATCTGCTCCAGCACTTTTGCCCCGGAAACCTGATGCGGCAGCGCGGAAATCACCACCGCGCCGTCTTCTTTCGTCCATACCGCACGCATACGCACGGAGCCGCGTCCATTCTCGTAAATCTTACGAATTTCCGCGCGCGAAGTAATAATTTCCGCTTCGGTCGGGTAATCCGGCCCTTGCACGATATCCAGCAACTGATCCAGCGTCGTTTTCGGCTGCTCAATCAGGGTAATCGCTGCTTTTGCCACTTCACGCAGGTTATGTGGCGGAATGTCCGTTGCCATACCAACGGCAATACCGGTCGTGCCGTTCAGCAGAATATTTGGTAGACGAGCAGGCAGCATCTTCGGCTCCTGCATGGTGCCGTCGAAGTTTGGCACCCAGTCCGACGTTCCCTGACCGAGTTCGCCCAGCAGGACTTCCGCATATTTAGACAGGCGTGATTCGGTATAACGCATCGCCGCGAAGGATTTCGGATCGTCCGGTGCCCCCCAGTTCCCCTGCCCGTCAACCAGCGGGTAACGGTAAGAGAACGGCTGCGCCATCAGCACCATCGCTTCATAGCAGGCGCTGTCGCCGTGCGGATGGTATTTACCCAGCACGTCACCGACGGTACGGGCGGATTTTTTAAATTTGGCGCTGGCATTCAGCCCCAGTTCGGACATCGCGTATACGATGCGACGCTGAACGGGTTTCAAACCATCGCCAATAAACGGCAACGCCCTGTCCATGATGACGTACATGGAATAGTTCAGATAGGCGTTTTCCGTGAATTCATGCAGCGCCAGGCGCTCTGCCATATCGCTCATTAATCGTGGTTCCTCAACTTTGTACCCCTCTATTGAAGGGCAATATTGCCGCAGATACTACCCTATCTGGCGTGTTGAGTCACAAAGAAAAGGGCCGCGAATGCGGCCCTGATGGGGATTACTTAGCAACTTTGGTAATCTGTTTTACGTCGATTTCAACGGAGTTCCAGTCTTTATCCACTTCACCCTGGATTTCAACCACATCCTGCGGTGTGACGGTTACGCCGTTCCAGCGCTTGTGGTCGATATCCACATTCACCGTGCCGGTCGCATCTTTAAACACGTACAGGTCGTCGGAAATACGCTCAACGATGTTCCCGCGCAGGGTAACCCAGGTGTCATCACGCAGTGATTTGGCGCTTTCTACCGTCGTGCTGCTACCGTTAGGGCCGACAAATCCGCCGTTTTGGCTCTGCGTGGTGGTTGTCGTTGGCCCAGAGAAGCCGCCCTGCTGAGCTGCCAGAACAGGTGCGGAACACAGTGCCATTACGGCAACCATTGCAGCTAATTTTTTCATCGTCATGTCTCCCTTTCATGTTGGTTTACGACTATTAAATAAGTTAATCCTTAACAAGTTCTTAAGGCAAAAAAAGATACTTTTTTTGCTGTACAGAGGCTGTAGCCACAGGTTTACTAACTGCAAATGAGTTCGCAGGGATGAACATATGCGTATTTTACTGATCGAAGATGACACGTTGATTGGCGATGGCCTGAAAACAGGTCTGAGTAAAATGGGTTTCAGCATCGACTGGTTTACCGAAGGTCGCCAAGGGAAAGAAGCACTCTACAGCGCACCTTATGATGCGGTAATCCTCGACCTGACGCTGCCAGGCATAGACGGACGGGACATTTTGCGCGAATGGCGAGCCAACGGAAAGCAGGAGCCTGTGCTGATTCTGACCGCTCGCGACGCGCTGGCAGAACGCGTTGAAGGCCTGCGCCTGGGCGCAGATGACTATCTGTGCAAACCCTTTGCGCTGATCGAAGTTGCCGCCAGACTGGAGGCACTGGTACGTCGTGCCAGCGGCCAGGCCAGCAACACATTGTGTCATGGCCAGGTAACGCTCGATCCCGGCGCGCTGGTCGCCACGGCGGCGGGTGAACCTTTGTCACTCAAACCTAAAGAGTTCGCGCTGCTGGAACTGCTAATGCGCAACAAAGGTCGCGTCCTGCCCCGCAAACTGATTGAAGAAAAACTGTATACCTGGGACGAAAATGTCTCCAGCAATGCGGTTGAGGTCCACGTCCATCACTTACGCCGTAAGCTCGGCAGCGACTTTATCCGTACCGTGCATGGCATTGGCTATACCCTGGGTGGCGCATGAAACTCACACAACGCCTCAGTCTGCGAGTCAGGCTAACGCTTATTTTTCTGATTCTGGCATCAGCAACCTGGGCCGTATCCAGTTTTGTGGCCTGGAGGCAGACTACCGATAATGTCGATGAGCTGTTTGATACGCAGCTGATGCTGTTCGCCAAGCGGCTTAGCACGCTGGATATCAGCGATGTCACCACCTCAAGCAATATGGCCCGCACGCCAAAAAAACTGAAACATGGCCATATTGATGACGACGCACTGGCGTTCGCCATCTACTCCACCGACGGCAAAATGGTGCTACACGATGGCGACAATGGCCAGGATATTCCCTACAGCTACAGCCGGGAGGGGTTTAGCGACGGCCAACTCAGGGGCGACAACGATTCCTGGCGCTTCCTGTGGCTGAATTCCGCTGATGGAAAATATCGCATTGTGGTGGGCCAGGAGTGGGAATACCGGGAGGATATGGCGCTGTCGATCCTTACCGCACAGTTAACCCCGTGGCTGGTTGCGCTGCCGCTGATGTTGCTGATCCTGGTGGTCATGCTGAGTCGCGAACTCAGGCCGCTAAAAAAACTGGCGCAAGCTCTGCGCTGGCGCGCCCCGGAATCAGAAGAACCGCTCGACCCGAAAGGTGTGCCAAGCGAAGTGCGCCCGCTGGTTGAATCGCTTAATCAGCTGTTTACCCGTATCCACTCTATGATGGTCCGCGAACGGCGCTTTACCTCTGACGCCGCTCACGAGCTGCGCAGTCCGTTGACGGCGCTGAAGGTGCAAACCGAAGTGGTGCAACTGTCAGACGACGACCCGCAAACGCGGGAAAAAGCGCTGGTGCAGCTGCATGCGGGAATTGAACGCGCCACCCGACTGGTCGATCAGCTCCTGACGCTTTCGCGCCTCGACTCCCTCGATAATCTTCAGGATGTGGCAGAAATCTCGCTGGAGGAGCTACTGCAATCCGCGGTGATGGATATCTACCACCCGGCCCAGCAGGCGCATATTGACGTACGTTTGCAGATTAACGCACACAATATCACGCGCACAGGACAGCCGCTGTTGCTGAGCCTGATGGTACGAAATCTGCTGGATAATGCCATTCGCTACAGTCCGCAGGGGAGCATTGTGGAAGTGACGCTCAACGCCCGTAACTTCAGCGTCAAAGATAACGGTCCTGGCGTTGCGCCGGAGGTACTTACACACATCGGTGAACGCTTTTATCGTCCACCGGGACAAAGCGTGACCGGCAGCGGTCTCGGCCTGTCGATTGTCCGTCGTATCGCGATATTGCATGGGATGTCAGCCTCGTTCGGCAACGCTCCGGAAGGTGGCTTTGAAGCAAAAGTCAGTTGGTAATTGCGTTATTGTTGCTCATATAGCAAAAGACTTTGCACATTTTGCTAATTTCACCGTACCGCTGGTGGGAGTAAAATCGTCCTCAAACGTATTTCCTTGAGGACACAAAATGAGCAACATTCTGATTATCAACGGGGCGAAAAAATTCGGCCATTCTAATGGTCAACTGAATGACACCCTGACCGAGGTCGCGGACGGTATCCTGCGCGACCTCGGGCATGATGTTAAAGTCGTACGCGCAGACAGCGATTATGACGTAAAAGCAGAAGTGCAGAATTTCGTCTGGGCCGATGCGGTTATCTGGCAGATGCCTGGCTGGTGGATGGGCGCACCGTGGACCGTGAAAAAATACATCGATGACGTGTTTACCGAAGGTCACGGTACGCTGTACGCCAGCGACGGCCGCACACGTTCAGATGCTTCTAAAAAATACGGCTCCGGCGGGCTGATTCAGGGCAAAAAATACATGCTGTCCCTGACCTGGAACGCACCGATGGAAGCCTTCACTGAAAAAGACCAGTTCTTCCATGGCGTTGGCGTTGATGGCGTCTATCTCCCTTTCCATAAAGCAAACCAGTTCCTGGGAATGGAAGCGCTGCCGACCTTTATCACCAATGACGTGATTAAAATGCCGGACGTCCCGCGTTATATCGCAGAATATCGCAAGCATCTGACCGAAATTTTTGGTTAACTGGTAACCTGGAATTAGAAGGAGTTAACCATGCTTACCGTTATTGCAGAAATCCGTACACGTCCAGGTCAACATCACCGCCAGGCGGTACTGGATCAGTTTGCCAAAATCGTTCCGACCGTACTGAAAGAAGAAGGCTGCCACGGCTATGCGCCGATGGTGGATCACGCCGCAGGTGTGAGTTTTCAGACTACAGCACCAGATTCAATCGTGATGGTTGAGCAGTGGGAAAGCATCGCGCATCTTGAAGCGCATTTGCAGACCCCGCATATGAAAGCCTACAGCGAAGCCGTGAAAGGTGACGTGCTGGACATGAATATTCGTATTCTGGAGTCGGGCATTTAAGATTGTCGATTTGCCGGGTGACGCTTAGCTATCCGGCATAAATCGCTTCGTCAGATGAGAGCCGGATAAGGCATTTTACGCCCGTCTCCGGCTTTTCTACATGCAATTACCCTTCGAGATCCGCCAGATCGCCTTTCTCCTGCAACCAGTTACGACGATCTTCAGAACGTTTCTTGGCCAGCAGCATATCCATCATTGCATTGGTACGCTGATCGTCTTCATCATCGATAATGAGCTGCACCAGGCGACGGGTGTTCGGATCCAGCGTAGTTTCACGAAGCTGCATCGGGTTCATTTCACCCAGACCTTTAAAGCGCTGCACGTTCGGCTTGCCTTTCTTGCGCTTTAACTGCTCCAGTACGCCCGCTTTCTCTTCTTCCGTCAGCGCGTAATAAACCTCTTTGCCGAGGTCGATACGGTATAACGGCGGCAGCGCCACGTAGACGTGACCGTGTTTCACCAGCGTGCGGAAGTGCTTCACAAACAGCGCGCACAGCAGCGTGGCGATGTGCAGGCCATCGGAGTCCGCATCCGCCAGGATACAGATCTTGCCATAGCGCAATTGGCTCAGATCGTCGCTGTCCGGATCGATACCGATCGCCACGGAAATATCGTGAACCTCCTGCGAAGCCAGCACTTCATCGGAAGAGACTTCCCAGGTATTGAGGATCTTACCTTTCAGCGGCATGATCGCCTGATATTCACGATCGCGCGCCTGCTTGGCCGATCCGCCCGCCGAGTCACCTTCGACAAGGAACAGTTCGGTGCGATTAAGATCCTGTGCGGTACAGTCCGCCAGTTTACCCGGCAGCGCCGGACCGCTGGTCAGCTTTTTACGCACTACTTTTTTCGCCGCACGCAGACGACGCTGCGCGCTGGAAATCGCCATCTCAGCCAGCAGTTCGGCTGACTGCACGTTCTGGTTCAACCACAAACTGAATGCATCTTTCACCACGCCAGAGACGAATGCCGCACACTGACGCGAAGAGAGGCGCTCTTTGGTTTGTCCGGCAAACTGCGGATCCTGCATTTTTACCGACAACACATAAGCACAGCGATCCCAGATATCTTCCGCCGACAGCTTCACGCCACGCGGCAGGATGTTACGGTACTCGCAGAACTCGCGCATCGCATCCAGCAGTCCCTGACGCAGACCGTTAACGTGCGTACCGCCCTGCATGGTTGGGATCAGGTTCACATAGCTTTCGGTCAGCAGCTCGCCGCCTTCCGGCAGCCAGAGCAGCGCCCAGTCCACCGTCTCCGTCTCACCGCTGAAATTACCGATAAACGGTTTTTCCGGCAGCGTCGGTAGGCCATTCACCGCTTCGCTCAGATAGTCATTCAGACCATCCTGGTAGCACCAGCGCTGCTCGCTGTTGTTGACCTCATCCTTAAAAGTGATCTCAACGCCTGGGCACAGTACCGCTTTTGCTTTCAGTACGTGCGTTAAGCGCGAAACAGAAAAACGCGGGCTGTCAAAGAAGCTTTCATCGGGCCAGAAGTGCACGCTGGTCCCGGTATTGCGTTTGCCGCAGGTACCGACAACCTGTAAATCCTGCACTTTATCGCCATTCTCAAACGCGATGTTGTATACCTGCCCGTCGCGGCGCACGTTCACTTCCACACGTTTGGACAGGGCGTTAACAACGGAGATACCCACACCGTGCAGACCACCGGAGAACTGGTAGTTCTTGTTAGAGAACTTGCCGCCCGCGTGCAGACGACAGAGGATCAGCTCAACCGCCGGAACGCCTTCTTCAGGGTGAATATCTACCGGCATGCCGCGTCCGTCATCAATGACTTCCAGAGACTGGTCGGCATGTAAGATCACGTCCACGCGTTTCGCGTGGCCCGCCAGTGCTTCATCCACACTGTTATCAATCACTTCCTGCCCAAGATGGTTCGGACGGGTCGTATCGGTGTACATCCCAGGGCGACGGCGTACCGGCTCAAGCCCAGTGAGTACCTCAATGGCATCAGCGTTATAAGTTTGCGTCATGGTTTAAATAAGCAATTCGAATTGATCGTCAGAAACTGTGCAGTCCAAGGAAATCGACAATCGGGTTGAAATAATCTTCGAAGCCCGTGAATGCGTGGTTTCCGCCCTCAATAACTGTCTGACGGCAGGAGGCGTAATACGCCACCGCCTGGCGGTAGTCCAACACTTCATCGCCCGTTTGTTGGAGCAGCCAGATCAAATCCGGCGCTTCCAGCGGGTCAATCTGCATGACTTTAAGATCGTAAATATGGCGTGACTCTAGCACATATTGCTGCCCCGTGTAGGGGTTCTCGTTTTGACCGAGATAGTCGACCAGCAGTTCATAAGGCCGTACGGCAGGGTTCACCACCACTGCCGGCAGCATAAAACATTGCGACAGCCAGGTGGCGTAATAGCCGCCTAAAGAGGAACCGACAATCCCCAGCGACTCTCCGCCGTGTTCAAGAATGATCGATTCCAGCATCTCTGCGGCTTGCGCAGGATACGGAGGTAGCTGCGGCACGATCATCTCAACGTGCGGGTGGTGTTCCGCCAGCCAGTTTTTCAGTAAACACGCCTTCGCCGAACGAGGAGAGCTATTAAATCCGTGAAGATAGAGAAGCGTAGACATCAGTAGCCTTCTGAAGCGGTATCAGGGTGGAACCGATTACCCTGCAGACGACGTACCTGAGTCTGCAACGTCCCGTCGGCAAAAAGCTCCAGCGTCCGCCAGCCTGGGCTGATGGTATCCAATGTGAAGTTGGAACAGTGCGGTTTAAATTGCACGCAGGTCGACGGCGTCGCCAGCAGACGGCGACCGTTCCAGTCCAGATCCAGTTCCTGATGAATATGCCCGCACAATAGATACCTGGCGCGAGGATAATTCACCAGCACGTTATCCAGCTCAGCGGCATTACGCAGACTGTGCTGATCGAGCCAGCTGCAGCCCGCAGGCAGAGGATGATGATGCAGAAGCAGCAAGGTATTACGCTCTGGCGCATCAGCAAGTTTACGCTCCAGCCATTCGAGCTGGAATTCACTTAACTCACCGTGGGGAACGCCGAACACCTGGCTGTCGAGCAGCAAGATTTGCCACTGTTCGCCAATGAAAACGCGTTTGGCCGGGGAAATGCCCGCATCCTGCAGCGCGCTGTACATTGCCGGCTGAAAATCGTGATTGCCCGGTAGCCAAACGCAGGGCGCACGAAAACTTGCGATGCCCTCAGCAAAATGCTGATAAGCCGCAGCGGATTGATCCTGCGCCAAATCACCCGTCGCGACGATCAGATCGTACTCAGGCGACTCTGCATGTATTGCATCCAGTACGGATTGATAGCTGTCCCAGGTGTTCACACCCAGCAGCGTTTCATGCTTTTCGGCAAACAGGTGAGTGTCTGTAATTTGTAAGATCCTGACTCTGGCCTCACCAGCCAAAGGAAGGGTTAACAGGCTTTCCAAATGGTGTCCTTAGGTTTCACGACGCTAATAAACCGGAATCGCCATCGCTCCATGTGCTAAACAGTACCGTAACCAGTCGGCCAAAAACTGATTAATTTGATGCTTTTCGTCGCGTTGATGCAACTTTTTATTTGGATAATCATACCGCGCTTTGAAGCGAAAGATCTGCTGACTTGAACACACTTCAGCCACCCTTGCGTCATGATACAGGCGCACGGTCAATGAAGGCAGGCTCCAGTATGTGACGGCCGGTGCCGTTTGTTCGATCGCAACAAGCGTAGTGTATCGGGTCGATTCCACGATCGTTAACCGATATTGTGCGTTTGCTACCTGATAGCTCACTGTTTCACCGGCTGCATCATTACGTGGCAGCAGGCGGCGCAATTGCGAATAGTTGGTTTCGCACAGACGCATCATTTCAGGGAAGTCAGGTGTGTAACGCTTCATTTTTTCCACTCAGTTTTTAACTCTTGATAGTGCAGCTGTAACCATTGCAAGGCGATGACAGACGCTGCGTTGTCGATTTTCCCCTCTTCTACCCATTGGTAAGCCTGTTCCCGGCTTACCACATGAACACGAATATCTTCGTTTTCATCAGCCAGACCATGGATCCCGCTCGCGGTCGTGGCGTCCACTTCGCCGACTAAAATAGACAGGCGCTCACTGGTGCCACCCGGGCTTGCCAGATAGCTCAGAACGGGCTTCGTCCGCTTAACTTCCAGCCCGGCCTCTTCCATTGCTTCACGACGGGCTACATCTTCAACGGTTTCGCCCTCTTCGATCATCCCGGCCACCATTTCCAGTAACCACGGGCTTTCGCTGGTATCAAATGCCGCGATACGGATCTGCTCGACCAGCACAACTTCATCTCGCTCAGGGTCAAAGGGTAGCAAGACTGCCGCGTGTCCGCGCTCAAAAATTTCGCGCGTTACCTCGCCGCTCATCCCCCCGTTAAACAGGCGATGGCGAAACCGATAAAGATCCAGTGAAAAAAAACCGCGGTATAGCTTTTCTCGTGCAATAATTTCTACATCATTTTTAGTGAAAGTCATTGGCAAGTTGTCTGGTTTACGCATTGTGCTGTCCTGAAACCAATAGTGATTAAAATGTGAATTTCAAGGTCGTTTGACTGATGTTTGAACGCCCTTGTGTTAAATTGATGCAAATTAACGCCGTATGGCACGTAACGCCAACTTTTTGAAGTGGCGGATTCTGCTAGAATCAGCAAATATTTTTACAATTTGATCAGCGCTAAATACTGCTTCACAACAAGGAATGCAAATGAAGAAATTGCTCCCCATCCTTATCGGCCTGAGCCTGTCGGGGTTCAGTACTTTGAGCCAGGCAGAAAACCTGATGCAGGTTTATCAGCAAGCACGCCTGAGCAACCCGGAATTGCGTAAATCCGCCGCCGATCGCGATGCTGCATTCGAAAAAATTAACGAAGCGCGTAGCCCATTACTGCCGCAACTGGGTTTAGGTGCCGATTACACCTACAGCAATGGCTACCGTGATGCAAATGGCGTCAACTCCAACGCCACCAGCGCATCTTTGCAGTTAACTCAGTCTATTTTTGACATGTCTAAATGGCGTGCCCTGACGCTGCAAGAAAAATCAGCGGGCATCCAGGACGTGACCTATCAGACCGATCAGCAAACGCTGATCCTGAATACCGCCACGGCCTATTTTAACGTACTAAACGCAATTGACGTGCTTTCTTACACTCAGGCACAGAAAGATGCGGTCTATCGTCAGTTAGATCAGACCACTCAGCGTTTTAACGTTGGCCTGGTTGCCATCACTGACGTACAAAACGCCCGTTCACAATACGATACTGTACTGGCGAATGAAGTTACCGCGCGTAACAATCTGGATAACGCGGTAGAACAGCTGCGCCAGGTAACCGGTAACTACTACCCGGAACTGGCTTCACTGAACGTTGATGGTTTTAAAACCAACAAACCGCAGGCGGTGAACGCGCTGCTGAAAGAAGCAGAAAACCGCAACCTGTCGTTATTGCAGGCCCGTTTGAGCCAGGATCTGGCTCGTGAGCAGATTCGTCTGGCGCAGGATGGTCATTTACCGACCCTGGATTTGACCGCCTCTACCGGGGTATCTGACACCTCGTACAGCGGGTCTAAAACCAACACCTCCCAGTATGACGACAGCAACATGGGCCAGAATAAAATCGGTCTGAGCTTCTCACTGCCGCTGTACCAGGGCGGAATGGTTAACTCGCAGGTGAAACAAGCGCAGTACAACTTTGTTGGCGCGAGTGAACAACTGGAAAGCGCACACCGCAGCGTGGTGCAGACCGTTCGTTCTTCGTTCAACAACATTAATGCGTCTATCAGTAGCATTAACGCGTACAAACAAGCGGTTGTCTCTGCACAAAGTTCTTTGGATGCGATGGAAGCTGGCTATTCCGTAGGTACACGTACCATTGTGGATGTGTTGGATGCCACCACCACGCTGTACAACGCCAAGCAGCAACTGGCGAATGCGCGTTATACCTATCTCATCAACCAGTTAAACGTCAAATCTGCGCTCGGTACGCTGAACGAGCAGGATCTGGTGGCACTGAACAATACGCTGGGTAAACCAGTATCCACGACTCCGGATACGATCGCGCCGGAAAACGCGCAGCAAGATGCCGCGGCGGACGGTTATACGTCCAACAGCGCGACGCCTGCGGCGCAGTCGACAGCAGCACGTTCAACCAGCAGCACCGGCAACAACCCGTTCCGTAACTGATGCTGATGACGGGGCTTCGGCCCCGTCTGAACGTAAGACAACGTAAAGATCCGCCCCTTCTTCCGCATTCTCGCCTCTTACCGCTTCAATTTCGACCAGTCATCCTCTATTCTGAGCAGAGTTACCACTGGGTCCTGGAAGACATAAATGAAACGGACAAAATCTATACATCACGCCTCGTTCCGCAAAAGCTGGAGCGCGCGCCATCTGACTCCTGTCGCCCTTGCAGTTACCGCTGTGTTTATGCTCGCGGGCTGTGAAAAGAGCGACGAAACGGTTTCGCTTTATCAGAACGCTGACGACTGCTCTGCGGCGAATCCGGGTAAAAGCGCCGAATGTACTACCGCGTTTAACAATGCGCTGAAAGAAGCTGAACGTACCGCGCCAAAATACGCCACTCGTGAAGACTGTATCGCTGAATTCGGCGAAGGCCAGTGCCAGCAGGCTCCTGCGCAAGCGGGTATGGCACCGACCGGTGAAGGCCAGGCTCAGGCGCAGAATCAAAGCAGCGGCAGCTTCTGGATGCCGCTGATGGCGGGCTACATGATGGGTCGACTGATGGGCGGCGGAATGGGCGCTCAGCAACCGCTGTTCAGCTCGAAAAACCCAGCCAGCCCGGCTTACGGCAAATACACGGATGCCAGCGGTAAAAACTACGGCGCAGCAACGCCGGGTCGCACCATGACCGTACCGAAAACCGCTATGGCACCGAAACCTGCCACCACCTCTACCGTAACCCGCGGCGGATTTGGTGAGTCTGTGGCCAAACAGAGCACCATGCAGCGTAGCGCAAGCGGTACCACCACACGTTCAATGGGTGGCTGATCGTCATGGAAAGAGTCAGTATTGTTGAGCGCCCGGACTGGCGCGACAAAGCCACCGAATACGGTTTCAATTTTCACACTATGTACGGCGAGCCGTACTGGTGTGAAGACGCGTACTATAAGCTCACTCTTGCTCAGGTTGAAAAGCTGGAAGAGGTCACCGCAGAGCTGCATCAAATGTGCCTCAAGGTGGTGGAAAAGGTCATCGCCAGCGATGAGTTGATGACCAAATTTCGCATTCCGAAGCATACCTGGGGCTTTGTCCGCCAGTCCTGGCAGACACAGCAACCGTCGCTCTATTCACGTCTCGATCTGGCGTGGGACGGCACGGGTGAACCCAAGCTTTTAGAAAACAACGCCGATACGCCAACCTCGCTGTACGAAGCCGCGTTTTTCCAGTGGATCTGGCTGGAAGATCAGCTCAATGCGGGCAACCTGCCGGAAGGCAGCGATCAGTTCAACAGTCTGCAGGAAAAACTGATCGAGCGTTTCACCGAGCTGCGTGAGCAGTATGGTTTTCAACTGCTTCATCTGACCTGCTGTCGTGATACGGTAGAAGATCGCGGTACGATCCAGTATCTGCAGGATTGCGCTGCCGAAGCTGAGATCGCAACAGAATTCCTCTATGTAGAAGATATTGGTCTTGGTGAAAAAGGTCAGTTCACCGACATGCAGGATCAGGTAATTGCTAACCTGTTCAAGCTCTATCCGTGGGAATTCATGCTGCGTGAAATGTTCTCCACCAAGCTGGAAGACGCTGGCGTTCGCTGGCTGGAACCGGCCTGGAAGAGCATTATCTCCAACAAAGCACTGTTGCCGCTGTTATGGGAAATGTTCCCGGACCATCCGAACCTGCTGCCAGCGTACTTCGCCGAAGACGACCATCCGCAGATGGATAAATTCGTCGTCAAACCGATCTTCTCGCGCGAGGGGGCTAACGTCTCCATCGTTGAGAACGGTAAAACGATCGAATCCGTGGAAGGACCGTACGGTGAAGAAGGCATGATCGTGCAGCAGTTCCATCAGCTACCGAAGTTTGGCGACAGCTATATGCTGATTGGCAGCTGGCTGATCAACGATCAACCAGCCGGGATCGGCATTCGTGAAGACCGCGCGTTGATCACGCAGGATCTGTCACGTTTCTATCCGCATATTTTTGTCGAATAATTGAGAGTGCCGGGTGGTGGCTTCGCCTTACCCGGCCTACGGCGCGAACTTAATGCCCGATAAGCGCAGTGCCATCGGGCATTCATCATCCAACCTGCACCGACAACATACTTAAACTTCCCATCTCAATACCATCTACCGGGATAGTGACAGACTCTTTACCATCCCAAGCCCCAAGTACATACAGCAGCGGCAGATAGTGATCCGGCGTCGGGTTCGACAACGATCCACCTTCATGATCGAGATAGTTCACCAATGGGTGCTGCTCAACCGGTCCCTGCCATGTCAGGTTTGCCTTAACATAGTCATTGAATGAAGTCGCCCACGGATAAGGCGTGTTCTCACCGTGCCAACGCGCAGTGCGCAGGTTATGCACCACGTTACCACTGGCCACCAGCATAATGCCCTCATCACGCAGCGCCGCCAGCTTACGGCCCATCTCAAAATGCCATGACGCGGGTTTGGTGCTGTCGATACTCAACTGCACCATCGGAATGTCCGCATTCGGATACATCTTGATCAGAACGCCCCAGGAACCGTGGTCAAAACCCCAGGCTTCTTTGTCCAGGGTAACAGGCACAGGAGCAAGCAAGTCAACCAGATGCTGCGCCAGTTCAGGCGAGCCGGGAGCCGGATAATGAGTGTCATACAATGCTTGCGGAAAACCGCCAAAATCGTGGATCGTTTTTGGGGCTTCCATCGCAGTCACACCCGTTCCACGGGTGAACCAGTGCGCCGAGACCACCACAATGGCTTTCGGACGCGGCAACGTTTCCCCCAGTTGCTGCCAGGTACGGGTATAAACGTTATCTTCCAGAACATTCATCGGGCTACCGTGACCCAAAAACAATGCTGGCATACGAGTTGAAGACATGATGATATCCTTACTGAGGGAGTCATTTTGATACCACCACAATACGCTTATTCGGTTGATGAAGAACTCAGATAACCATGATGAAGATCATCAGTTATTTTGACGATCTAACCCGGATAGCAGATTGATAAGGAGTTTTATTTGTCGATGTCAGTACCTTTACTTCTGACTTTACTGGCAGGTGCCGCCACGTTTATCGGCGCATTTCTCGGCGTGTTAGGGCAAAAACCGTCTAACCGCGTTCTCGCCTTTTCTTTAGGCTTCGCCGCCGGGATTATGCTACTGATCTCCCTTATGGAGATGCTACCTGCTGCGCTGGCCGCTGAAGGTATGTCGCCAGTGCTGGGCTACGGAATGTTTATCGTCGGCTTACTGGGCTACTTTGGCCTGGACCGTCTATTGCCGCACGCGCACCCTCAGGATCTGGTACAAAAAACAACGCAGCCTCTACCCGGCTCTATTAAACGCACCGCGATTTTATTAACGCTCGGCATCAGCCTGCACAACTTTCCTGAAGGGATTGCGACGTTTGTTACCGCCAGTAGCAACCTTGAGCTGGGCTTTGGTATTGCCCTCGCTGTTGCATTGCACAATATTCCTGAAGGATTAGCGGTGGCGGGTCCCGTCTATGCCGCCACAGGCTCCAAACGTACGGCGATATTCTGGGCAGGGATTTCAGGTATGGCAGAAATACTGGGCGGCGTACTGGCGTGGTTAATTCTCGGTAGCCTGATATCACCAGTGGTGATGGCGGCAATAATGGCGGCTGTCGCAGGTATTATGGTGGCGCTGTCCGTCGATGAATTGATGCCGTTGGCAAAAGAGATCGATCCCAATAATAATCCTAGTTATGGGGTGTTATGTGGAATGTCGGTGATGGGATTAAGCCTCGTCATCCTCCAGTCGATGGGAATCGGATAATCCAGAGGGCGGATGCCACCCTGCAAATTTACAGCATCCGCTCATCCATAGCAGAATATGAAGGACTAATCCTGTTCCTTAACCGCGCTGTTATCTTCACCAGAGCGGCGAAAGAGTTTGTTTCGCGCTTCAAGTAAGGCATCTCTGTCCTGGCGGAATGCCCGACAATAACGTTTCATATGGCAATAATACCCCACCGCAACGAGTGCAATTAATACAATCCAATACCAGGCAATAAACATTCTTTTACCCTTAAAATTTAACATCATTAAACATTTAACGTTAAAATTTTACACAAACTTATTCTGACATACTCATATAGTGGCATATTTCAGAAACAAATATATGATTTCGATCATATAAATCAGCGGCTACGCTATTAGCTAAACTTGTTATAAACAATTAAAACAATGTCGACAAGATCACACTACGCAATAATAAATATTGTTCTTAAAATATCTCACTCATACTATCAAAAAAAATAATAAAAATTAGCTCCTGCAGAATAATACATTTCATCAATATTAATTAAGGCATTACAAAAATAGTATTAGCAATGCTGCTTTATTTTATCAAAACAGTAAAAACATAATATATTCAGCAAGATTATATTTATAGGTAATATAAGGAGATATATCCATGTTTACACAATACCGAAAAACACTTCTGGCAGGGACTCTGGCACTGACATTTGGATTAGCAGCAGGAAACTCTCTTGCCGCTGGTTTTCAACCGGCCCAACCTGCAGGAAAATTGGGCGCAATAGTAGTTGACCCTTATGGAAATGCCCCACTTACTGCGCTGGTTGAATTAGATAGCCACGTTATTTCAGATGTTAAAGTTACCGTCCATGGTAAAGGTGAAAAAGGCGTTCCGGTGACTTATACCGTCGGCAAAGAGTCACTCGCCACGTACGATGGCATTCCTATTTTTGGCCTTTATCAAAAGTTCGCAAATAAGGTAACCGTTGAATATAAAGAAAACGGTAAGGCCATGAAAGATGATTATGTGGTGCAAACTTCCGCCATCGTAAATCACTACATGGATAACCGCTCTATATCTGATTTACAGCAAACAAAAGTGATTAAAGTAGCACCGGGTTTTGAAGATCGTCTTTATCTGGTGAATACCCACACCTTTACCCCGCAGGGTGCAGAATTCCACTGGCATGGTGAAAAAGATAAAACTGCCGGCATCCTGGATGCGGGTCCTGCTGGCGGAGCACTCCCCTTTGATATCGCACCCTTTACCTTTGTCGTCGATACGGAAGGTGAATATCGGTGGTGGCTGGATCAGGACACCCTCTATGACGGTCATGACATGGATATCAACAAGCGCGGCTACCTGATGGGTATTCGTGAAACACCGCGAGGCACCTTCACCGCCGTCCAGGGCCAGCACTGGTATGAATTCGATATGCTGGGGCAAGTTCTGGCCGACCATAAGCTGCCACGCGGATTCCTGGATGCTTCACATGAGTCGGTCGAAACAGTGAACGGCACCGTACTGCTACGCGTAGGTAAACGCGATTATCGCAAAGAAGATGGCCTTCACGTACATACCATCCGCGACCAGATTATTGAAGTCGATAAATCTGGACGTGTTGTTGACGTATGGGATCTGACACAAATTCTCGACCCGATGCGTGACGCGCTGCTGGGTGCTCTGGACGCAGGCGCGGTATGCGTCAACGTGGATCTCGCTCATGCAGGCCAACAGGCAAAACTAGAGCCAGATACCCCCTATGGTGACGCCCTCGGCGTTGGTGCGGGCCGTAACTGGGCTCACGTAAACTCCATTGCCTATGACGCTAAAGATGACTCCATCATTCTTTCTTCCCGCCATCAGGGTGTCGTCAAAATCGGTCGTGATAAACAGGTTAAATGGATCCTGGCACCGTCTAAAGGCTGGAATAAGGCGCTGGCAAGCAAACTGTTAAAACCGGTTGATGATAAGGGCAACGCGCTGAAGTGTGATGAAAACGGTAAGTGCGAGAATACTGATTTCGATTTTACCTACACCCAACACACCGCCTGGCTCTCCAGCAAAGGAACGCTAACCATCTTTGACAATGGCGATGGCCGTGGACTCGAACAACCGGCTCTACCAACAATGAAATACTCCCGATTCGTCGAATATAAAATTGACGAGAAAAAAGGAACCGTTCAGCAAGTTTGGGAATACGGGAAAGAGCGTGGTTATGATTTCTACAGTCCTATCACGTCGGTAATTGAATATCAAAAAGACCGCGACACGATGTTTGGATTTGGTGGTTCTATTAATTTATTTGATGTTGGACAGCCTACCATCGGCAAAATCAACGAAATTGACTACAAAACAAAAGAAGTCAAAGTCGAAATTGATGTCCTTTCCGATAAACCAAACCAAACGCACTACCGCGCATTACTGGTTCGCCCACAACAAATGTTTAAATAATTTCGTTAGGTTAAGGATTAATTATGTCATCTAAATGGATTACTTCATTATTTAAAAGCGTGGTATTAACGGCAGCACTGGTATCACCATTTGCAGCATCGGCTTTTACTGAAGGTACTGACTATATGGTGCTGGAGAAACCGATTCCCAATGCTGATAAAACGTTGATCAAAGTATTCAGCTACGCCTGCCCATTCTGCTACAAATATGATAAAGCCGTGACCGGCCCGGTGTCAGATAAAGTTGCCGATCTCGTCGCCTTCACACCGTTTCATCTCGAGACCAAAGGAGAATACGGCAAACAGGCCAGTGAAGTATTTGCAGTAATGATTGCTAAGGATCAGGCCGCAGGAATTTCATTGTTTGATGCCAAATCACAGTTCAAAAAAGCTAAGTTTGCTTACTACACTGCCTACCACGATAAGAAAGAACGCTGGTCTGACGGTAAAGATCCCGCTTCATTCATCAAAACAGGACTGGACGCTGCAGGTATGAGCCAAGCAGATTTCGAGGTCGCCTTAAAAGAACCCGTAGTCCAGGAGACACTGGAAAAATGGAAAGCGGCTTATGATGTTGCCAAAATCCAGGGGGTTCCGGCTTACGTCGTCAATGGTAAGTACCTGATCTACACCAAAAGCATCAAATCGATTGATTCCATGGCTGAGCTTGTCAGAGAGCTGGCGACAAAATAAACAGGGAACCGGCTATGGCTTTTATTAAAGGATTGTGGCGAGACTTATGTACCGCACCGATTGATACCCTGGTGAGATGGCAGGAGCGACGCTTTTTGTGGTTGCTAATGGCTTGTGCCATGGGTGGGTTAATTATTCTGGCGCACTCGTTCTTCCAAATCTATCTCTACATGGCCCCCTGCGAGCAATGTGTATACATCCGCTTTGCCATGTTTGTGATGGTTTTGGGTGGGCTGATCGCGGCAATAAACCCTAAAAACCTTATTCTAAAACTGGTCGGCTGCATTGCGGCATTTTATGGCAGCATTATAGGTATTAAGTTCTCCATCAAACTTAATGGCATTCATTATGCGGTACATAACCCGGACCCGGATTCGCTCTTTGGCGTACAGGGATGTTCCACCGATCCGACATTCCCTTTCAATTTGCCGCTGGCAAACTGGGCTCCAGAATGGTTTAAGCCCACTGGAGATTGCGGCTATGACGCACCTGTCGTTCCTGATGGCGTAGCGCTTAGCAGTGTGCAAAAGTGGTTTGTCGATCTGTACCAGCAGTCCGAAGGCTGGTATCTGCTCCCGCCATGGCATTTTATGAATATGGCGCAGGCCTGCCTGCTCGCTTTTGGTTTGTGTTTAGTGCTGTTGCTGGTAATGAGCGGAGCCTGGGCACTTAAACTGGCCAGAACTAAATAGCCAGGCTGCAATAACAAAAAACCGAAGCCAGAAAACTGACTTCGGTTTTTTTATCCCTACCACGGTTGTCGCGGTAGTCAGCAATTAGCTGGCTTTGCGCTCATGCGCCTGACGGTAGGCCACCAGGTCTTCGATAGTCACTACAGCCATATTATGCTTACCGGCAAATTCGATGCACTCTGGCGCACGGGCCATGGTGCCGTCATCATTAGTCAGTTCGCACAGCACACCGGCTGGTTTAAACCCTGCCAGCGTCATCAGGTCGATGGTTGCTTCAGTATGACCACCGCGGGTCAACACGCCGCCAGCCTGAGCACGCAGCGGGAAAACGTGCCCCGGACGGTTAAGATCGGAAGGTTTTGCGCCATCCTTAATTGCCGCACGCACCGTTGTAACACGGTCTGCTGCGGAAACGCCGGTGGTTACGCCTTCTGCGGCTTCAATGGTCACGGTAAAACCGGTACCGTAAGCGCTGGTGTTATTTTCCACCATCATTGGCAGATCGAGCTGTTTGCGTCGGTCTTCAGTGATGCACAGGCAAACAATACCGCTACCGTGACGGATGGTCAGCGCCATCTGTTCTACGGTCATGGTTTCTGCCGGGAAAATCATATCGCCTTCGTTTTCACGGTCTTCGTCGTCAAGCACCATTACACCGCGTCCTTCACGCAGCGCAGACAGCGCATGTTCAACACGTTCGAAAGGCGTACCAAAAGAGGAAAGTAGCGTCTGATTCATGGTAAAAAAACCTCACTAAAATTATGGTTACCAGAATCAGGGCAGTCTTAGGAGTACCGTCTAAGCGGCAAAAAAATAACGTGAGCGGGTCCATGCCCGACTGGATCGTTACTCTCTCCCATCCGGACTCTAACCGTCGGCCCCGGAATTACACCGGATCTGCTGACCTTTTTGCCGTAACAAAAAGCGCTCGCGGGCTTTCAACATCAGTTGATTTACCGCCGGTGGGGAATTTCGCCCCGCCCTGAGAATAAGCGGGTTAACTATAACGCTATTGATTACCTTCATCAACGCCTTTACTCGTCTTAGCTTCACACAATTCTGGTTTATGCCTGTGCCAGTTCGCACTACAATAGGCAGCAACACGTACCAGTTCAGGGAAACCACAATGATTGACCCGAAAAAAATTGAGCAGATTGCTCGTCAGGTTCACGAGTCGATGCCGAAAGGGATCCGCGAGTTTGGCGAAGACGTCGAGAAGAAAATTCGTCAAACGCTGCAGTCACAGCTGACCCGTCTGGATCTGGTAAGCCGCGAAGAATTCGATGTACAGACTCAGGTTTTATTGCGCACGCGTGAAAAGCTGGCGCTGCTTGAGCAACGTCTGACTGAGCTTGAATCACGTGATAAAACGGCAGACGTTAAGCCTGCCCCCGCGATCCCGTCAGTTGATCCGCAAGAGTAAAAACGACAACGGGCCGCAAGGCCCGTTTTTCTGTTAGTGTTCCAGTTCTAGCTTCCTGGCTTCCGTCGCTTGCTGGCAGTACAGCGCATAGCGTTTGCAAAACCAGCTACGATGTTCTTCATCCATATTCCCGGTTATCGCCTGGATATCAATGGGATGGCCCTCAGCCTGCATCCTGGCAAAACTACGGGCCAGGAAATCGAAATTGTTCAGTGAATACATATTGCTGTTCATGAGCATACCCTCCAGTTATTGAATATCTGCTAAGGCCATATGCTTTTTCTAATTTCAGTATTTCCCTGGATACGAAGTTATTCTGTACATATTGTGCGCAAATCTACTGCGCGGGTTCACAGTTTCCGACAACTCTTCCTTATCGTACACAAGCGCCGCTGATTGACTCGCTGTTAAGTGAAATTGGATTGTCCAGCGGTTCGCTGTCAGCACTGGCCGAGCTGTTAAAATCAGTGGAAAGTAGCGCTGTGGCTCAAGAATAAAACGTAAAAATGCCGGATGGCAACGCTTACGCGTTTTATCCGGCCTACAATCTCGTAGGCCGGATAAGGTGTTTACACCGCCATCCGGCAAACTTTCCAGGTGTTACTTATCGCTGTCTTTCTGGATCTTCTTGATGATATTTGTCGTGGAGCAGCCATCTTCGAAGTTCAGCACCAGCACTTCACCGCCGTTCGCCCACACCTCTTCACTGCCCGCAATCTGCTCCGGCTTATAGTCGCCGCCTTTGACCAGTAGATCCGGCAGAATGCCAGCAATCAGACGCTGCGGCGTATCTTCTTCAAAAGAGACCACCCAGTCGACGGATTCCAGCGCGCCCAGTACGATCATACGCTGTTCCAGCGGGTTGACCGGACGAGTTTCACCTTTCAGACGTTTGGTCGAAGCATCGCTGTTGACCGCCACGATCAGGCGATCGCCCAGCTTGCGCGCATTCGCCAGATAGGAAACATGGCCCGCATGCAGGATGTCAAACACCCCGTTGGTCATTACCACTTTCTCGCCGCGCTTGCGGGCGCTGGCAACGGCCTGTTTCAGCTCAGATTCGCTCATCACGCCAAAACCAGTATCAGCCCGCCCGCGCACGGCGTTTTCCAGTTCAATCGGAGAAACAGTGGAGGTCCCCAGCTTACCAACGACAACACCGGCTGCGGCGTTAGCAAAATAGCACGCCTCTTCCAGTGAGTTACCCGCCGCCAGCGTCGCCGCCAGCACGCCGATAACCGTATCGCCTGCACCGGTCACGTCATACACTTCCTGCGCCTGCGTCGGCATATGCAGCGGCGATTTGCCCGGTTGCAGCAACGTCATCCCCTGCTCGGATCGCGTGATCAGCAGTGCGGAAAGGTCGAAATCAGCAATCACTTTCATGCCGCGTTCAACCAGTTCATCTTCGCTTTTGCACTTGCCCGCCACCGCTTCAAACTCAGACAGGTTCGGCGTCAGCAGCGTTGCGCCACGGTAGCGTTCAAAATCGGTTCCTTTCGGATCGATAAGCACCGGCACCCCAGCCTTACGCGCCAGAGCAATCATCTGCTGCACGCTTGCCAACGCGCCTTTGGCGTAGTCGGAGAGCACCAGAGCACCGATAGAACCCAGCGCCTGGTTAATACGCTCGTGCAGCGGCTGCGGATCCACACCTTCAAAACCTTCTTCGAAATCCAGGCGAATCAGCTGCTGATTGCGGGAAAGCACGCGCAGTTTGGTGATCGTCGGATGGGTCGGCACGGATACGAAATCGCATTTTACGTTTACATCCGTCAGCGTTTTGCTCAGCGCACGCGCCGCGTCGTCAATACCGGTCAGGCCCACCAGGCGCGAATTCGCTCCCAGAGAGGCAATGTTCATCGCCACGTTTGCTGCGCCACCGGGACGTTCTTCGATGGTATCCACTTTTACCACCGGAACAGGCGCTTCAGGTGAAATACGGCTGGTAGGACCGTACCAGTAGCGATCCAGCATCACATCACCGACAACCATGACTCCTGCACGTTCAAACTCTGGCAGAGTTACTTTCATTCCTGTCTCCTAAGAGATTCTCTGAGTGTCTTAAAATTTGCGCGCGATAATAGCACACTTCACTCGGCACCCAGCCACTTCTGCCAGCTGTCACGCACCAGCGTACGTTCAGCGTCGAAGTGCTCCGGCGCCACATGGCCCGGAAGTTCCTGCAATGCAAGATGGTGAAGTTCATCACGCAACGTCGTATAAGCTCGGGTAAGCGCCAACGCTTCCTGCTCGTCCATAATGTCGTTTTGCGCCAGTAATTCCAGAATGCGCACGTTATCCGACCAGCGCGTCAGCTTCGGTTTTTCATGCGCATAGCGCAGCACCAGATACTGCGTAATAAACTCAATGTCTGTGATGCCGCCTTCATCCGCTTTGATATCAAAACGATCGCGATGCTTATTGCCCAAATGGGCACGCATTTTCTCACGCATTTCGCGCACCTCGGTCTGCAAGGTTTTCCCATCGCGGACAAGGGTCATGATATCGCGACGAATCGCATCAAACTGAGAGGTTAACTGCGGGTCGCCGTACACTACACGAGCACGCACCAGCGCCTGATGCTCCCATGTCCAGGCTTCGTTACGCTGATAATCGGCGAAAGCATCAGCCGATGTCACCAGCATTCCCGCCGCCCCTGACGGACGCAAACGCGCATCCACTTCGTACAAAATACCGGACGAAGTACGGGTACTGAAGAGGTGCATAATGCGCTGCGCCAGACGCAGATAGAACTGTCGCCCGTCAATCTCACGCTCACCGTCCGTCATCACGTCCATCGGACAGTCATGCAGGAAGATCAAATCGAGATCCGAGCTGTAACCCAGTTCCCAGCCGCCCAGCTTGCCATAACCGACGACGGCAAAGCCACGCCCTTCGCGTTCGCCAAGATGAGTGGGTTGACCGTAGCGCGCGACCATCTGCGTCCACGCCTGCTGGACTACCGCATCAATAATAGCTTCCGCCAGCCAGGTTAAATGGTCGCTCACCTTCATCACCGGCAGCGTACCGGCGATATCAGCCGCAGCAATACGCAGTAGCTGCGTTTGCTTAAACTGGCGCAGAGCCTCAAGTTGCTGCTCTTCGTCATCTTCCGGCACGCGCAGCAAATACTGGCGCAGCTCATCACGGTAAGCATCCGTCGCGGTGGGTTGATACAGGGTGTTCGGATCCAGCAGTTCATCGAGCAACAGCGGATACCGCGCCAGCTGGCTGGCGACCATCGGCGAGGCCGCACAGAGCGAAATCAGATGCTTCAGCGCCCCGGGGAATTCGCTCAGCAGTTCCAGATAGGTCGTACGGGTAACAATCCCCACCAGCAGAGGGGTAATGCGCGATAGCGGGACTGAGGCGTCGTCACGCGTACAGACATCGCTCAGCAGATGCGGCATTAAATGATCCAGCACCTGGCGTCCGCGTGGACCAATGGTGCGTTTATCCAGCTCTTTGCGGAAATCAGCAATCAGAGACAGCACGCGCCGGCGATCGTCATCCGCCAGATGCGTCAGCACCGGCGTGGTGTCATCTTCCTGTAATGCATCCTGCCACAGTTCGCGCCACTGTTCTGAAAGCGACTCTTCCTGAGTTTCGGCCTCGTCATCGCCAATCAGCTCGTTAAATACCCGGCGCACGTTGTCCATATGATTGGCCAGCACATCAGTTAATTGCTGCCAGTCATCAACGTTCATCCCCCACGCCAGCCGCGCGCGATTCAGTTCATCGCCTGGCAGCGTTTGGGTCTGTTCATCATTGATGCTTTGCAGCAGGTTTTCCAGGCGGCGTAAATAGAGATAGGCTGCTCGCAGTTGTTCCGTATCGGTATCAGACAGCAGGTGCAGCGCATTGATGGCACTCAGCGTCGGTAACAGCGAGCGGGATTGCAGCGACGGTTCACGCCCGCCGCGAATCAGCTGGAATACCTGTACGATAAATTCGATTTCACGAATACCGCCCGCCCCCAGCTTGATGTTGTCTTTCAGGCCACGGCGGCGCACTTCTCGGGCAATCATCCCTTTCATGTTACGCAGCGACTGGATCACGCTGAAATCAATATAGCGACGGAAAACAAAAGGCCGCAGCATGGCACGAAGCTCGCTGACATAAGTGCCGTCGGCATCGCCCATAATGCGGGCTTTGACCATCGCATAGCGTTCCCAGTCGCGCCCTTGCTCCTGGTAATAATCCTCAAGCGCAGAGAAGCTCAGTACCAACGGACCGCTGTCGCCAAACGGGCGTAAACGCATATCCACCCGATAGACAAACCCATCCATTGTGGGCTGATCTAATACCTTGATGAGCCGCTGGCCCAAACGGGTAAAGAACTGGGCGTTATCCAGCTCGCGGCGCCCGCCCTGCGTACTGCCGTGCTCAGGCCAGGCAAAAATCAGGTCGATATCGGAGGAAAAATTCAGCTCGCCGCCGCCCAGTTTCCCCATGCCTAAAATCAGCAGCGGCTGCGCCACACCTTCAGGATTACAGGGCGTACCCCATTCGCGACAGCAGGTGGCGTATAACCAGTCACGCGCGGCGACGATCAACGTTTCAGCCAGATGGCTTAGCTGCTGCAAAATACTCTCTTCGGTCACCAGCGACAGCGTCTGTGCCCAGGCGATACGCACCATAATGCGACGGCGAAACAGGCGTAACTCACGCATCAGCGTGTTTTCATCACTAACGTCAGCCAATGTTTGCTGTAACCAGTCGGCATAGTGTTGCCATTCATCCGCCAGGGGTGGGGTGCTTTCCAGCTCAGCCAGCCATTCAGGATGGGCAATAATGCTGTCACGGACAAAATCACTGAATGTAAGTACTGACTTCGCCTGAACGCTAAGCGAGGACTCAGATATTGCTGCTGGCAGCCGCTCAACAACGGTCGGCCAGTACTGCTGTAACGGTGAAGAGAGCTGCTTCATTTACGGGTTATCCTTTGAATGGTGCCGGATGGCGGCGTTTAGCCTTATCAGGCCTACATGACAGTTACACACATCGCGTAGGCCTGATAAGCGCAGCGCCATCAGGCATCCCGGCCTCGGCCCTGATTATCGTTTTCCGCTGTGCAGCCAGAACGGTTCCAGCGCGATTGCCTCGTTGCGGAAGTGTTCAATTTCAATATATTGGTTGGCCGCAATGGCGTGGCGCAAACCCTGCCAGTTGGCGATCCATTCTGATGCGACATTTTCGTCGTAGTATCCCGCCAGCATCAGCATGCTATCAATGTTGCGCGTCAAACGAGGAAGCTGATCGGCGTACTGATCGCCCAGCGGCTGCGCAAAAGCGGTTTTCAGCTCAGCGGCATGGCGTGAAAGATGGGTATCAGAGAAACGCTTAAAGGAGTCGGCAATTTTTCCCTGCGCCTTCGCATCAAGGAACGGCTGCCATCCTTTGGTCACCAGCCATTCGGTCAGCGCCAGCTTGGCCATTGCCGTTTGCGTGCTGTAAACCGCCGATACAGCAGAAACGTCCGACGAAATGATCGCTTCCGACTGGGTCAACAAATCACGTAAGTGAGCGCTCGCTTTTCGCGGCACATTACCGCCAAACAGCATCAGAATGTGACGCACCAGGCCCATAGCCGCCAGCACCTCGGCTTTCGCCCCTTTAACGCCGCGCACCCACAGCTCTTCATGGTACTGCCACTGTGATAATGCCAGCTCCAGCGCCGCTTCCAGCCCCTGCTCAATACTCGCTTTCGCCGGAACTTTCAAAATGCGTGTCGGTTTGAGTTCGCGCGGCGCATTCCCCTGAGCAAGGTGATAACCGCGCGCTGCTTTGCTCAAGCTACCCTGGCGTAAACCGGTTTGCGAAACCAGCTGGTTTGCCAGCTTCAGTACCGCACGGGTATCGCCGCTTAGCAGTTCAAGTTCAAGCTCACAGATAGGTTCTGCAAACTCGCCCGCTTTCACCTCCCCCAGATCGAGGGCCATTTCAATCCGGCTGCCATCAACATCAACCAACCATTTCTCACGGTAAAAATCGGTGCTGAACAACGGCTGCACTTGAGAAGCAAGTTCAGCGGGCAGCTCGCCATCAGGCCAGACTTCCGTTGGGAGCATGGTGAGGTCCAGCTCAGGCGCGTTTAGCGCAACGTTATATTCCGGCCGCTGGTGCAGTCCGCCCGTCACGCGTCCGGCAATTTTCATGGTCATTTCGTAATGACCATTTTCACCGCGAATACGCAGCCCCATATCGTGACCACGCAACCACGCATCCGGTGTTTCGTAGTAGATATTCAGCAACTGGCTGGGCGCATGGTGCTCTCCCCCCAGCGTATTCAGACGTTCACGTAGCGCATCTACAGCATCACTATTGACGATAAATTTTAATTCGATTTCCTGGGCCATGGTCTTGTACTTATGGGTTATGTCACAGTTGAGAAAACTGACTGCGAACTAAGTTCGTTCTTTATGGTCAGTAGATAGTATTTTGCGCCAAATTGCCATGCAACGAGCAATTTGACGGGCGTAAAAGTTTCGAGTGGTGGCAAAAAGGACACAGATGATTCCGATTGATGTCGAATGCTTTGCGTAGAGACACTGATGCCACTACTATCGTTCCACTTTCTATGACAATAACGACAGCCTGATGCCAAAATTACGCCTGATTGGATTAACTTTACTCGCACTTAGCGCCACTGCAGTCTCTCATGCCGAAGAAAAGCGCTATGTCTCTGACGAACTGAACACCTGGGTCCGCAGCGGTCCGGGAGATAATTATCGCCTCGTGGGTACGGTTAACGCCGGCGAGGAAGTCACGCTATTACAGACCGATGCCAACACTAACTACGGCCAGGTGAAAGACAGCACCGGACGTACCGCCTGGATCCCACTGAAAGAGCTGAACAGTACGCCGAGCCTGCGTACCCGCGTTCCCGACCTGGAAAACCAGGTTAAGACCTTGACCGATAAGCTCAATAATATCAATACCACGTGGAATCAGCGCACCGCTGATATGCAGCAAAAGGTAGCGCAAAGCGACAGCGTGATCGACGGGCTGAAACAAGAAAACCAGAAGCTGAAAAACGAGCTTATCGTGGCGCAAAAGAAGGTCAGCGCAGCCAACCTTCAGCTTGATGACAAACAGCGCACCATCATCATGCAGTGGTTTATGTACGGTGGCGGCGTGTTGGGTCTTGGTCTGCTGCTCGGCCTGGTTCTGCCACACATGATCCCAAGCCGTAAACGCAAAGATCGCTGGATGAACTGAATCGCCTTCTCCGCCACACTGACATATGATTAAGGGATCATAGTTTTCAAAAGGAAAGTGGCGTGAAGATTTATCTGGTCGGTGGTGCTGTTCGGGATGCGTTATTAGGGCTACCGATTAAAGATAAAGATTGGGTTGTTGTTGGCGCCACGCCGCAAGAGATGCTCGACGCGGGCTACCAGCAGGTAGGCCGCGATTTTCCCGTGTTTCTGCATCCGCAAACCCGTGAAGAGTATGCGCTGGCGCGTACCGAACGTAAGTCAGGCTCGGGGTATACCGGATTCACCTGCTATGCCGCCGCAGATGTGACGCTGGAGGCCGATCTTCAGCGTCGTGACCTGACCATCAACGCAATCGCCCGCGATGACGACGGGGAGATTATCGACCCGTATAACGGACGCGACGATCTGGAAAACCGTCTGCTGCGCCATGTTTCATCTGCCTTTAGCGAAGATCCGCTGCGCGTACTGCGCGTGGCACGCTTTGCTGCCCGCTACGCACATCTCGGTTTTCGGATTGCTGACGAAACCATGACGCTAATGCGTGACATGACCGCCGCTGGTGAACTGGAGCATCTGACACCAGAGCGGGTGTGGAAAGAAACCGAAGGCGCATTAACCACCCGTAACCCACAGGTATTTTTCCAGGTCCTGCGCGACTGCGACGCACTGCGCGTCCTGTTTCCGGAAGTGGATGCTTTGTTTGGCGTTCCTGCTCCCGCGCAGTGGCATCCGGAAATCGACACCGGCATTCACACGCTGATGACGCTGTCGATGGCAGCCATGTTAAGTCCGGAGGTCGACGTGCGTTTTGCTACGCTGTGCCACGATCTTGGCAAGGCATTGACGCCTAAAGCGCTGTGGCCGCGCCATCACGGCCACGGTCCGGCAGGTGTTAAGCTTGTCGAACAACTGTGCCAGCGCCTGCGCGTGCCGAATGACATCCGTGATTTAGCCAAACTGGTTTCCGAGTTCCACGACCTCATTCATACCTTCCCGATCCTGCAGCCGAAAACCATCGTTAAGCTGTTTGATTCCATCGATGCCTGGCGCAAACCGCAGCGCGTGGAGCAAATCGCCCTCACCAGCGAGGCCGATGTGCGTGGGCGAACCGGTTTTGAAGCGGCAGATTATCCGCAAGGCAGACTGTTGCGCGAAGCCTGGCAGGTTGCGCAGGCGGTGCCAACGAAAGACGTGGTTGAAGCTGGATTCAAAGGTCAGGCAATTCGTGAAGAACTGACCCGGCGTCGCATCGCGGCGGTAGCCAGTTGGAAGGAGCAGCGTTGCCCGAAAGCGTAGACACTGCGTTGCCGGATGCGCTGTACTTATCCGATCTACAGGTTCGAAACGGATATAACCCGTAGGCCGGATAAGGCAGAACGCCGCCATCCGGCACCACGGTAAGTCATCAGAAGAACACGACGTAAACGGCAGCCGCCACAATAAAGCGGTAAATCGCAAACGGAATGAACGAGATGCGTTTAATCAGTTGCAGGAAGGTTTTGATCGCCACCAGCGCCACGATAAACGCCGTCACAAATCCGACTGCAAACATCGGGATATCTGATGCGCTAAGGAAAGACCAGCTCTTGTAGAGATCCAGCGCCGTCGCGCCCATCATCATCGGCACGGCCAACAGGAAGGAGAATTCCGAGGCCGCGTAACGACTCACGCCCATCAGCATGCCGCCAGAAATCGTCGCCCCGGAGCGAGAAAAACCCGGCCACAGCGCCAGACACTGGAAACAGCCAATCATAAACGCCTGGCGATAGGTCATATCATCCAGACCCGGCGCACGCGGTTCTTTCGGCTTCAGGCATTCTGCGGCAATCAGCAGTACACCACCCACCACCAGCGCATACATCACGTTGATCGGGTTAAACAGCGATTTGATGGTGTCGTGGAAGATTAGTCCCAGTACCACGGCTGGAATCATCCCCAACAGGATATGTCCCAACGTCAGTCGACCTTTGCCAGTGCCTTCATGCGGAGCCTTGCCGAAGTGAATACCGATCAGGCCAAACAGACGTCGCCAGAACATCACCACAACGGCCAGGATAGAACCTAACTGGATAACCACTTCGAATGTTTTCGCAGTGTCACCCTCAAAACCCAATAAGTGGCCAACAATAATCATATGGCCGGTACTGGAAACGGGTAAAAATTCCGTCAATCCTTCGACCACACCCAAAATTGCCGCCACCAGCAGCGAGTGCATATCACTCATTAATAAACCCCTAGATAGAGAAACCACGGCAAAAAAGAGCCGACGAAAGGCCCCTTTTATACCCGTTTGTTTTAGAAATTATTAAATTAATTATTTTCTTTCAGATTATTGCCACGCTCAATGATAACCCCGACGTTCGCCGCACGGGCTACCGCGCCAGGTTTACTGAGTTTGATCCGTACCCAAGGAGAATTAAAGCGGCTAAGCAGCAGATCCGCCACCTCTTCCGCAACCCGTTCTACCAGTGCAAAGCGCCCACCTTCCACATGATTAACAACCGTTTGAGCAATATCAGCATAGCTCAGGCAATCAGCCACATCATCGCTTTTAGCCGATTTGCGGTTATCCCATGCCATTTCGATATCGAACACCAACCGTTGTTCGATCGTTTGTTCCCAGTCGTAAACACCAATAGTGGTGATTACAGAAAGTTGCTCTATAAATACAATATCCATCACGACCTGCCTGCTTTTTGGCTAACCCGGATACCACTTCCGGCGAAATATGCGTATTATCCACAGAAGTAGCGTTTTACACGACATTTTCAAAACGGAACAGCTTATGAGTGCAATCGCGCCTGGAATGATTATCTTCGCGTACCTCTGTGGCTCAATTTCCAGTGCTATTCTGGTATGCCGCCTTGCTGGATTGCCGGACCCGCGCAACAGCGGCTCTGGGAATCCGGGCGCGACAAACGTGCTGCGCATCGGTGGCAAGGGAGCCGCCGTCGCGGTACTGATTTTCGACGTCCTGAAAGGTATGTTACCCGTCTGGGGTGCCTATGCGCTAGGCGTCAGCCCCTTCTGGCTGGGATTGATTGCAATCGCCGCCTGTCTGGGCCACATTTGGCCGGTGTTCTTCGGCTTTAAAGGTGGGAAAGGCGTTGCCACAGCCTTTGGGGCGATTGCGCCGATTGGTTGGGACTTAACTGGCGTGATGGCAGGGACCTGGCTGCTGACCGTCCTGTTGAGCGGCTACTCGTCGTTAGGCGCTATCGTCAGCGCGCTGATCGCCCCTTTTTACGTCTGGTGGTTCAATCCCCAGTTCACTTTCCCGGTGTCCATGCTATCGTGCTTAATTCTGCTTCGTCACCATGACAACATTCAGCGTCTGTGGCGTCGTCAGGAGCCGAAGATCTGGACCAAACTGAAGAAAAAACGCGAACGAGACCCCGAGTGAATTTATTGTCGGATAGCGACGCAACGGCGTCTTATCCGGCGTGGGGGATGTGATACCCCTCCACCGGTTTGCCTAATCGGTTCTGACACCACGTCGCCAGAAATTCCACGCACACGCGCAGCTTCACGCTGCGATACAGCGGCTCCTGATAAACCGCCCAGATATTGGCGCTCTGCGCATAGTCCGGCAGCACACGCACCAGTTCACCGCTGGCCAGAAACGGCTGCACATCCCATTCAGAACGCAGCATGATCCCTTTTCCCTGTAGCGCCCACTGCAACACAATCTCACCGCTGTTAGAGGAAAGATGTCCCGCCACCTTGACCGACTTTTTCTCCTGACCATTGTCCAGTTCCCACACCCCGTGAGTCATATCGCGTTCTTTGGTGACCAGACAATCATGACGACTTAATTCCTGTAACGTCATCGGCTCACCGTATTTTTGTAAATACGGTGGGGCCGCACACAATATTCTTTTGTTTTTCGTTAACAAATGCGCAATATAATAATCCGGTATCTCGTCATTAATACGAATATCCAAATCGATATTATCCTGCGCCAAATCAATTTGCCGATCGTAAAGCTCAAAATGCACCTGTAATTCAGGGTAGCTATGCATCAATTCAGTAATTGCCGGCGCAATATAACTGCGCCCAAAGCCAAAACTACAGCCGATACGAATCATCCCTGCCGGGCGCGTTTTGAGTTGCGTGACGTCATCGACCAGATGCTGATAGCCCGCGAGGATCGCCTGCGCATGTTCATAGCAACGTTGACCACTTTCCGTGAGCGCTACACCACGCGCAGAGCGGCTTAGCAGCGTCGTCCCAAGCGTGGACTCTAGGATCTGAATGCGTTTTGTCACAAACGCCGGCGTTTGCCCCAGCGTCGCGGCGGCGGCGCTGAAGCTGCCGCTATGCACAATTTCAACCAACACCTGCAGGTCTTTCGCCAGGGGATACGTGTTCAGCATGATCGGTCTATCCGTAATGTTGTTCACCGCAGTGTAATTCTCTCATGCGTCTTAAACCCTGCCTTTGCGCAATTTTTATTGCCTTATCCGGACATCATTCACGAACTGTTAATTAGATATTCACAGTGGCAAATAATATTAACCCACATTTTTAGTGGTAGTTTGTGGCGGAGAATTTATTTCCAGATAAATAAAAGAACTGGAGTTAACAAGATGAGCAATCAAAATAACCAAAATGCGATAAATACGCTGACGAACATTGTCGCTGATTTTACCGCCATGATTTCTACCCGCATGCCCGATGACGTCGTGGATAAATTAAAACAGCTGCGTGAAGGCGAAACCTCGCCGATGGGTAAAATCATCTACCACACCATGTTTGACAACATGCAGAAGGCTATCGACCTGAACCGCCCAGCCTGTCAGGACACCGGCGAGATTATGTTCTTCGTGAAGGTCGGTTCCCGTTTTCCGCTCCTCGGCGAACTGCAAAGCATTCTGAAGCAGGCCGTTGAAGACGCCACGGTAAAAGCGCCGCTGCGCCATAACGCGGTCGAGATTTTTGACGAAGTGAATACCGGCAAAAATACAGGTACCGGTGTGCCGTGGGTCACCTGGGACATCATCCCTGATAACGATGACGCGGAAATCGAAGTCTACATGGCAGGCGGCGGCTGTACGCTACCGGGACGCTCGAAAGTGTTAATGCCTTCTGAGGGCTACGAAGGTGTGGTGAAATTTGTTTTTGAAAATATCTCCACGCTGGCAGTCAACGCCTGTCCGCCGGTGCTGGTGGGCGTAGGTATTGCCACCTCCGTAGAAACCGCCGCCGTTCTTTCTCGTAAAGCGGTGCTGCGCCCTATCGGCTCACGTCATCCGAATCCGAAAGCGGCCGAACTGGAACTGCGTCTGGAAGAAGGACTTAACCGTCTGGGCATTGGTCCGCAAGGATTGACCGGTAATAGCTCGGTGATGGGCGTGCATATCGAATCCGCCGCGCGCCACCCGTCGACTATCGGCGTTGCCGTCTCTACCGGCTGCTGGGCCCACCGTCGCGGCACGCTGTTGGTTCATGCTGACCTCTCCTTCGAAAACCTGTCTCACACCCGGAGCGCGTTATGAAAAAGATCCTCACAACCCCGATCAAAGCAGAAGATCTGGCAGACATTCGCGTTGGCGATGTCATTTACCTGACCGGTACGCTGGTGACCTGCCGTGACGTTTGCCACCGCCGCCTGATCGAACTGAAGCGCCCGATTCCTTATGACCTGAACGGCAAAGCCATTTTCCACGCGGGCCCGATCGTACGTAAGAACGGTGAAAAATGGGAAATGGTTTCCGTCGGCCCAACCACCAGCATGCGTATGGAAGCGTTTGAGAAAGACTTTATCGAACAGACTGGCGTCAAACTGGTGGTCGGCAAGGGCGGCATGGGACCGCTGACGGAAGAAGGCTGCAAGCAGTTTAAAGCGCTGCACGTCATCTTCCCGGCAGGCTGCGCAGTCGTGGCGGCAACCCAGGTTGAGGAGATCGAAGAGGTGCACTGGACGGAACTCGGCATGCCGGAGTCCCTGTGGGTGTGTCGGGTAAAAGAGTTCGGCCCGCTGATCGTTTCCATCGATACCCACGGCAATAACCTGATCGCTGAAAACAAAAAGCTGTTCGCTGAACGTCGCGACCCTATCGTCGATGAAATCTGTGAGCACGTGCATTACATCAAATAACCCTCCCGGAGAGGCGCTACGCCTCTCCCCTTTCGTAGGGATACAACAATGGCACCTTTAGCTGGTTGGTGGCGATACCTGGCTCCGCTGGTGGTCATCGCCATTATTGCTGTTCTACCCGTCCCCACCGGTCTTGAGAGCCACACCTGGCTCTATTTTGCCGTCTTTACCGGTGTGATTGTCGGGCTTATTCTGGAACCTGTACCGGGCGCGGTAGTGGCGATGATTGGCATTTCGATCATCGCCGTCCTTTCTCCGTGGCTGCTGTTCAGCCCGGAGCAACTCGCGCAGGACGGTTTTAAATTTACCGCCAAATCGCTGTCGTGGGCGGTATCTGGCTTTTCAAACTCGGTCATCTGGCTGATCTTCGCGGCCTTTATGTTTGGCACGGGCTATGAGAAAACCGGACTCGGTCGGCGAATCGCGCTGATGCTGGTGAAAAAGATGGGGCATAGGACGCTGTTTCTCGGCTATGCGGTGATGTTCTCCGAACTTATCCTCGCTCCCGTCACACCTTCCAACTCCGCCCGTGGGGCCGGAATAATCTACCCGATTATCCGCAACCTGCCGCCGCTGTATAACTCACAACCCAATAGCGCCAGTTCACGCTCTATTGGCTCGTACATCATGTGGATGGGCATTGTCGCTGACTGCGTTACCAGCGCCATTTTCTTAACGGCAATGGCGCCGAACCTGCTGTTGATCGGTCTGATGAAAGGCGCATCCCACACCGCGCTGAGCTGGGGTGACTGGTTCTTAGGCATGCTGCCGCTGAGCATTTTACTGGTGCTGATCGTGCCGTGGCTGGCGTACGTGTTATATCCACCGGAGCTGAAATCCGGCGATCAGGTTCCACGCTGGGCGGATACTGAACTAAAAGCGATGGGACCGCTCTGCGCTCGCGAGAAAAAGATGCTGGTGCTGATGGTCGGCGCGCTGGTGCTGTGGATCTTCGGCGGCGATTATATTGACGCCGCGATGGTCGGATACAGCGTGGTGGCGTTGATGCTGGTACTGCGCATCATTAGCTGGGATGACATCGTCAGCAATAAAGCCGCATGGAACGTCTTTTTCTGGCTGGCCTCGCTGATCACGCTGGCCACCGGGCTCAATAACACCGGTTTTATTACCTGGTTCGGCAAGCTGCTGGCAAACGGGCTGAGCGGTTATTCCCCGATGATGGTGATGGTAGCACTGATCGTGGTGTTCTATCTGCTGCGTTACTTCTTTGCCAGCGCCACAGCCTATACCTCCGCCCTCGCACCGATGATGATTGCCGCCGCGCTGGCGATGCCGGAAATCCCGCTACCGGTCTTCTGCCTGATGGTCGGCGCCGCTATTGGTCTGGGCAGCATTCTGACCCCGTACGCCACCGGCCCTAGCCCTATCTACTACGGCAGCGGCTATTTACCAACGGTAGATTACTGGCGACTCGGTGCTATTTTTGGCCTGATTTTCCTCGTGCTACTGGTGATTACCGGTCTGGTCTGGATGCCCCTCGTTTTACTGTAAAACCCTGGTGGGGCGGCGTATTGTCGCCCCTTTATCCATAAGCTTCTCATATGATCGATTTCCCGACGCGCTGAGGCATACTTTTTTGTATGCAAACACCCTCATGCTGATAGGGGAAACGCTCTGGACACGGTTGCGCACGAGACACTCACACGGGGCTGGCAGGCCGAACTGGATCTGCATTTTACCTGCACCGGGCACAAAACGGTGCTCGCCTCGGCGCGTCATCATGGTCCATTGACGGTTCAACGCCCGTTTTACCCGGAAGAGGACGTTTGCCATCTCTATTTGCTTCATCCACCGGCGGGGATCGTCGGCGGGGATGAGCTCCATATCGCCGTAACGCTCGACGAAAACAGCCACGCGTTAATCACCCAGCCTGGCGCGGGAAAGTTTTACCGCAGCCGTGGACCGCAGGCATTGCTGCGCCAGCATTTTACCCTCGCACCCCACGCGACGCTGGAGTGGCTGCCGCAGGATACGATCCTCTTTCCCGGCGCCAACGCCGCTATTCAGACCGTCTTTCATCTGACATCCGCAAGCCGCCTGCTGGCCTGGGATCTGCTGTGTCTTGGCCGACCGGTTATGCAGGAGACCTTCAGTTACGGCACGCTGCAAAACCGCCAGGAAGTATGGCGAGATGGGCAGCCACTGCTGATAGAACGCTTGCAGTTGCAGGAGGGGAATCTGAGCGGCGTCGCACATCATCCCTGGGTCGGCACGTTGCTGTGTTATCCGGCCAGCGAACATATGCTCGAGGGCACGCGGGAGCGGCTTACGGCGCTTGGCGATTACGCCGGGGCAACGCTTAACGATTCGCTGCTGACAATCCGTTTTCTTGCTAGCGACAACCTGGTTGTCCAGCGCGTTATGCGCGACATCTGGCAATTTCTGCGCCCGCTGCTGACACACAAAGCGCCCGTACTCCCGCGAATCTGGCAAACCTAAGAGAACCCTTATGGAACTGACTCCCAGAGAAAAAGACAAGCTGTTGCTATTTACCGCCGCGCTGGTGGCGGAACGTCGCCTGGCCCGCGGGCTGAAGCTGAACTACCCGGAATCGGTGGCGCTAATTAGCGCTTTCATCATGGAAGGGGCGCGGGACGGGCAAACCGTGGCCGCGCTGATGGAAGACGGGCGTCACGTCCTACGCCGCGATCAGGTGATGGAAGGCGTACCGGAGATGATCCCGGATATTCAGGTTGAAGCCACATTTCCGGACGGATCGAAGCTGGTCACTGTCCACAATCCGATCGTCTAAGGAGCAGCAATGATCCCAGGTGAATATCAGATCGCAAAAGGCAATATTGCGCTTAATCAAGGGCGGGAGATCTGCACGATCGTGGTGGAAAATCATGGCGACAGACCCATCCAGGTGGGATCGCACTATCACTTTTACGAAGTGAACCCAGCGCTGCGCTTTGACAGGCTGGCTGCACGCGGTTTTCGTCTGAACATTGCTGCGGGCACTGCGGTGCGTTTTGAGCCAGGACAAAAACGCGAAGTCGAACTGGTGCGCGTTGCTGGTGCACAAAGGATCGTGGGTTTTCGCAGCGAAGTGATGGGCGCACTGGAGGCAGATAATGAGTGACATTTCCCGGCAGGCGTACGCCGACATGTTTGGCCCAACCACCGGCGATAAAGTGCGCCTGGCGGATACCGACCTGTGGATCGAGGTGGAACAAGACTTCACCACCTACGGCGAAGAGGTCAAATTCGGCGGCGGAAAAGTGATCCGCGACGGCATGGGCCAGGGACAAATGCGCGCCGATGCATGCGTGGATCTGGTGATAACCAACGCGCTGATCGTCGATCACTGGGGGATCGTGAAAGCGGATATCGGCATCAAAAACGGCAGGATCTTCGCCATCGGCAAAGCAGGTAATCCCGATATTCAACCCAACGTCACGATCCCGATAGGCGTGGGAACTGAAGTCATCGCTGGAGAAGGTAAGATCGTCACCGCGGGCGGCGTGGATACGCATATTCACTGGATTTGCCCACAGCAGGCGCAGGAGGCGCTGGTTTCTGGCGTGACGACGATGATCGGCGGCGGCACCGGTCCGGCAGCAGGCACTCACGCCACCACCTGCACGCCGGGCCCGTGGTATATCGCGCGCATGCTGCAGGCGGCAGACACGTTACCGGTTAACATCGGTTTGCTGGGCAAAGGCAATGGCTCAAACCCAGACGCCTTGCGCGAGCAAATCAGCGCGGGCGCAATTGGCCTGAAAATCCATGAAGACTGGGGCGCCACGCCTGCCGCTATCGACTGCGCGCTAACCGTGGCCGACGAAATGGACATCCAGGTCGCGCTGCACAGCGACACGCTCAACGAGTCCGGTTTCGTTGAAGATACGCTGGCGGCGATTGGCGATCGCACCATTCATACTTTTCACACTGAAGGCGCGGGCGGCGGCCATGCGCCGGATATCATCACCGCCTGCGCGCATCCGAATATTCTGCCCTCTTCCACGAATCCGACGCTGCCCTATACCGTCAACACTATCGACGAGCATCTCGACATGCTGATGGTTTGCCACCACCTCGATCCGGATATCGCCGAAGACGTGGCCTTTGCCGAATCCCGCATTCGCCGGGAAACAATCGCTGCCGAAGATGTGCTGCATGACATTGGCGCGTTTTCCCTGACCTCGTCCGATTCACAGGCGATGGGGCGCGTTGGCGAAGTGATCCTGCGTACCTGGCAGGTGGCGCACCGCATGAAGGTTCAGCGTGGCCCGTTGGCAGAAGAAACCGGTGACAACGACAACCTGCGCGTTAAACGCTACGTCGCCAAATACACCATCAACCCGGCATTAACCCACGGTATCGCCCATGAAGTCGGCTCCGTTGAGCCTGGCAAACTGGCCGATCTGGTGCTGTGGTCGCCCGCCTTTTTTGGCGTAAAACCGGCGACGATCGTCAAGGGCGGGATGATTGCCTGCGCGCCAATGGGCGATATCAACGCCTCGATCCCCACCCCGCAGCCGGTGCATTACCGCATGATGTTCGGCGCGCTTGGCGCGGCGCGGCACCACACCCGGCTGACCTTTATTTCGCAGGCCGCTGACGCGCAAAACATCCCGCAGCAGCTCAATCTGCAAAGCGCTATCGCCGTCGTCAAAGGCTGTCGGACGGTGAAAAAGGTCGACATGATCCACAACGGCCTGCAACCCAATATCACCGTCGATGCTCAGACTTACGAGGTGCGTATTGATGGCGAACTTATCACCAGCGAACCGGCAGATGTTTTGCCGATGGCGCAACGCTATTTTCTGTTTTGAGGAGTGACGATGATCTATCTGACCCAACGCCTTGACCACGCTCACCGCGTTACTGCAAGCGTCACGCTGCCCATTGATGTCCGGGTAAAAAGTCGCGCCAGGGTAGCACTGAACGACGGTCGCGAAGCCGGGCTAATGCTACCCCGTGGTTTGCTGCTGCGCGGTGGCGATCTGCTAAGTACCGAAGATGGCAGCGAAGTGATCGAAGTGATCGCCGCACCGGAGTCGGTTTCCGTGGTGCGCTGCACCGATCCTTTCCTGCTCGCCAAAGCCTGTTATCACCTCGGTAATCGCCACGTTCCGCTGCAAATCCTGCCGGATGAACTGCGTTACCATCACGATCATGTGCTGGACGACATGCTGCGCCAGTTCAACCTTGAGGTGACGTTCGCCCAGTTGCCGTTTGAACCTGAAGCAGGCGCTTATGCCAGTGAATCACACGGGCATCACCATGGTCATGCGCACTGATGCATAACAGCCAACAGCTACGTCTGATGCAGCTCGCCAGCAGCGCGCTCCCGGTAGGGTCATTTACCTGGTCCCAGGGTCTGGAGTGGGCGGTGGAAATCGGCTGGGTGAAAAGCGTCGATGACTTCTCTGCCTGGCAAATCCAGCAGATGGAGCAGAACTTTTTTACCGTTGACCTACCGCTGCTGGCGAGACTGTATCGCGCCTGCGAGCTGGACGATCTCGACGCAGCACGCCGCTGGAGCGCTTACCTGCTGGCCTGTCGCGAAACCCGCGAACTGCGGGATGAAGAACGCAGTCGGGGTGCGGCGTTTACGCGGCTGGTCACCGACTGGGAGTCGGATTGCTCGCGAGAATGGCGCACCCTCTTTGTCGACAGCCAACTCTGCGGCATGGCCTGGCTGGGCGTGCGCTGGAAAATTCCGCTGACGGAGCTGGCGTTAAGCCTCGGCTACAGCTGGATTGAGAGCGCTGTCATGGCTGGCGTCAAGCTGGTTCCTTTTGGACAACAGGCGGCCCAGCGTTTGATTATTGCGCTCTGCGATCGCTATGCGCAGGGTTTGGCACAGGCGCTGACGTGTCCTGACACCAGCCTCGGCTCCGCAACGCCGTTGGCCGCTATCGCGTCTGCCCGGCATGAAACCCAATATTCCCGATTATTCCGCTCCTGAGGAGAAAAAATGAGTAACTACAAGCATCCCCTGCGTGTGGGCGTTGGCGGCCCGGTCGGCTCGGGCAAAACGGCGCTGCTGGAAGCGTTATGCAAAGCCATGCGCAGCAGCTATCAGTTGGCGGTGGTGACCAACGATATCTACACCAAAGAAGATCAGCGCATTCTCACCGAGGCGGGCGCACTGGAGCCAGATAGGATCGTCGGCGTGGAAACCGGTGGCTGCCCGCATACCGCCATCCGCGAAGATGCGTCGATGAATCTGGCCGCCGTAGAAGCGCTGAGCGAGAAATTCGGCAATCTGGATCTGATTTTTGTGGAAAGCGGCGGCGATAACCTGAGCGCCACCTTCAGCCCGGAACTCGCGGATCTGACGATCTATGTGATCGATGTTGCTGAAGGCGAGAAGATCCCGCGTAAAGGTGGTCCGGGGATCACCAAATCCGATTTTCTGGTGATCAATAAAACCGATCTGGCCCCTTACGTCGGCGCATCGCTGGAGGTGATGGAGCGCGATACCTTGCGCATGCGCGGCGAGCGTCCATGGACGTTTAGTAATTTAAAATCTGGAGAAGGCCTGGAAAAAATTATCGCGTTTCTGGAAGAGAAAGGAATGTTGCGGATGTAGTGAGAGCTATCGCCGGGCGGCGGATTCGCCTGACCCGGCCTACGGTTTTGTAAGCCCGGTAAACGCAGCTCTACCGGGCAAAAAAACTTATGCTGCCGGTAATTCCGCCAGCGGCCAGCGTGGACGCACGGTCACGCCAAGATCCGCCGTTGCACCCGCTTTAAAGCGCACCATGCCCGCGTAGGCGATCATCGCCCCGTTATCGGTACAAAATTCCGGACGCGCGTAAAACACTTCGCCACGACGTTTTTGCATCATCTCAGCCAGCTTTGCGCGCAGCGTACGGTTCGCACTCACGCCTCCCGCCATCACCAGACGTTTAAAACCGGTTTGATCCAGCGCGCGTTTGCACTTGATCATCAGCGTATCAACTACCGCGTCTTCAAACGCACGGGCGATATCAGCGCGGGTCTGATCGTCATTTTCGTTATTACGAATGGTATTCGCAGCGAAGGTTTTCAGACCTGAGAAGCTGAAATCCAGCCCCGGACGGTCAGTCATCGGACGCGGGAAGACAAAACGTTTTTCAACGCCTTGTGATGCCAGCTTTGACAGCATTGGGCCACCAGGATAATCCAGCCCCAGCAGCTTGGCGGTTTTGTCAAACGCTTCACCGGCAGCATCATCAATCGATTCGCCCAGCAATTCATACTGACCGATACCGGTGACGCTGATCAGCTGCGTGTGGCCGCCGGAAACCAGCAGCGCGACGAACGGGAATGCAGGGGGATTATCTTCCAGCATTGGCGCCAGCAGATGCCCTTCCATGTGGTGCACAGGAATTGCCGGTACGCCCCAGGCGAACGCCAGCGAACGTCCTACGGTTGCGCCAACCAGCAGCGCACCAACCAGACCAGGACCTGCGGTATACGCCACCGCATCGATCTCTTTTGCCGTCAGTCCCGCTTCTTTCAGCGCGGCCTGGATCAACGGTACGGTTTTACGTACGTGATCGCGCGAGGCCAGTTCAGGCACTACGCCGCCGTAGTCAGCATGTAATTTCACCTGACTATACAATTGGTTGGCTAAAAGACCTTTTTCATCGTCGTAAATGGCGATGCCGGTTTCATCGCAGGATGTTTCAATACCCAGTACACGCATGACTTGTTTTACCTCGCTCTATTACCGCGCAGTGTAGGACCAATGCGGGTTGATGTAAAACTTTGTTCGCCCCAGGAGTTTCGCTCGTGTATACTCCTTGTCCTTATAAAAGTCCCTTTCAAAATCGCGTCGGTGCTTTACAAAGCAGCAGCAATTGCAGTAAAATTCCGCACCATTTTGAAATAAGCTGGCGTTGATGCCAGCGGCAAACCGAATTTATTAAAGGTGAGAGTTACATGCCGGTAATTAAAGTACGTGAAAACGAGCCGTTCGACGTAGCATTGCGTCGCTTCAAGCGTTCATGCGAAAAAGCAGGTGTTCTGGCGGAAGTTCGTCGTCGTGAGTTCTATGAAAAACCGACTACCGAACGTAAGCGCGCTAAAGCTTCTGCTGTGAAACGTCACGCGAAGAAACTGGCTCGCGAAAACGCACGCCGTACTCGTCTGTACTAATCCATTGAGAGCCAAAGCTCTCAATTCAGACTGAGTTGTAGTTGTAAGGCCGTGCTTCCGGAAGGAATGCGCGGCTTATTTTCGTTTATACACGTCATCATTCAAGCTGCCTCAGTGTTGGCTGCAGTCGCTCACCCCAGTCACGTACTGCTGTACGCTCCTGAGGATTCGCTTCCTTGCCGCCTTGATGCATCCTGAATGATTTTGTGTATATGAGTCATCAAAAAACAGGGGCTTATGGCTGGACGAATTCCTCGCGTTTTTATCAATGACCTGCTGGCAAGAACCGACATCGTCGATCTCATCGACGCGCGGGTAAAGCTGAAAAAGCAGGGCAAAAATTATCACGCGTGCTGTCCGTTCCATAACGAAAAAACCCCCTCTTTCACCGTAAACGGTGAAAAACAGTTTTATCACTGCTTTGGGTGTGGCGCGCATGGCAACGCCGTCGACTTTCTCATGAACTACGACAAGCTCGAGTTTGTAGAAACCGTCGAAGAACTGGCCGCAATGCACAACCTCGAAGTGCCCTATGAAGCAGGCAGTGGCCCCAGTCAGATAGAGCGCCATCAACGGCAAAGCCTTTATCAATTGATGGACGGCCTGAACACTTTTTATCAACAGTCTTTGATGCAGCCCGCCGCTACCCCTGCGCGCCAGTACCTGGAAAAGCGAGGATTAAGTAGCGACGTTATCACCCGTTTTGCTATTGGTTTTGCGCCCCCCGGCTGGGACAACGTCCTGAAACGGTTTGGCGGCAATGCTGAGAATCGCAAATCGCTGGTCGATGCGGGGATGTTGGTCACCAACGATCAGGGACGCAGTTACGATCGCTTCCGCGAACGGGTGATGTTCCCCATTCGCGACAAACGTGGTCGGGTCATTGGTTTTGGTGGACGCGTGCTGGGCGATGCCCTGCCGAAATATCTGAACTCCCCGGAAACCGATATTTTCCATAAAGGCCGCCAGCTGTATGGCCTTTATGAAGCCCAGCAGGATAACGCCGATCCACAGCGCCTGTTAGTGGTAGAAGGCTATATGGATGTGGTGGCGCTGGCGCAATACGGCATTAACTACGCCGTGGCATCCCTAGGGACGTCAACTACTGCCGATCACATCCAACTGTTGTTCCGCGCGACGAACAACGTAATTTGCTGTTACGACGGCGACCGTGCCGGACGCGACGCAGCATGGCGCGCACTGGAAACCGCACTGCCCTATATGACAGACGGACGCCAGCTACGCTTCATGTTTTTACCTGACGGCGAAGACCCCGATACGCTGGTGCGTAAAGAAGGGAAAGAGGCCTTTGAAGCCCGGATGGAGCAGGCGCTGCCGCTCTCCGCGTTTTTATTTAACAGCCTGCTGCCGCAGGTGGATTTGAGTACCCCGGACGGACGCGCACAGCTCAGTACGCTGGCATTACCTCTGATTACTCAGGTACCAGGCGAAACGTTGCGCATTTACTTGCGACAGGAGTTGGGGAACAAGCTCGGCATTCTGGATGACAGCCAGCTTGAACGTTTAATGCCTAAACTGGCAGAAAATGGGGCTTCCCGCCCTGTTCCACAGCTAAAACGTACGACCATGCGTATACTTATAGGGCTGCTGGTACAGAACCCGGGCCTCGCCCCGCTGGTTCCACCGTTAGGCGCACTGGATAGTAATAAGCTGCCTGGACTTGGCTTATTCAGAGAACTGGTCAACACTTGTCTGGCTCAGCCAGGTCTGACCACCGGGCAACTTTTAGAACACTATCGTGGCACAAATGATGCTGCGACCCTTGAAAAACTGTCGATGTGGGACGATATAGCAGATAAAGATATCGCGGAAAAAACCTTCACCGACTCACTCAACCATATGTTTGATTCGATGCTTGAACTGCGCCAGGAAGAGTTGATAGCTCGTGAGCGCACACACGGTTTAAGCAGCGAAGAACGCCGGGAACTCTGGACACTTAACCAGGAACTGGCCAAGAAATAACAGAAAGACAAAAGTATTTAACGGCTTAACTGCCGAATATCGATCGGGAAGCCCCCGACAGCCGCACGGAGAGGCAGCGGCAAAATATAAGTATGCCCTCGTTTTGCCGTTGGCGGTTTTACCGCCCAACACCAATCAAACGAATTAAGTGTGGATACCGTCTTATGGAGCAAAACCCGCAGTCACAGCTGAAGCTTCTTGTCCAACGTGGTAAGGAGCAAGGCTATCTGACCTATGCCGAGGTCAATGACCATCTGCCGGAAGATATCGTCGATTCAGATCAAATCGAAGACATCATCCAAATGATCAATGACATGGGTATTCAGGTGATGGAAGAAGCACCTGATGCCGATGATCTGCTGCTTGCTGAAACCTCCAACAGCACCGATGAAGACGCGGAAGAAGCGGCTGCCCAGGTTCTGTCCAGCGTTGAGTCCGAAATCGGTCGTACGACTGACCCGGTCCGCATGTACATGCGTGAAATGGGTACCGTTGAACTGTTAACCCGCGAAGGCGAAATCGACATCGCTAAACGCATCGAAGACGGGATTAACCAGGTTCAATGCTCCGTTGCCGAATACCCGGAAGCTATCACCTACCTGCTTGAGCAGTACGATCGCGTAGAAGCTGAAGAAGCACGTCTTTCCGATCTGATCACTGGCTTTGTCGATCCAAACGCGGAAGAAGACATGGCGCCAACGGCGACCCACGTCGGTTCTGAACTCTCTCAGGAAGAGATGGATGACGATGAAGACGAAGATGAAGAAGATGGCGACGACGACAGCAGCGATGATGACAACAGCATCGACCCTGAGTTAGCGCGTGAAAAATTCGGTGAACTGCGTACTCAGTACGAAATCACTCGCGACACCATCAAAGCGAAAGGCCGCAGCCATGCTGCCGCGCAGGAAGAAATTCAGAAGCTGTCCGAAGTGTTCAAACAGTTCCGCCTGGTGCCGAAGCAGTTCGACTACCTGGTAAACAGCATGCGCGTCATGATGGACCGCGTGCGTACTCAGGAACGTCTGATCATGAAGCTCTGCGTTGAGCAGTGCAAAATGCCGAAGAAAAACTTCATCACCCTGTTCACTGGCAACGAAACCAGCGAAACCTGGTTCAACGCGGCAATCGCGATGAACAAACCGTGGTCTGAAAAACTGCACGATGTTGCAGATGACGTTCACCGCGGCCTGCAGAAACTGCAGCAGATTGAAGAAGAAACCGGCCTGACCATCGAACAGGTTAAAGATATCAACCGTCGCATGTCCATCGGTGAAGCGAAAGCCCGCCGTGCGAAAAAAGAGATGGTTGAAGCGAACTTACGTCTGGTTATCTCTATCGCTAAAAAATACACCAACCGTGGCTTGCAGTTCCTGGATCTAATTCAGGAAGGTAACATCGGTCTGATGAAAGCGGTTGATAAGTTTGAATACCGTCGTGGTTACAAGTTCTCCACCTATGCAACCTGGTGGATCCGTCAGGCGATCACCCGTTCGATCGCGGATCAGGCGCGTACCATCCGTATCCCGGTACATATGATTGAGACTATCAACAAGCTCAACCGTATCTCCCGTCAGATGCTGCAAGAGATGGGCCGCGAGCCGACGCCAGAAGAACTGGCTGAGCGCATGCTGATGCCGGAAGACAAGATCCGTAAAGTGCTGAAAATCGCTAAAGAACCTATCTCCATGGAAACGCCGATCGGCGACGATGAAGATTCGCATCTGGGTGATTTCATCGAGGATACCACCCTCGAGCTGCCGCTGGACTCTGCGACCACCGAGAGCCTGCGTGCCGCAACGCACGACGTTCTGGCTGGCCTGACCGCCCGTGAAGCGAAAGTTCTGCGTATGCGTTTCGGTATCGATATGAACACCGACCACACGCTGGAAGAAGTGGGTAAACAGTTCGACGTTACCCGCGAACGTATCCGTCAGATCGAAGCGAAGGCTCTGCGTAAACTGCGCCACCCGAGCCGCTCTGAAGTATTGCGTAGCTTCCTCGACGATTAATCTCGCCGTATAAGTTCAAACGCCACCACAAGGTGGCGTTTTTCTTTACATCCCGCGCATGACCAGCGCGTCATCCAACTCGCGATACGCCTCTACCAGTTTATCCAGCGTGATCCGGCTTAACCCGCTGGGATTCGGCAATACCCATATTTGCGTCGCGCCAATGGTCAGCGTTTGTTTTCCCCACTGCGCCCCACGCTGGCTAAGCCCCTGCTCAAATGCCTGCTTCCCAAGGATAGCGAGCGCGGCTGGCTGATACTCTTCTATTTTCTCAATAAGCAGACGACCGCCGCTACGCATCTCTTGTAGCTTCACTTCATTGGCTTGTACCGTTGGTCTGTCGACAAACTTAGTCACGCCGCAGCGGAAGTCCAGCAGGTGCTGTGCCTCTTCAGGTTTAAGCTGGCGATCGGTGAATCCCGCCTGATGGATAACCTTCCAGAAGCGATTAGCGGGGTGCGCAAAGGGGAATCCTGTACCTGCGGAAGAAAGCCCCGGATTGATACCGCAAAACACCACCCGCAGCTCCGGTGCCAGTATGTCCTTAACCATAATTACTCCGAACAATACATCAGAGGAACCAGTATAACGGACTGAAAATACATTGTTTATAAAAACAGCATCCGTACGCTTATGTCTGGATTGCAACGCGGAGTTACTTTATAATCCACCGCCACGGCCCCTTAGCTCAGTGGTTAGAGCAGGCGACTCATAATCGCTTGGTCGCTGGTTCAAGTCCAGCAGGGGCCACCAAATAAAACAAGGACTTAGACAGGAAACTGGCTAAGTCCTTTTTGTTTTGTTTCAATCTGGGTGACGTAATGGGTGACGTAACTCTACTGTAGGTGTTGTAGCCAGGGAGATTTAGCATGAGCTTTAAGGATAAAGTTGAAGAGAAAAAAAAGCGCCGCATGGCCCGTCCCCCTGAGTTAACGGTAAAGGACTGGATTAGCCTTTATGATCTTCTTCGTTCAGCCAAAGCTCAAGATCCAGAAGCCATGTACGAAGACCTCGCCTCTGTGCTGTTAACTACCCTGTCAGTTGAGCATCATCCGGAACTATACCGCCTGGACGGAAACAAGCTAAACGCTGTTGCCGATGACCATTTTGCCTGGGACCTACTATCCGCCCCAATGAAAGGGAAAATGTCCCCAGAAGAATTGGCGAAACGCCCGAAGACCCTTTCTCAACTTCTGCGTATCTACAATGAAGATATCAGCAACGATGAGCCACTTAGTACACATGGCTTCTTGCGTGAGGCTATTGCCCCTATCCTCGATTTCGAGCTTCTGGATAGCATCGAAGATGAGCCGGACTACAAAGAAAAATATTTCGAGTTGCTAGCAGTGCAAAAGCATTCGACTCCCCCTCCACTAAGAGGGGAAAGTTATGCTATCAAACGAGAAGAGTTGCTGATCGCAGCCCTTGCGGTTATCTCTCAAAATCAAAGAGACGCTAATAAAAAGGTCATCCCAACAGTTACTGAACTTCTGAACCAGATAGAAAAACATGCCTCTGCGTTCTGGCCTCACAGTAAACAACTTCCGATGTCTCGTGAGAATGCATCTAAAGAGCTAGGCTTCGCATTACATCTTTTAGAACAACCAAATCAGAATATTGAATTTCTTCGGGAAGCCAAAAAAGCAAAAAGAAAAAGTGCATAAAAATAAATAGTTACAAAAGGTATCCAGTAACCTTCAGGAAGGTACACGGGAAAGATACAGCGCAATTTGATTAACTCCGTTCAGTTTCAGCTTTCACCACCAGGAGTTATTCCATTGAAAAATAAACCAACCATGTCTGATAAGGTTGTCGCCCTTCATCAGCCCCAACGTCTGATTCGCATTGATACAATGCTTCAGCTCCTCGATTGCAGTCGCACTACCCTCTACCGCTGGGTTAAAGCTGGCATGTTCCCACAGCCGATAATGCATGAGGGTCGAACCGTAGGATGGCCAGCCAATACGTATCAATGCTGGCTTGAGCAAAATAACAAGTAATTCTGTTTGTTAAAGGGCTGAAATATTCAGCCTTTTCTTCATCTGACAATGAAACAAGCTGGAACAAAAACGATTATTTTCACCTATTCTGCGACATGCTAAAACATGAGTAACTCTCTGATTAATCAAGTAACAACCCCCTCACCAGGTCAGGAATTCACCCAGGTATTTAATACTATTACGCCCGATAAGCCTGGCAACCTTGTTGAATATCAGCCAAAGGGAACGTTTGTTTTTAAAGAAGTGATGTGGTCTGTGCTGCCAGAGAAACGCGACCAGGACACGAAGATCATGAAAAGAATCTTCGGGGCAGTTGACAAGGTATCAGCGATGTCTCGCTTTCTTGCGGTCAGATATGATCTTCGACTCCCGACCTACAGTGCGGATAATCGCATAATGGATGATTTCCATAATTTACTTTTCCGCCAGTTAAGCAAGAATTACCCAAAATCGTTTATCAGCTATCTCTGGGTAAGAGAGCAGGGCTCAGGGGAAGCACAGCATTATCACTATTTGCTGATGCTGGATGGCAACTATATCCGTTATCCAAATAAGCTGAATACGATTGTCCGACATTGTTGGGAACAGGTTGCTGGTGGTTCGGTATGGTTCCCGGAAAACGGTTATTACTTTGTGCGCGAAAATGATCTCAAGACCTATACCGAACTGATGCTAAGAGTTAGTTATCTGGGTAAGCGCCGAACAAAAGAGTCAATTGATAAAGGTATTAAACTTGTTGGCTCAGGCATGCGCAAACCGAAACCTGTCGCGCCTTCACGCCAAAAATCTGCAATAACACCCTGCAAGCCAATCAACCAAAAAATGGAGACGAAAACCAACGATCAGGATATGGCGTTGAAATCCACCTACTCAGGAATGTTGGACAAATATTTTCTGGGCAAAGCCCGATTACCCGCCGTTCCGCGTAAACGTTCATCCTATGAACTTTATGACGAAAATAAATGGTGGTGTAATTCACCACGTTGGTCCAACCATCGTCATAACTACATGTTAGAGGCTCTGATTACTGGGATCAGCCTTTCTGATTACGCACGCAAGTACAAGTTGAATCCAGTACGGATATATGCCAACTGTCGCCGTGTTGGGGGGCAAAGCCTTAAAATTATTCACTGGGCATGGCATCGCTATTGCTTCCAGAAAAGCAAATCCACACTGGATGACTACATTAACAATCACCGGCTGAATCATAAAACAGCTAAAAAGCAGTTACGGCGTAAACCAATGAGCTCTCACTGGAGCCAGCATTTTGATCGATATTATCAAAAGTACTGGCCGAAAGGCTGGACTGTTGCCGACTACTGCCGTGAACACAATCTGGTCGCCAGCACTGCCAGACGTTACATAGTCGATTTTCCCTTTATAGGTCTGATCGATCCGTTCCTGTTGAAACCATGGTTATAGAGATGAAAACACCATAACAGTGTCACCTGGTATACTTACTGAGCGCGGCGTAACTTAAATATAAACACTTAGCCGCCATCAGTAAGCAGAGCCTTATCAGGCACTACCAGGGAATTATTGTGCAGCATGAAAACTGAAGTACCTCTCAATTCTTGACGGACATTAACGCACAGACAATGCAGATTACCTCCTGTAAGCCAATTTATATCTGCTTACTGCCACATATCCGCTGGGACTAATCCCCTTTAAATACCTTTTACTTCAAAAAAATGTTTTCCTTCTGATTTATCCCATACGCGAAATAATGAAGATTTTCTTTTAATTACTAATACTTTCAATGAGATAAGATGCATACATTCTTACGCTCATATGATCACTTTTATTTTTACTTTAATATCAATTCGTTATGAAATGATCAGCACAAAAATCACAGACGGGGATTAGCTGATTGAACGTTTCAGTTCGTTTCTGATGGTCACATATAGGTTCACATCAAGAGCCAGCGGTGATCACTGTAAAGTAACAGTGCCCCCACTGCTGAAGAGCAGTGCAATGACAACCTGCACCACATCTAGCAGCAACATCTCGTTCAAATCCATCAGTCAATAGCGATATATGCTGGCTATCAGGAGCACCCTTTTGACTGTTTACTGCGGGGCTCATGTCTCGCAAAAGAAATGTAGCAAGAGCGCCACTCTGCCCGATGGGGTGCAGTACAGGTAACATTTCACAGTTGCAGACTGCGTTAAGAAAAGAAAAAACGGAAGCCAGCGGCGATATTTTGGATACCAGTATCCGCACGATGATTGAAAGAAATGTGGAAACTTATGGTACTAAAATGGAAGATGGCTCATACCACATTAACTAATGTCCATCAGTTGCTTAATTTATAAAAAAGGATCACAAGGATGAGCCGCTATACCGGTGAAGAACAAGCAGAACAAATTTTAAATGCAGCCAGTGAATGGCGTCAGCGCTGCCTGGTCAATGGCATATCGCTTTTCAGCGACAAAAACCTCTGGAACAGCCAGTATCTGGCAGAGATTGAGAGTAATGTGGTTAATAGCCAGTTAGAGCAGGAAGGCAATTTCATGCTTCGGCTTAAAGAACAGTTAGCCAGTGTCTCACCTGAAGCAAAACAACTCACTGCGGAAATGCTTTGGCTACTGTATCTCTGCGCCAGCAATATCAGCGTCAAAACCAAGCGTGAGCAAATAAACACTATTTGGGAATTATCCGGCGAGCAGCTAGATACCCATCACGCTATGCTGCAAAGCACAGTACTTGCTGGTGTCGGCAGCGCTGGAACAGGGTTTAATACTTTTCGCGCGCGCGAATTTGCGTATCTCGCGAATGTGCTTAAGGCGCTATTAGCTCTGCCCTCTGCCGGGCGCGAAGCGCAACTGAGTAACGGTTTCTCGTTTGGAGAGTGGCTTAGCGTTATTCCTGAAAATGCCAGCCGCCAGTTCCGCCATATGCTGATGTTTTTGCTGTTCCCCGATGAATTTGAACGCGTTTTTAGCAGCAGTGATCGCCGTACTATCATCCGTGCCTTCAAGCCACATCAGAAAGAAGAGCTTTCAGCGGTAGCGATGGACAGAGCGCTACTAGAGATTCGTCATGAGCAGGAAGAAAAACAACATACTCAGCAGCTCGATTTCTACATCCCACCATTATCCAAGGTCTGGCAAAAAACCACAGAACCAGTCGAAAAATCTGCGGTAATCGAGCCCACTGATGAATTGCTCGCGCAGCCAAAAATATTAGAGCCATTGAACTTAATTTTGTTCGGCCCGCCGGGAACAGGCAAGACATACGAATTAAATCAATTGAAAGCAAAATATGTCAGCGAAGCGCAGACACTAACGCGCGAACAATGGCTGACCGAACAGCTAGCAGATAAATCATGGTGTGATGTAATTTTTATGGCACTAACCGATTTAGGTGGTAATGCAAAAGTACCAGCTATTCGCGAACATGAATTTGTGAGAACCAAAGCTACAGCCTTAGAAAGAACAAAAAATTTGCATCAAACCATTTGGTCAACCTTGCAAAATCATGCAGCTATTGACTCGAATACAGTGAAACTTGAGCGCCGTACAGCGCCTTACCTTTTTGATAAAAATAGCGATAGCACATGGTTTTTGCTTTCCGAAGCTCGAGAAGAATGTTCTGATTTAGTTAGTTTGGTTTCTTCACTTAAAAAGCCATCTAAAAATAATAAGACTATCAACCGCTACGAGTTCATCACTTTCCATCAAGCTTACAGCTATGAAGACTTCGTAGAAGGTATTCGCCCGGAGTTGAATGAAGAGAACGGTGAATTAAGCTATTCGCCACAGGATGGCGTATTTCGCCGTATCTGCCAGCGTGCCGAAGCTGATCCGGAGCATCGCTACGCCATCTTTATCGATGAAATTAATCGTGGCAACGTAGCAAAAATTTTCGGAGAGTTAATAACTCTGATTGAAACCGACAAACGCACCAGCGGCGAAAAGGGCATGCGCATTACCCTGCCCTATTCTCGCGAGCCATTTGGAGTGCCTAAAAATCTGGATATTTACGGCACGATGAACACCGCTGATCGCTCAATCGCACTATTGGATACCGCTTTACGCCGTCGCTTCCGCTTTAAAGAATTGATGCCGGACAGCAGCAAAATAGCTGGTTCAGATGATGCGGGAAATATTCTTGATGAAGATGGCAACCAGATTAACCTGCGCAAACTGCTGGATGCGATGAACCACCGTATCCGCTTTCTTCTGAGCCGCGATCTCATGCTTGGTCATGCTTATCTTTGCCCGGTGACTAACCTCACACAGCTAAAGACGGTTTTCCTGAACCAGTTAATTCCGCTCCTGCAGGAATACTTCTATGAAGACTGGTACAAAATACAGCTTGTGTTCCGCGATATTGACGCTACCGGCAAGTTGATTGAAGCTCCGCTGATTAGACATGCTAAGTTGACCAGCAAAGATGTTTTTGGCTTTACCCACGATGACTTTGAAGAGGTTGTTGAATATCGGGTTTCAGTTGCACAAGAAATTACTCCCGACTCAATTCGTAAAATTTACGAGGATTAAGCAGTGGCAGAAATTCTGTCGGTGATTGAGCATAGTTCGCTACCAGTGATCACTGAACGAGCAGCCGCCCAGCATGCGCTGGGCATTCATCATGCCCGGCTACTGGAAAAGCTGGCTCCAAATCTTCCTAACGGCGCTTTTAGCTGGGGACATCAGTCGGTGCGGTTTGCACAATTCTGCGGTGTCATCCAACTGGACGACTTAACACTAGAAATCTTGCCAAAAATAAACGGTAAAGAAGAACATCCTGAATCCTGCCGTGAGGCATTGGTGCAAATGCTGTATACCGCCCGAATCATGCGTACACATAAAGGTGCGCAGGCAGGCATCAATACCCACCAACATAGTCTGCTGGATATTTTTATCCAGCACTTTTGCCATGATTTGCATACACAGATCCTTCAAGGCAAGTTGCGAAATTACATAGAACAGGAAGAAAATTTGTCGGTAATGCGTGGTCGTTTGGTTATCCCGCAGCATGTCCGACACAATCTGGTTCACAGAGAGCGGCTGTATTGTCGCTTCGACGATTTCAGCGAAGATATGGTTCTGAATCAAATACTCCGCTTTACCCTGCGTCTGTTAATGCCCTGGACACACTCAGGAAAAACCCAAAAGCGGTTATCCGAACTATTGATGCATTTTGACGGAATTAGCGATGTGCCCATCACTTTGCAGTCATTCAAGTTACTCAAAAGCGATCGTATTAACCAACGGTTCCAGCCTGTCCTTGAACAGTGCCGATTATTTATTTCTGCGATTAAACCGGATGTACTGGCTGGTAGCACACCGCTATTTTCATTGTTGTTTGATATGAATCGCTTATTCGAAGCGTGGGTAGCAGAAAAGTTAAAACCATGGGCCCACCAGCAGGGCTGGCTTCTTCGTACACAGGGACCGCGAAAATATCTGGCGATGCGTGCAGACGACTCCCCGCTGTTTCAATTGCGGCCAGACATTGCCCTTGTCGATGACAAGGGCGTTCCACAATTGATAGCAGACACAAAGTGGAAATTGCTTAATAAAGCAGACCGCAAACTGGGGGTTTCCAGCAGCGATATTTACCAACTTTACGCCTATGCAGGTTGCTATGAGGTTCCTCATTTGCAGCTGATTTATCCAAATCAGGCGGGATTACGCCCCAACTACGGTTACACACTACAAGGAATGCATGCACCGAAATTAGCCGTTAAAACTGTGGCAATAGAAAAAAACCAGATACTAAACTGGTCCTAAAAACTGTCCCTGATACCGCTACACTTTTCCCAGTCCATTTATCCCTACAGGGAATGGGCTGGTGGTTTCGGGTCTGCCACCGCAGATGGGGATACATTTTACCTGCTTTCCATACCAGACAACGCATTCCCACTTCCGGCCTGCTAAAAACTCAAGCCCCTTTCAACATATCAAACACCACGCGGGCAAATCCTTTCGCCAGTTCAGGGTTAGAGAGGTATTGCACCATCATCTCCTGCTGGGCGTCGTTGCTGTCCATCACGGCATCATCAATGGCTTTCGGGAAATCACCCAGCATCGCCTGTTCGCGCGTATTGTTCGCAATCTGGGTCATCACCGCCTGGTTTTCTGACAACTTGTCACGCACCGCGAAGGCATAATTGATCATGTCTTTATCGGTAAGATTATCGGTGACAAACAGCTCATTAAGGCGCGCCAGGATATTCGACAGAAACTCTTCTTTCTTATCCTTCGGCTTCGCGGTACCAACATCATTACCCGGTTTGATTTTGTATTCCGCCGCATCTTCCTGCAGCTTCAGATGCTGTTCGTGAAGCTTAGACAGGCGATAATGGCTCATCTCCACGTTGCTTAAATCAATCTCATCTTCTTCGATACGCTGTTCATGCAGCAACGGACGCAGATGGCGAGCAAACAGGCTCAGCTTTTCCAGGTTCTTGTCGTCGTAATCAACGATTTGCGACATAAACTCGTAAAAGCGGACAAAGCTGCCGAGATCTTTCTTGAAGATATCCAGCTTACTTTTTTCTTTCTCGCACTCTTTGAAGGTGTTTTCCGCATTGGTGATCAGCACAACATCGCCGGTCTTCTTGGTGCGTTCAAACATCTCTTTGGCCAGCACATATGCATCAATCGCCGAGGTGTAACGTTGCTTCCAGCGCTGTACCGCTGGCTTGCAAATATTGCTGATCGCCGCATTGGATTTGTTTTTGCTGAAGAACGCCTCGCAGAACTGCTCCACTTCGTTCCACAGGAAAATGCCGCTGGTACGCAGCTTTTCAAACAGTTCAAAGACGAGTTGCGGATCGCTGACGTCTGTCAGTTCCGCTGTCTGGTAGTACGGCTGGAAAGCACCCAAAATCTCGTCGGGTTCGTTGTAGAAATCGAGTACAAACGTGCCGGACTGCGCCTTCCCAGGATAGGTACGGTTCAGGCGCGACAGCGTCTGTACACACTCAACGCCGCCCAGCTTTTTATCCACATACATGGCACACAGCTTGGGCTGGTCAAAACCGGTCTGGAATTTGTTAGCCACCAGCATCACCTGGTAGTCGTCGGTATCAAACGCTTTGCGCATATCCCGGCCTTTCAGGCCAGGGTTCATATTGATCTCGGTGAACTTCTGGTTAAGCAGCGCAAGGCTGTTTGGGTCACTCTCAAAGAATTCCACTTCCCCGGAGAACGCCACCATCGCGCTGATCTTGTCGTATTTTTGCTCGGCGATGTATTTATCGAATGCCAGCTTATAGCGCACCGCCGCTTTACGCGAACTGGTCACCACCATCGCTTTCGCCTGGCCAGCCAGTAAGTGCATCACATGCTTGCGGAAGTGCTCAACAATTACCTTCACTTTCTGCGACACGTTATGATCGTGCAGCGAAACCCACTGGTTCAGTTTGATCCTGGCTTTTTTGCTGTCCACTTCCCGGTCAGGATCGTCCAGCTTTTGCAGCAGCTTGTACGCCACTTTGTAGTTGGTGTAGTTCTTCAGCACATCAAAAATAAAGCCTTCTTCGATGGCCTGACGCATTGAGTAAACGTGGAACGCTTCCGGCTTATTGGTTTTTGAAGCCGGTTCCTGCGGATTCGGACGACGGCCAAACAGCTCCAGCGTTTTGGCTTTCGGCGTGGCGGTAAAGGCGTAATAGTTGAGGTTGCTGCTGCCTTTACGCGCGGCGATGGTGGCATCCAGAATATCTTCGGAAGACATCTCCACGTCGTCGTCCGTTTCTTCGGTCATCAGCACTTCTTTCAGCTGACGCGCTGTAGATCCGCTCTGCGAGGAGTGCGCTTCATCGGCAATCACCGCGTATTTACGCTGCTTGAGGCTGACGCTGTTTTCAATCGCCTTCAGGACAAACGGGAAGGTCTGGATGGTGACGATAATAATCGGCTGCGAGTTTTCCAGCGCGCTGGCCAGCTTCTCCGATTTAGAGCCGTCGCCTTCTTTGTTATTGATACGCCCGACCACGCCATCCTGATGCTCAAACTGATAGATAGTGTCCTGCAGCTGATCGTCCAGCACGGTACGATCCGTTACCACAATCACCGAGTGGAACTGCTTTTCGCCATTCTCATCGTACAGGCGGGAAAGCTGATGGGCCGTCCAGGCGATAGAGTTCGATTTGCCCGACCCCGCACTGTGCTGAATCAGGTATTTATTACCGGTCCCTTCCAGCGTGGCGGCAGTGATCAGTTTGTTCACCACATCCCACTGGTGATAGCGCGGGAAAATCAGGCTCTCGCTTTTGTACTTCAGGCCAATGGCGTCTTCTTTTTCGACGATTTGCAGATGCACGAAGCTCGCGAGAATTTTCAGCAGATTGTCCGGCAGCAGCACCTCATTCCACAGGTAGCTGGTGGCGTAGTCGTTGGCATCTTCCGGGATGTCGTTCCCCGCGCCGCCGTCATGGGTCCCTTTGTTAAACGGCAGGAAGAAGGTTTTATCGCCATCGAGTTTGGTCGCCATAAACACTTCATACTGGCTGACAGCAAAGTGCACCAGCGCCCCGCGTTTAAAGGTCAGCAACGGCTCAGGTTTGTTGGTACCAGGGTCCTTTGGCAAACGCGTTTTCTTATATTGCGTAATGGCGTTTTGTACCGTCTGCTTAAATTCAGACTTCAGTTCTAGGGTCGCTATCGGCAGGCCATTGACGAACAGCACCAGATCGATACGCCACTTCTTCGCTTTTATACCCGTTTCTTCAAACGCGGCTTTCGACGCATGAGGGCTGTAAACCAGTTCCGGCACAATGCGGCAGATATTATGTTTGTAGCGCGTCAGGGTTTCCGGATTGAGGTTATGTTCCGGCTTAAACTGGCACAGGGAAAAACGTGCATTATGGCTTTTGATACCATGACGCAGCACGCCGAGCGTGCCGTAAGTGCGCGAAAGCATATCGGTAGCGTTGATATCCGCTTTTTTCAGCTGAGCCACCAGCGCATCAAGGAAATGACGCTCGGTATCGGTAGGATAAATTTTGGCAAACTTCTCCCACTCCTGCGGCTGTGTGGTCTGCACAAAGGTCAGCGCATCCTGGGAATACAGCGCACGTTCGCGATCGTAGCCGTCTGTTTTGCCACGAACCCAGCCTCGCTCGATCATCTGAGCAATCATTTCATACTGGAAAATCAGCTCTTTGGTGCTGTCCATGCTCATGCGGTAGCCTCCTCTGGCTCCTCAACATCCTGCGTTTCAGGGGCAACCCAATCGCGGACGTCGATTTTTCCGGTGACGGCGGCGGAGATGAGGGCGGTGCGGCGTTCCTGGAGAGACTCCATTAAAATTAATGAGTTATCCATCAGTGAATCAAATACTTCCATCTGTTTTGTAACTATTTCTATAATAGATTTTTGCTCAGATATTTCTGCCGGGCATGCCACAAGAATATCAGTAACATTACTATTGGAAAGGTTTGCTTGTTTAGTCCCTGATGGTAAAGAATATAGCTGATTTAAGTATGAATCAGACCATAGAATATAAAGCAGAAAGTCTCGGCAAAGTCTGGTTTCATCAGGGGTTATTTTCGCAACACGTTGATTCAACAAAAAAACATCATCTCGATCAACTTTTATAGCGAATCCATAATCACGCTTTCCTAATGTACCAGTGAGCGACATTAAAATATCATCTTTATAAATAGCAAAATCTCTAAATCTATCGAGTTCATTAACATCGAGAAATATAGGTTGTCGTTCAAGCTCAAGGTTATTTTGATAGAGATTACCAATCCTTAAAATTTGGATACCCTCATGAGTAAAAGAGTCACTGCTAAATGCAAAACCACCTTGAATAGAAGCGAAGTATTTTAATTTTGATACTTTCCAATGCGCTGGCACTTCTCCCAACCACTCAACACCAGAATCTTTCATCGGCACATCAGGGTTTAGCCCTTTGGTGACGGCATGGCTAATCACTGCCTGACGTTTTTCTTTCAACAGCTCAATCAGTTGCTGTTGTTTCTCGATCAGGTTGTCGATTTTTACGGTTTCGTGATCGAGGAAAGTTGCGATTATATTTTGTTCCTGAACTGAAGATATTGGCAGGCTGAGTGCACTAAACTGCTCATAGTTAATAGATTTACCATCTCTTAAGCTGTCTGTCGAAGATTGTAATGCTGCAATAAAAGGCGAGCATTTCAAAAGATAACGATAGTAGCTATAGCTTATAGGTTTGGAATTTTTCAGTACAGTATATGCAGGCGACACACAGCCAGTGTACTGGCTATATTCAATACCGCCCTCAAAACTACGTAAACTTATAACAAAATTATTAGCTTCTACATGTCTGAATGATTCCGTCCCTTTTAATGCAAGCATCACTTTTGAGTCATTTAGTTGCATCATTAAGGACTGGGGAATTACACCATACTTTTGGCTTGCAGCGAGCTGCTCATCATTTTTACATGCCGGTGTACGCACGCTTTGAAACATGCGTTTTGCAGATAGGATTTCCCAATGACTGGGAACTTCCCCCAACCACTCAACCCCAGAATCCTTATACTCAGGATACACCTTATACTTAGCCATCAGGAATGGACCTCCTGCAGCAGCTTCATAATCTCGGCGCTGACCGCATCCAGATCGGCATCAATCTCTTCTAACGAGCGCGGCGGCTGATAGACGTAGAAATGGCGGTTAAACGGAATCTCGTAACCGACAATCCCTACCTCGCCATCTTTCGCATCGCGCTTATCAGCGTTGATCCACGCGTCATCCACATGCGGCAGCACTTCTGCTTTGAAGTAGCTTTCAATCAGGTCGCTGGTGGAGACTGCCGGGTTCAGTGGCACGTTTTCGTTATCACGCAGCTCGCCGTCCTGCTCAAACTCGACCACTTTGCCTTTGTACTCAAACGCACCGTACAGCGGCTGAGCGGCTTCTTTCAGCACCTTCTTCACCACCGGCTCGGCATCCGGGTTTTTGGTGGTGATGGCATCGATAAACTGCTTGTTCTCTTTCGCATCCAGCTTCACGCCAGCCGTTTTGATGGCCCCTTTCAGGGTTAGCTGGAACTGGTTGAAGTCATTGCTCACCCGCGTTTTGCCACCCGCCTGCGTACCCAGAGCTGTCTGAATCTGCTGTGCCTTTTCCATTAACCCACGCTGTGCCAGCCACAGTTTGCTGTCGAGCAGGTCTTTAATTTGTTTCTCTTTCAGCTCTGCAAATTCGGCTTTGATGATGGCGCGCGCTTCTGCTTCCAGTTCAGAGAAATCACCATAGCTGTCCTCCTGCCATTGGGATGCGAACTCTTCATAGAGACGTTCCATCGGCGCGTTAAACGGCTTCGGCGCAAAGCGCAGAGTCGCAATCGCCTCATCCGTCACCTGAGCAGATAAACGCAGCGGGCGTTCAATGGTCAGGCGGCGATAGCCAAAGTCGGTGCTGTTAAAGATTTTGCTGGCAAAGGTTTTCGGCGCTTCGGTTTTGGCGGTGGCAGGCTGACGGCCACGGCTGGATTTTTGCTCGGCGGCTTTTTCCAGACCCAGTTCTTCCAGGGTTGTGGTATCCACTACTTCAAAATCACCAAAGGTCTGGGTGATCAGCTTGATATCGTCATCACCCATCAGGTTACGCTTGGAACCCAGCGATTTACGCATTTTGCCGCACAGCTTGGTGCCATCGATCAGCAGTACTTTGCCTTTACGCTCAGGCAATTTCTTGTTGGAGAGGATCCAGACGTAGGTGGCAATGCCGGTGTTGTAGAACATGTCCGTTGGCAGTGCGACAATGCCTTCCAGCAAATCGGCTTCCAGAATGTAGCGTCGAATTTCACTCTCACCGCTGCCCGCACCACCGGTAAACAGTGGCGAGCCGTTAAGGATAATCCCGATACGCCCACCGTTGCTCACGGTGCCATCCACATTGTGGCTGTCGCGCATTTTGCTGATCAGGTGCATCAGGAACAGCAGCGAGCCGTCGGATACACGCGGCAGGCCAGGGCCAAAGCGACCGTTAAAGCCTTTCTGCGTATGTTCGTCGTTAATCTCGCCCTCAATCTTTTTCCAGTCCACGCCAAACGGTGGGTTAGAGAGCATGTAGTCGAACTGATCCAGCGGCAGCTGGTCGTTAGAGAGGGTGTTACCCAGCTTTATGCGGCTGACGTCTTGGCCTTTGATCAGCATGTCGGCTTTACAGATAGCGTAGGATTCCGGGTTCAGCTCCTGGCCAAAGGCACGCATCACCGCGTTAGGGTTCAATTCGTGCACATATTCCATGCCCGAAGAGAGGAAGCCGCCGGTCCCGGCCGTTGGGTCATAAATGGTGCGGATGATACCATCCTGCGTCAGCGCTTCATCATCTTCCATAAACACCAGCGAGGTGGTCAGACGCACGATATCGCGTGGGGTGAAGTGTTCACCGGCTGTCTCGTTGGAGCTTTCCGCAAAACGACGGATAAGCTCTTCAAACACCAGGCCCATCTCATAGTTGGAAATCGCTTTCGGGCTGAGATCGGTGGTGGCGAATTTCTTAACCACTTTAAACAGGAGGTTGGCATCTTCCAGCAGGCCGACAAACTCGCTGAATTTAAAATGCTCGAAGATTTCACGCGCATCGAGCGAGAACGACTGGACGTAATTCTCTAGGTTGGCTTTGATGTCGTTCTGCCCCATCTTGCCCAGATCCATCTTCGAAGTATTGAAGAAGGAAAGCCCGCTGGCGCGCAGCAGAAACTTCTCTTTGGCGTCTTCCGGCAGTGAGCTGGTTTTTAATTCATCGTATTTCGCCACCACCGCATCTTTGGTCTCCGCCAACACACACTCAAGACGGCGCAGCAGCGTAAAGGGCAGGATCACACGCCCGTACTGAGACTGTTTGAAATCACCGCGCAGCAGATCGGCCACCGACCAGATAAACGCAGCCGTTTGAGAAAAGTTAGTGTTAGTCATGAGCGATACCCGAAAAAATGGCATAAAAAAGTGGCAGGATTATACCCCATCAGGCATAAGATGCTTTGACTTATAGCGCATCAGTTTGAAACACAATGGTGAATCAATCCTTATGTTTACAAATATTATCAGCCCCCCCAAAGAAACTTTAAGCATATCGATAAAGCTACCTGCAAGTTCATTGAGGAGAACAACCTGTCAGGTGAGGATATACTGTTATTCTTGTACCCGGTTTCTTCGAAACCAGTCATCTTCTCCCGAGACTTCTCACTCCCCGAAAGTAGGCATCGGTGTAGACAAATAAGGTTGGAAGAACTTAACGCTCTCTGGGAGCAAACTAGGAAAGTGGAAGCAAGTACTGAGCGCGAACCAGAGAAGAAAGCAGTGTTCTTTACCGAGAAAAATATAGGGCTCATTATCCAAGGCGTTTTTACGTTAGCTGGCATTGGCTTAAAAGGCCATATTGATCTTAAGAAACAAGGACCTGTTAGTAGAAAGTAAATTGAGCGACAACTTAAACGCAACCAAATACTGGCGAAGAACGTCGGCCTCGCCAGCAAATCCAGAGATCCGATTTAAGCCTCTATCTCTGCCCAAACAGGTTAACGACATTGTTTTCCTGCTGTTGCTGGTGGTTATTCACCCGAGACTCCCAGATCTCGAGTGCCTTACGCTTTTCAACCAGGTAATCGTAACGATCGTAGTGTTTAGAACTCACATCCTGTAGAGCATGGTTCTGAATGCGGTCACGCAGGTCTTTAGCAATACCCGCTTCGCCCATCAGGGTCTTACAGGTACGACGAATATCACGCGCAATAAAAGATGGGCTCAACGCAAAGTGTTGCCGGTAATAAATGATGGCTTGTGCAAAGCTGTCTGTGCGTAGATGCTGTTCCGGTTTAATACGCTGCGGGAAGATGTAAGGACTCTGATTATGATTCTCAGCTTTCAACTTTTCGAGTATCTCAATGGCTGACTCAGTCAAAGGCACCAGATGATCCCTTTTATTTTTCGACACATCCGCCACTATCAATAACGTTTTTTCTTCCCAGTTAACGGCATCCCAACGGCTGGAAACCAGTTCATGAGGCCGCTGGCCACCCGTATAGACACACAAGTTAAGCAATTGGCTGATTAACGGGCCGACCTTTGGTGCTTTAGGAAAATCCCCCATCAGTTGCTGCAACTCATCCAGCTTCAGCCAGTTTGTCCCTGCCTTCTCCGCTGCAGATTGTTTGGGTATGACACTTACTGGATTCATTTGAAGCCCAAACATCACGTTCTGCTGGTGGTTTGCCGGATCGTTGTCAGCCTTCAACCCATAATTGAATGCAGCCATCAGATAAGAGCGAACACGATTTGCTTCAACTGATGCGCCACGTTTAATAATGGTGGCCAGAATTTGTTTGATATGAGCGGGTGTAACGTCGCGCGCTTTCGTCGCTTTAGGTATAAATGGATAGGTTTCTTTTTCCAGCCGGTACAAAACCTGTTGCCAGGTGCGTTTACCGTCTTCACGCATTTTGGTGGTGTAACCCAAAATGAGTTGCTCAATGCTGCCTTTGAGCTGGTCTTCGCGCTGTTGTTGTTCAGCAGTAAAGAGTTGTTCTGCGATTTCAGCTTTAGGAGCTTTTCCTTCTTTAAGAAGGCCTGCATGCTCTTTGCATTGCTGCCTTGCCTGAGCGAGTGACAACTCCGGGAAACGGCCAAGCAGAATGAATTGCCGTTTTCCTTGCCAAAAATAACGATAGTAAAATACTCGCTGACCCGATGGCTCAACTTTCACCCCTAATCGCCCTGCCCCACGCTCACCGCTTTTATCCCATTCATAATAAGCAGTAGTTTTCGGCTTCAAGCCACTAATCATCGAGACAGTTAAATTATCAGCCATAGTATTTTTCAGTCCTTTGTTCGTTACGTCACCCAGCCTGATTCTGGGTGACGTAGTGGGTGACGTAAGGATGATACTGAAGGTAAAACCACAGAACAACCTGAAACAACAACCAGCAAATAATAGATTGTTATTTATGAAATTTAATCTAATGTGAAAAAAGATGCAAAATCATGAAACATGGTTTTCATATGACTCATAATCGCTTGGTCGCTGGTTCAAGTCCAGCAGGGGCCACCAAATCTTAAGGACTTGCGAGAAATTGCAGGTCCTTTTTTTATGGGTATTCCGTAGAAATTGGCATGTAGCAAAAAAGAGTTTGTCCTGGAAAAATCAATACTTGCTTGCATCAATATGTTGAATGAGTACACGGAAGAACATGGCTGGCGGGGGCTAAAGCTATTTACGCGATACACCTGTTCAGAAAACAGCATGTTAATGGCAACCCCATCTGGACGCCGCCATCCTGGGATGGAAACGTCCGTTAGAGTTTAATTCGATAGTCAGCTCACACTAGCTCTTTGAGCTGCTCCTGCATATAGGTTGAAAAATACTCTGGGTTCTTGATAAGGATGCGGTTACCGGAGGCGACTTTTTCTGCCCATCCGGCCACTTTTTTCGTGAACTCGGGATTCCATCCCTCTTGCTCACCCCGTGCCATCACAACTTCCGGACTTGCTGGCACACCTAAGTCATGCAAATACTTTAAGATTCCCTTAGCGGTACTTTCATCCATTGAATGTGGTACTGACGCCGAAGTGTTCATACCACCAATAAAATCCAATGCTTTCTCAATTGCTGTTGGCATGCTCTTATCCTTAAAATTAACCACGTGAGAGACACATTTATACTATGTACCCAACTCCGCCGGGATATCAAAGAGAACATCGCCTTTATTTGACTTACCCCGCAGCTAAACGCTTGCGCGGCTGTTTTCTGCGCTATTTTTTTGCTTCTCCGGCTAAAACCAGTCCTGTTGCCACCGCATTACGCGGCCCTTCGGTACCTCGAATATTGCCCTGCCCGGCGACAACGCCGTAATGCGCCAGCGCATCGGTGATCATCTGCGGGATTTCAAAATCCAGCGAAGAACCGCCTACCAGCACCACGAACGTCATATCGCGAATAGAGCCACCGGGTGACACCTGGCGTAACGCGCGAAGGCAGTTGGTCACAAAAACCTTCTCTTTAGCCTGTCGGCGCACCAGACGGATTTTTTCCAGCGAAATCTGGTTATCTACCGGGATCAGCTCGCCCTCTTTCAAGTACACCACTTTGGCGAATACTGACGGACTGAGCGGTTCGCGGAAAAACTCCACCGCGCCGTTCTCATGGCGAATGCTGAACAGGCTCTCCACTTTTGCCAGCGGGTATTTTTTTATTTCCTCCGCCAGAAATGCATCACTTAAGCCCAGCTCAGTTTGAATCAACAGGCTGACCATATTCCCCGCGCCGGCCAGATGTACCGCTTTCACTACGCCGTCGCTATTGATGACGGCGGCATCGGTAGATCCTGCGCCTAAGTCGAGGATCGCCAGCGGTGCGGCGCATCCGGGCGTAGTTAACGCCCCCGCCACGGCCATGTTGGCCTCCACGCCGCCAACTTCAACCGGCGTGTTTAACCGGGCGCTCAGCTCACTGGCGATGGCCTGCATCTGTAAGCGATCGGCTTTCACCATCGCCGCAATGCCCACGGCGTTCTCCATTGAACACTCTCCGGCAATGCCGCCCTGCACCTTGCGCGGAATAAATGTATCGACCGCCAACAGATCCTGAATATGCACCGTGTTCATGTCATGATCGGTCAGCGAAGCCATCACCTTTCGCACCCGTTCCAGCATGCCGCCTGCGTGCGTGCCTGCTTCACCGCGAATATCGCACACGGGCGCACAGGCGCTCATCGCCTGCATAATGGCCTGCGCGCCTTGCGCTACGTCGGCTTCACTACTGCGCTTTTCGCCACGGATAACGATCTTGCCTGCCGGGATAATCCTTGAGCGCACATCACCCTGCGGGGTTTTCAGCACCACGGCGGAACGGTTGCCAATCAGCGCTCTGGCGATGGGGACGATAGTTTGCGTTTCCTCAGGGGTCAGGGCAAAGAAGGTCGCGATACCGTAAGGATTCGACAACACCCGCACCACCTGTCCCGGGGCCGCCACTTCCACCGCCGCCAGCACGCCTTCCGGCACCTTCTCCAGCAGAGTGACTTCATCAACCACCGGTATTGGCCGATGCAGGCGATTATTCACCAGCACGCCATCATCTTTTTTCAGGATGGCCGCCACCACGTTGACGCCGCGATCCAGCGCTTCATTGATAAACCAAACCGCCTCAAGGAAATCCATCTCCTCACCCACCAACGGTATCCAGTCCTGGGCAAATCGATCCTCGCTCAACGCCGCCAACTTCTCCACGGCGATGGTGGTTCCCATGCCCACGCCAACGCCGCCGGGCGTTTGCGGGTTATGACCAATCATCGTTGATTCGGTAATGATGGTTTCAGTGATGGTTTCCATCGCCACATCGCCAATCACCGGTGCGGCCTCGTTGATGCAGATTTTTGCCACGTCCTGCAGCGACCACGGCGTTTTATCCAGCGCCTGCTGCAGGGACGCGACCACCCCGGCGATATTCTCCCGCATGCCTTTCATCCCGGTCGTGGCGACAATCCCGCTGGCGATAAACCGGCCATCCTGCGCCAACGCCACTTCGGTGGTGGCGTTGCCGATATCGATCCCTGCAATTAACGGCATGCTGCCTCCGTCACTGACTGCCTTTACGCAGTTTATTTCTCTGCTGGTATACCTCTGCCGATTCGCGGACAAACCCGGCGTTCACCCTGGCGTGCCAGGTGTGCTCCAGTTCATCGGCAATGGCCTGCAACTCGGCGAACGAAGAACGAAACGGCCGTAGCGCGTTGTAGATCTCCAGAATGCGGGCATCCGGGATCGCAATCAGTTCTGCCGCACGACGAAAATTGCGCGCCACGGCATGACGCTGCATCTGCTCGGCAATCTGCGCCTGGTACTCCAGCGTTTGCTGAGAAATACGCACATCCTGCGGTCCTACGTGGCCCGCCAGCACATTCTCAAGGGTAATGTCGGTTAGCGGCTTGCCGCCAGGCGTCCGGATTTTCTCCGGGCAGCGGGTGGCTAATGGGTAATCCTGCGCGGTCATGGTGTTGTCGTTCATGGTCATTCCCTTACCAGTGCAATATGCAACGTGACAGGCGCAGCATCCTGCACCACGTGTTTGGTTTCTTTGATATGAAACAGCGCGGCCTTGGCCATAAATTTAGGGCGCACCATCTGGTCATTGACCACTGGCACCGGCGAAGGCGACTCTTTGCGTGCATATCGCGCGGCGTTTTTACCAATCTGACGATAGGTTTCCAGCGTCAGCAGCGGAGCCTGAGAAAACAGTTCCAGGTTACTTAGCGGCAGCAGATCGCGCTGATGAATCACCGTGGTTCCTTTCGACTGGATACCAATCCCAATGCCTGAGCCGCTGAGATTTGCCGCATCCCATGCCATAAAAGAAACATCCGAGGTGCGCAGGATCCTCACTACTCGCGCATGCAGTCCCTCTTCTTCGATGCCTGCAACCAGCTCTTTCAAAATCGCGTTGTGCGGCATATCAATCAAGGTTTTATGCTGATACTTATCAAAGGCCGGGCCGACGCCAATCACCACCTCATCTACGCGTTCGTCCGCTGTAGCCGCCTCGCCTTCGCTTACCTGCAAGGTGAAAACCGGCTTACGTTCAGTTGTGCATTCCACGGTGTACCGCCTTATTCAATTGAGCCAGGCTGAACCACGCCCGCGATATTTTTAATTTCCGCCCAGCGTTCGGCACTGATGCGATAGCCGGTACCAGGTCCCTGATAATCATTGATGTCGTTGACGGCGCTGACGACGTCGAACTGGCGATCCAGAATGGCCGACGTTTGCAGGTAATCACCGGTAACACGCTGTCTCAGCATGTTGAGGATATTGCTGGCGATATCTTCGAAGCCGCTGCAACTCAACGCGCCGACGATATCCAGCCCGGTGATATTGCGCTTCATCATCTCTTCCACGGCAGCCAGATCTTCCACCACATTGCGCGCGGGCATATCTTTGCTGCCGTGAGCATATGTAGCAGCTTCGACTTCTTCATCGCTAATCAGCGGCAGGCCAAGTTCGCGGAACACCGCCTGAATGGCGCGTGCGGCCTTATTGCGAATGGCGATGGTTTCCTCTTCCGTGACCGGACGCAGACCGCCGTCAACCATCAGATCGCGTTGCAGAATGTTGTAATCATCGAAATCTTCAGCGTCGAAGTTCGACCCGGCAAACATGTTGTCGTAGTTGGGTACCGCGCTGTAACCGGAGAAAATAAAGTCGGTACCCGGCAGCATCTGCATCAGGGTACGGGCAGTACGGCGAATATCGGAGTGGGAAAAGGTCTGGTCATTGGCGGAGGCCACTTCAAGGTCGAGCATTGAGGCAATCAGGTTTTCTGCCAGCACCGCGCGGATCCCTGACGGCACAGCGCCGGTCATGCCGATACAGCTGACCGCACCGTTTTGCAGCCCCTGTACGCCCGCGCCTTTAGTGATAAAAATGCAGCGTGACTCCAGATAAAGCATCGATTTACTTTCGGAATAGCCCATCAGCGCCTCCGAGCCGGTGCCGGAGGTGTAGCGCATCTTCAGGCCACGCGACGCATAGGCCGAGGCGAGAAACGCTTTGGACCACGGCGTATCATCGCCGTCGGTAAACACCGACTCTGTACCGTATACCGATACCGTTTCGGCGTAGCTGGTTAACCCGCGCATCCCCAGCTCCAGCTCCGTGGCCTCTTCAACGGAACATTGCGTCAGCACACCGGGGCGACCGCACTGGGAACCCACCAGCAGCGCCAGGGCGTTAAACGGCGCGTAGCGGGCGATCCCGACCGTCGTTTCCTGCTCGGAAAAGCCGCGGATCCCCGCTTCAGCAGCGTCGGCGGCAATCTGTACCGGGTTATCTTTCAGGTTAGTCACGTGGCACTGGTTGGAGGGAGTGCGTCTGGCGCGCATTTTTTGTAGCGCCATCATCATCTCCACCACGTTCATTTGCGCCATCACTTCCACCGCTTTCGCCGGGGTGATGGCGGTGGTAATGGCAATAATCTCTTCCCGACTGACGTGGATATCCACCAGCATTCTGGCGATTTCCAGCGCGTCGAGCTGCATGGCGCGCTCAGCTTCGGCCACGTTAATGGCATAATCGGCAATGAAACGGTCGATCATGTCGAACTCGGCGCGGCTCTTACCGTCCAGCTCAACAATACGACCATTTTCGACCTTCACCGACGACGCCGGATCGTAGGGGCTTTCCATGGCAATCAGCCCCTCTTCAGGCCATTCGCCAATCAGCCCATCCTGATTTACAGGCCGCTTCGCAAGCACTTCGAATCGTTTTGATCTTCTCATGATTTATTGACTCAAAAGGTAAAAAATAGGGACGCCGGGCCATATTGCCGGGGACATCACACCCGGCATTCGCCTTTCATCAGCAATGGCCGAACTCTAAATGAGCCAAGCAATAAAAAAATAAAATTAATTTCGTTCCAATTTGGCACCTAATAAAAATGCATCGTTCCATATTGAAACGCAATTCAGGAATATCCATCGTGAATTGTGACGAGGTTAAATGATCATTATCAATAAACGCAAAACCAGGGAAATAAATTTAATTTTTATGAAAAATCCACCCTATTGACTTAATAACGTGCGGCGAGAAAATAAGGTAAAGCCAATGATAAAAATAGCTGTTGCGCGATATGTTTCGTGACCTCAGCCCTACAACATTTTCAGGAGAGACTGTGAATAAGAGCCAACAAATTGCCACCATTATGCTGGCGGCTGCAAAAAAAATGGCGCAGGCCGTTGAGGCTAAAGCGCTTGAGATCAACGTTCCGGTGGTCTTTTCTGTGGTGGATCACGGCGGAAATACGCTGCTAATGCAACGCATGGACGATGCGTTTGTCACCAGCTGTGATATCTCTCTTAATAAAGCGTATACCGCCTGTTGCCTGCGTCAGGGTACCCATGAAATTACCGACGCGGTACAACCTGGCGCTTCGCTATATGGTTTGCAGCTTACTAACCAACAGCGCATTGTTATTTTCGGCGGCGGCTTACCTGTCATATTAAACGGTAAATTAATTGGTGCCGTCGGCGTTAGCGGCGGCACCGTCGAACAAGACAGATTATTAGCAGAAACCGCACTGAATTGTTTCTCTGAATTATAATTTAAATCTAAGAAGGTATATTATGAGCTATCGTATGTTTGATTACCTGGTGCCAAATGTGAACTTCTTTGGCCCCAATGCTATTTCCGTTGTCGGCGAACGCTGCAAACTGTTAGGCGGTAAAAAAGCGCTGCTGGTTACTGATAAAGGTCTGCGGGCTATTAAAGACGGTGCGGTAGATAAAACCCTAGCCCATTTACGTGAAGCGGGCATTGACGTGGTGGTTTTTGACGGCGTTGAGCCAAATCCCAAAGACACCAACGTGCGCGATGGCCTGGAGGTCTTTCGCAAAGAGCATTGCGATATCATCGTTACCGTTGGCGGCGGTAGCCCGCATGACTGCGGTAAAGGCATCGGTATCGCGGCAACTCACGAAGGCGATCTCTACAGCTATGCCGGGATTGAAACTCTGACCAACCCGCTGCCGCCTATCGTTGCGGTGAATACCACTGCCGGTACCGCCAGCGAAGTCACCCGCCACTGCGTGCTGACCAATACCAAAACCAAAGTGAAGTTTGTGATTGTCAGCTGGCGCAACCTGCCGTCGGTCTCCATTAACGATCCGCTGCTTATGCTCGGCAAACCCGCTCCGCTGACCGCCGCGACCGGTATGGACGCCCTGACCCACGCCGTAGAAGCCTATATTTCCAAAGATGCCAACCCGGTCACCGACGCCGCCGCTATTCAGGCTATTCGCCTGATCGCACGCAACTTGCGTCAGGCCGTAGCGCTGGGCAGCAACCTGAAAGCTCGCGAGAACATGGCCTACGCCTCTCTGTTGGCGGGTATGGCTTTCAACAACGCCAACCTCGGCTACGTTCACGCAATGGCGCATCAGCTTGGCGGTCTGTACGACATGCCACACGGCGTGGCGAATGCCGTTCTGCTCCCGCACGTGGCGCGCTATAACCTGATCGCTAACCCGGAGAAATTTGCCGATATCGCAGAATTTATGGGCGAAAACACTGACGGACTCTCCACCATGGATGCCGCCGAACTGGCCATTCACGCCATTGCCCGTCTCTCCGCTGACATCGGCATTCCGCAGCATCTGCGCGATCTGGGCGTCAAAGAAGCCGATTTCCCGTACATGGCGGAAATGGCGCTGAAGGACGGCAACGCCTTCTCTAACCCACGCAAAGGGAACGAGAAAGAAATTGCCGAGATCTTCCGTCAGGCATTCTGATAACGCAGGGGGCGCAATGTCACTTTCATCACCGGGTGTACATCTGTTTTATCACTCACGCTGGCAGGATACTCGCGTGCTTGATGAGCTGTGCTGGGGACTGGAAGAGCAAGGCGTCCCTTGCCGGGCAATCTGTTGCGACGAGCATGACTGCGCGCTGGCATTGAGCAAACTTGCGGCCAAAAGCTCAACGCTACGTGTCGGTCTGGGTCTTAACGCCACGGGTGATATTGCTTTAACCCACGCCCAGTTGCCCGAAGATCGGGCGCTGATCCGTGGGCATATCCGCGCCGGAATTGCGCAGATCCGAACGCTTGGCGCCAATGCCGGTCAACTGGTTAAAGCACTTCCCTTCAGCGAGATAAAATAAATGTACCGCATCTACACCCGAACCGGCGATAAAGGCACGACCGCGCTGTTTGGCGGCAGCCGTATCGACAAAGACGACATCCGCGTTGAGGCCTATGGCACGGTGGATGAACTGATTTCCCAGCTTGGCGTCTGCTATGCCAGCACGCACCAGGCTGAACTACGCCAGGATCTGCACGCCATGCAGAAGATGCTGTTTGTACTGGGTGCGGAACTCGCCAGCGATGAGAAAGGACTCGCTCGCTTACAACAGCGTATTGGCGATGAGGATATTCAGGCGCTGGAGCAGCTTATTGACCGCAATATGGCGCAAAGCGGCCCGCTCAAAGAGTTTGTTATTCCGGGGAAAAATCTGCCATCGGCACAGCTACACGTTGCGCGAACTCTGACGCGCCGACTGGAGCGGATCCTTATCGCAATGAGCAGAACGCTGACGTTACGCGATGAACCCAGGCGTTACATCAACCGACTGTCGGACGCGCTGTTCTCGATGGCGAGAATTGAAGAAACTAGTCCAGATGCTTGCGCTTAAACTGGCTGGCATCAATGTCGTATTGCTTCATCTTGCGCCACAAGGTAGTGCGACCAATGTTCAGCAGTTGCGACATCTCCTGTACGCGTCCGCTGGTGACGCGAGCAGCATGGATAATCGCCTCTTTTTCGATAGCGGTAAAGGTCAGACTGGCTGGCAGCAGTGAAGACGCCGTCTCCAGACCAGGACGTTCGGCAAACAGATAATCCGGTAGATTGCTCAGCCGAATATGGCCGTTATCACTGCTGATGGCGATGTTTTCGATAATGCTGTTCAGCTCAAAGTCATTGCCCGGCCACGAATAGGCCACCAGTTGTGCCAGCGCGTCGTCGTCGATCTTCAGACTGGATGAAAAACGTTTTTTCAGGCTATTCAGCCGCGTATAAATCAGCGAGGGAATACTGTTACGCCGCGCCCGCAGCGGGGGGATCACTATCTCAAAAGAGTGCAGCGCGTAATACAGCTGACGGCTAAAGCGGTTTTGCTCCACCAGATTGGCGAGATCAACCGTGGTGGTGGCGATCACTTTGACATCCACCGGAATCAACCGACGGGCATCCAGGCGGGTTAATACCCCCTGCTTGATCACCTGTAACAGCGCGGATTGCAGCTCCGGCGCCAGATATTCAATTTTTTCCAGAAACAGCGTGCCGCCGTTCGCCAGTTCAAGACGGCTCAACCGGCCATTTTCATCGTCGGTTGGCGCACTGCCCATAAAATCCTGCCCCAGCACGCTGTTGGCATAAAGCTGACAGTTCACGGCGATATACGGCCCGCTGGCGCGCTCGCTTTCGTTGTGAATGGCCTGGCTCAGCAGCTCCTTACCAACGCCTTCTTCCCCGCACAGTAGGATCGGGAAACTCCCCCTCGCCGCCTGGCGTCCAAAGTGGATTAAGCGGCGGGTTTCCGGATCGTCAGTCGACATCTGCTCAAAGGTGTGGCTCACCTTGCCGAGCTGGCTGGTCATCAGTTGGCGCATTTGCTCCACCGGATGCAGTAGCAGGATAAAGCTGTTGCCCTGCTCCTCAACAATCGGTTTCAGGGTGATGACGGCATCAACAAACTGATGCTGGCTTTCAAAGGTAACTTCGACGTGATTCAGGCCGCGGGCATGTTTGATCGCCCGGCGCAGCAGCATGGGGAGATTGAGCAGATCGTGAATATTTTTTCCCTGGCTGGCCTGTGCATCGAGATGCAAAAGCAGCGCCGCACGCGCATTGAGGAACTGCAATACGCCCTGTTCGTTCCAGGCCATCACACCATCATCCATACTTTCCAGTAGCCCGTACATCTGGTTCAGATGGCGGTTGGATTCAGCCAGCAGGCTGTCGGTCAGCAAAGAGTTGCCGACTTCTCTGGCTATCGCCAGCGTCAGGGATAAATCAGAAACGCACTCATGCTCCACCAGACAACACAGCGAGATGGAGCCGAACAGTCGACCATGGTTATCGAAGACCGGCGTCGAGCAGAACGACCACGGATGCAGAGCCTGTTTAAAATGCTGATCGCCAGAGGTTTTTGTCGGCTGGCCCGGCATCGTCGCCAGCGACAGGGCACAACTGCCAATGATGCTTTCCGCACAGTAGCTGCCGTCGCGAAACCCAAGCTCCGCCAACTGTTCCACCGTCTGTGGATCGCCGCAACGGCTGAGGATACAGGCTGATTCATCCAGAATCAGCAGCGCGCACGGGCGGCCGTCCATAAACTCCCAGGCATCTTCCAGCGCAGCCTGAGCAATCGTCAGCAACGCCGTCTTGCGACGACAAATCGACTCAAAGGTCAGCCCTTGCGCCTGATGCGGCGCCTGCCAGGTTTCCCGCTGCATAAACTTGCTGCAACGATGCCATGACTGGGCAATGACTGAAGAGACTTCCTTCCCGATGCTATGCGTGTGCGCCGTCATATCCCTTTCCGCTGTTTAACCATAGACAACCCCTCCGGCAGAGACTGTCAGAGGGGGAGAAGATGCCGGATAAAAACCTACCGACGACTGATTAACGCGCCAGCCACTGCTGTCCCAGCAGGTCTGCCGTCAGAATAGCGGCATGTACGCTTTCAGGCGTTACCGGGAACGGCATATTGTGGATGGTTTCACCTTCTGCACAGGTCGCTTTCGCCACCGCCATGATCTTGCCGTCAACGTCTTCTTTCACGCCCATTTCCGCTAACGTTACCGGCAGGCCTACTTTCTGACAGAAATTCAGCACGGTTTCGATCTCTTCCATCGGGCTGTTTTGCAGCACCAGTTGCGCCAGCGTACCAAAGGCGACTTTTTCACCGTGGTACAAATGGTGGCACTCTTCCAGAATCGTAAAGCCGTTGTGGATCGCATGCGCCCCTGCCAGACCGCTGCTTTCAAAACCGATGCCGCTGAGGTAAGTGTTAGCTTCGACAATACGCTCCAGCGCATCGGTCACCACGCCGGCCTGCGCGGCAAAGCGTGCCTTCTCGCCTTCCGCCAGCAGGGTATCATAGCACAATCGCGCCAGGCTCAGCGCCGCCACGGTGGACTGTCCGCCCGCCATGCTGGTCGCTCTGGCGTCATAACAGGCTTTCGCTTCAAACCAGGTCGAGAGCGCATCGCCCATCCCGGCCACCAGCAGACGTACCGGCGCTTTGGCAATGATTGCAGTGTCCATTACCACCATATCCGGGTTTTTCGGGTAGATCAGATACTCTTCAAACTCGCCGGCTTCGGTATAGATAACGGACAGCGCGCTGGTTGGCGCATCGGTAGACGCGATAGTCGGGATCACTACCACCGGCAACTTCTGGTAGTAGCCAATCGCTTTGGCGGTATCCAGCGTTTTCCCACCGCCAATCCCAACCACACCGCGGCAACCGTGCTGTTTCAGAATGGAAATCAGGCGATTAATTTCAACATGGCTACATTCACCGTTAAAGCGTTCCGCATGGCAGCTAATGTCGTGGCTGTGCAGGCCGTTGAGTACCTTCTCTCCCGCCAGCTTCATCACGAAGTCATCCGCAATCACGAAAAAGCTGTCCGCCAGATTTTTAGCGTATTGACCAAACAAGGTGGAAGCGTCAGGGCCCTGGAGATATTTGGCTGGAGATTGAATAACTTTTAGCATTCCTTTCATCCTCAAATAAGTACATGTTTTTACATGGTGAGCCCTGGCGTTAACCTGTTTGGCCTGATGCTGATGGCGAAAACGGGAGGTACCGGAGCGATGCAATAACTGTATGGCGAGGCGTGCACAAAAAAATCTTTCGTCTTTTTGTTCTGATATGAAACAGATAAAAACGACAAATGTTTCATATTGGAACGCTTAACCATAAAAAATATAAGGTTTGCGATCCCGATCCGTTCATTTACCACCAAATCTCCGGCACAGACGAATCTCACTTTCTCTTTTACCCACTCACTTGCCAAAATACCGGTAAAAAAAAGCTGACAGTGCAGTGTGACCTGCATTCATCGCGAGAGGAAAAAGTCGAGCAAGCTCGCATTGTGATCGTTCCCCGTTCTTTTCGGTTTCATTTCGGAACAAAAAAACAATAACAACGTTCCGTAATGAAACTCATTTTAACGTTGTTTTTTTCCACGCTGACTTCGCCAGAATCTCTCTATCGCCTCCGCACCATGACCATGCTTCCGGGGGTTTGTCTTACACTCAACCTCAAGGAGCCGTTATGTCTCAATTCTTTTTTAATCAACGCACCCATCTCGTGAGCGACGTCATCGACGGTACGATTATCGCCAGCCCGTGGAATAATCTGGCGCGTCTGGAAAGCGATCCGGCTATTCGCATCGTGGTCCGCCGTGACCTTAACAAAAATAACGTGGCGGTCATTTCCGGCGGCGGTTCAGGGCACGAACCCGCGCACGTTGGGTTTATCGGTAAAGGTATGCTAACGGCCGCGGTCTGTGGCGACGTGTTCGCTTCCCCGAGCGTAGATGCGGTACTGACCGCCATTCAGGCGGTAACCGGTGAGGCGGGCTGTTTGTTGATCGTGAAAAATTACACCGGTGACCGTCTTAATTTCGGTCTTGCCGCCGAGAAAGCCCGTCGTCTTGGTTATAACGTTGAAATGCTGATTGTCGGCGATGACATCTCCCTGCCGGATAACAAACACCCGCGCGGCATTGCGGGAACCATCCTGGTGCATAAAATCGCGGGCTATTTTGCCGAACGCGGCTACAACCTCGCCACCGTCCTGCGTGAAGCGCAATACGCGGCCAATAACACCTTCAGTCTGGGTGTTGCGCTTTCCAGCTGTCATTTGCCGCAAGAAACCGACGCCGCCCCACGTCATCATCCGGGCCACGCGGAGCTGGGTATGGGCATTCACGGCGAACCAGGCGCCTCGGTCATCGACACCCAGAACAGTGCGCAGGTGGTGAACCTGATGGTGGATAAACTGCTGGCTGCCCTGCCTGAAACCGGCCGTCTGGCGGTGATGATTAACAATCTTGGCGGCGTTTCTGTTGCCGAAATGGCCATCATTACCCGCGAACTGGCCAGCAGCCCGCTGCATCCGCGTATCGACTGGCTGATTGGCCCGGCCTCGCTGGTTACCGCGCTGGATATGAAAGGCTTTTCACTGACGGCTATCGTGCTGGAAGAGAGCATCGAAAAAGCGCTGCTCACAGAGGTGGAAACCAGTAACTGGCCGACGCCGGTCCCACCGCGTGAAATCAGCTGTGTACCGTCATCTCAGCGTAGCGCACGCGTGGAATTCCAGCCTTCGGCGAACGCCCTGGTGGCCGGGATTGTGGAGCTTGTCACCACAACCCTTTCCGATCTGGAGACCCATCTTAATGCGCTGGATGCCAAAGTCGGCGATGGCGATACCGGTTCAACCTTTGCCGCAGGCGCGCGCGAAATTGCCGGTCTGTTGCATCGTCAGCAGTTGCCGCTGGATAACCTTGCCACGCTGTTTGCGCTGATTGGCGAACGTCTGACCGTGGTGATGGGCGGTTCCAGCGGTGTGCTGATGTCTATTTTCTTTACTGCCGCAGGGCAGAAACTGGAACAGGGAGCTAACGTTGCCGAAGCCCTGAATACGGGACTGGCGCAGATGAAGTTTTACGGCGGCGCAGACGAAGGCGATCGCACCATGATTGATGCGCTGCAACCGGCTCTGACTTCGCTGCTCACGCAGCCGCAAAATCTGCAGGCCGCCTTCGACGCCGCGCAAGCCGGAGCCGAACGAACCTGTTTGTCGAGCAAAGCCAATGCGGGTCGCGCATCGTATCTGAGCAGTGAAAGCCTGCTCGGAAATATGGACCCCGGCGCGCACGCCGTCGCGATGGTATTTAAAGCGCTGGCAGAGAGTGAATTGGGCTAAGCCATAAATGCCTGATAAGGCACTTGCGCCGCCATCCTGCGAAGAAGTGCCTGATGCGCTGCGCTTATCAGGCCTACGAGTACAAACCTATGTAGGCCGGATAAGGCTTTTCTACGCTTATCAAGCCTGCGAGTGCAAACCTTTGTAGGCCGGATAAGGCGCTTGCGCCGCCATCCGGCAGAACGTTAACGATAAACGCGGATCCCGCCCTCTACGCCACGGCTAAACAGCACCTGCCAAAGCTCAATATCTCTGGCGCGGAAAGCCCCTGCGCAGGCACATAAATAATAATTAAACATTCTTCTGAAGGTGGCGGAATAACGTGATGACAGCTCCGGCCAGGCCTGATTAAAGCGCTCATGCCAGGCCATCAGCGTTTTATCATAATCGCTGCCGAAGTTATGCCAGTCCTCCATCACAAACCGTGATTCGCTGGCCTCGGCAATGTGGGAAATTGCCGGTAAGCAACCGTTCGGGAAAATGTATTTATTGATCCACGGATCGACGCTCATCCCTTTTTTATTGCTACCAATAGTATGCAGCAGGAACAGTCCGTCCGGTTTTAAACAACGGTCAGCGATGCTGAAATAGGTGTCGTAGTTTTTCGGCCCGACATGTTCAAACATCCCCACGGACACAATGCGATCGTAGTGTTTATCAAGATCGCGATAATCCTGCAGCAGAATGTTAACGTCCAGCCCTTCACAGCGCTGCTGCGCCATTTTCTGCTGCTCTTTGGAAATGGTAACGCCTTCTACCGCCACGCCATAATGACGCGCCGCATATTCTGCCAACCCGCCCCATCCACAACCGATATCGAGTAAACGCATACCCGGCTTAAGCTGCAGCTTCTCGCAGATCATTTTTAATTTGGCATTTTGCGCATCGTCTAAGGTGGTCGCGTCTTTCCAGTAACCGCAGGAATATTGCATATGCGGATCAAGCATCAGCGCAAAGAGATCGTTACCAATATCATAATGTTCTTTACCGACGATCCATGCGCGGCTCCGTGACTGCAAATTAAACAGGCGTGCGCTGGCAATGCGTAAAATATCTTTCAGATTACCTGGCACCTGCTGGTCGAGTTTTGCTTTCAGGATTTTGCAGAACAGAATATCGAGCCGTTCGCAGTCCCACCAGCCTTCCATATAGCTTTCGCCAAGCCCTAATGAGCCTTGTTGCAATACCCGTTTAAAGAAACCGGTATGATGAAGTTGAATGTCCCAGGCGCGCGAGCCATTAATTCTGATATCCGCTTGCGAAAGCAGCTCTTTTCCCATTCGGGTCCAGTTATCATTTGTTTCATTGACGATGACAGCATCTGAACAAAGCGAGTTCATGGTATTTACCAAAAGTGGGCTAAAAATTATTACGCAAGATTATTATGGAAAAAAGAGTGTATGTATTATGATCCGCGGACAAGATCTATCGAGCAGCGGACACACCATCGGGAGCATTGACGATTCATTTATGGAAACTCTCGAGCAAAAACAGTGGAACTCCTTCCCGGATAACTCCATGACCGAACTGCCGCAGGACGTATTCTTTCGCTCTTATGTCCTGGAAGCCAACCACCATGTACCGCAGCATTCACACTCTTTTATGCAGTTTCATTTCGCCCGCAAAGGCAGCATGCGCATTGATGTTGCCGGTAAGTGCTGGATAATCCCCGCGCATTATGGCATTTGGATCCCAAATAATACGGAGCATGCGGTTTGGGCATTAGATGATGTGTATTTAGAAAATCTGGATATTAAACCGGGCTTTCTTGAAGAGAGCATCAATGAATGCAAAGTAGTGGCTATCAGTGATTTCGCCAGAGAGTTTATTCATTACGCCACGAATTCAATTTCAGGCCATTATGATAGTCAGTCAAAAGAGGGCAAGCTGGTTAGTGTGCTGGTCGATATTATTCTGCAACTCCCGGAAGTCGCTTTTGTATTACCCTGGCCGCAGGATCGTGAATTAACCAAAGTCTGCCGAACAATACAAGAATCCCCCGCACTGGAGCATTCGGTTGAATACTGGGCGCAGCATCTGGGTATGTCTGCCCGTACCTTTTCACGCCATTTCAAAAAAGAAACCGGATTGCCTTTCAGCGTCTGGAAGCAAAAAATGCGAATACTTGAATCGGTATTAATGCTGAAGAAAAATAAAAGCGTAACCGCCGTGGCACTCGACGTTGGGTATTCAAGCACCGCGGCATTTAGCTACGCATTCCGCCAGGCGTTTGGCGTTCCGCCCTCTAATTACTGATTAACGGCGTTGATGCCAGTAAGCCGCTGCACGAACCCGTTGCTGATCGAACGCCTCGGTTTCAAAACGAGCACTCAGGTTTTTGACCACCTTGCCTTCGCCGGTGATCCAGATGAAATAATCGTCTGCGGGCACGCTTAGCCGCGATAAGTGTTCATTCACCGCCTGCTCGTCATGGCCGATAAACCACTGAAGAGTAAATCCGTCGAGATGGGCAAAATAGTCCTGGTAGGCTGCATCCTGCACGCTAACCAGCGCCGTGACGTGCGGACGTACCGCCAAACGGCTGAGCGACTCCAGGCGTCGGCGCAACGCGGGCATTCCCGACTCATCACACACGTAAACCTGATACGCATAATCCTCTGGCACCACCAAAGAACCGCGCGGTCCGCCGATCGTCAGCTTGTCACCCTCACGGGCATTCATCGCCCATGTACTTGCCACGCCGCCGTCATGAATATAGAAATCCAGTGCCAGCTCATGGCGCGCTTCGTCATACAACGGCGTGTAGTCACGGGATAACGGACGTACACCGTCAGCCCAGACAATGCCTTCATCGGTGACGACAGGTGGTACAAAGTTGCTGCCCGGTTCAGGGAAAAAGACCTTGGTATGGTCGTCAAAGCCGCGTGAGCTAAAACCGTCCAGAGCGTCACCGCCCAGTACAATACGCTGAAAACCCGCGCTAATACGCTCTACGCGCAGGACAGTAAGTTCTCGAAAACGCAGTTCATTGCGAACGCGCTGTGGGTAGCGTGAGATGTTTTTTGTCATTTTTTCGCCTTGTGAAGATAATACGATATATCTAAATTGATTTTTTAAATGATAATGATTGCTAATCAAAAATATTGCAAGCACTTTTTGATATAGTTAACTTATGATTACCAGTTATCACAGACAAATAAAAATAGATAATAATCATAATGTTATACAACATTTTATTTGTAGACTTGCAAACTGATAGTTTTTAGATATAAATTAGATATATCTAAATAACATCAGGAGACGATGATGCAAAACCATCATGAAGGTTGCTGTAAGCACTCAGAGCACCAACACGAAGGCTGCTGCAAGGGTGAAGGACATCACCATGAAGGCCGCCACAACGAGCACCATGCAGGTTGCTGCAAAGGTGAAGAACATCGCCATGAAGGCTGTAACAAAGAACATCACCACGAGCAGGGTTGCGGACATCGCCACGGTCGTGGTGGCGGCGGAGGGGGTCGTCGTCAGCGGTTCTTCGGCCACGGCGAATTACGCCTGGTGATTCTGGATATCTTGACCCGCGACGCCAGCCACGGCTATGAGCTGATTAAAGCGATTGAAACCCTGACCCAGGGTAATTACACCCCAAGCCCGGGCGTTATCTATCCAACGCTGGATTTCTTGCAGGATCAGGCACTGATCACCGTCAGCGACGAGGAAGGTGGGCGTAAACAGATTGCGATCACGACTCAGGGCCAGCAGTGGCTGGATGAGAACCGTGAACATCTGGAACATATCCACGAACGGATTAAAGCCCGCTGCGTAGGTTTTGAATTACGCAAAAATCCACAGATGAAACGCGCGCTGGAAAACTTCAAAGCCGTGCTGGATCTACGCGTCAATCATGGTGATACCAGCGATGCGCAGATCAAAAAAATCATCGGTATTATCGATCGCGCTGCACTGGATATTACTCAGCTGGATTAATCTGCACAGCAGGCGGAACCCGTATGCCCAACGTTCCGCCTGTATTTTTAGTATTAATGCAGCACCGTAACCGCATCTTCCAGACGACCCGCGCGATGTTTCACCATCGCGGAAATCTGCGCACTCTCTTCAACCAGTTCGGCGTTTTTCTGTGTAATGTTGCTCAGCTCATTCACCGCACGGGTCAGGCTGGAAAGACCATCTGACTGTTCCAGCGTGGAGTGGCTGATTTGGGCGATCAGCTGAGTGACGTTTTGCACCTGCGCCACAATATCGTCCATCGTGCGTCCTGCGGCGTGAACCTGGTCAGATCCGGACTGCACCTTGTCAGCGCTGGCATCAATCAACTTGCGGATATCATTGGCTGCACTGGCGCTACGGCTAGCAAGATGACGTACTTCTCCCGCCACCACGGCGAACCCTTTCCCTTGCTCGCCCGCCCGCGCGGCTTCAACAGCGGCATTCAAAGCCAGAATGTTGGTCTGGAAGGCAATATCGTTAATCAGCGTCGTAATGGTGCCGATCCGCTGGGTGCTGTTGGCGATATCGTCCATGGTTTTGATGACGGTATCCATCGCCTCACCGCCGTGCGTTGCCGCGCTACTGGCGGCAATAGAGAGCTTATCGGCCGCGGCGGCGGTCTCTGAGTTTTGTTTCACCGATGCCGCCATCTGATTCATGGTGGTCACCGTTTCCTGCACATTCTCGACAGTCTGCTGCGTATGCTTGTTTAAATCGTCGCTGCCTTTCGCCAGCGTTTCGCTGTCGCTGCGCACGCAACTCACCTGGCTGGAGACGTCGTGAATGAGCCAGCGACACATTAATCCAAGTTGGCCCACTGCTCGTAGCATCAGGCCCAGTTCATCACTACGGTTAAGATGCGACACGCTGTTCCGCTCACCGGTCGCCACTTTCAGCGCCTGACGGGTGACATTCTCAATAGGACGCACAATTTGCCATTCGAAAATAGCCGTTCCAAAAAGCATCACCAATGCACTCATCAGCTGTAACGGCCATTCGGCGCCCATTTGCTGCAATGCGACCGCTAGCAGGACAAACATGAATGCCATCACGCTGCGCACCCGCCAGCGAATCGGCATCGCCGGCAGTTTACCCAGCCAGCCTTTGCGTACCACCAGCCCTTTATGAATACGTCGGTTGCAACGTCCTTCGTTCAGCGCTTTATATAAAGGCTCTACCGCCGCAATTTCCTCGTCAGTAGCCCGGGTACGAATCGACATATACCCGGTCACGCGTCCTTCCCGCACCATCGGCACCGCATTGGCCCTCACCCAGTAGTGATCGCCATTCTTACGCCGGTTTTTCACAATCCCGCTCCATGGCTCGCCCTGCTTCAGGGTGTACCACATATCCGCAAACGCCGCTTTTGGCATGTCCGGATGACGAACCTGATTGTGCGGCTTATCGAGCAATTCATTCAGCTGATAGCCACTGACCTGGACAAATGTATCGTTCGCATGGGTGATATAGCTTTGTAAATCGGTGGTAGACATGAGGGTGATATCATCATCCAGCGGTGTATTTTGCTGACTAACGTAGGGATGAGAAGACATGATTGCGTCCTGTGCAGGTTATCTGGTTGTTAACTCTTTCGGCTTATGTTATTTCGGCGATAATTTTTTTATCTTTAGTTGTTAAATTTGATTTAGATCGCAATTTGCGATTAAACCTCAAAATCTGTACGCATTCTAATCCATTGATTTAAAATACTTTCATCTAGTAACTATTCAACGTCACTTCTACCAGCGCACCGTCACAGTGCAAATATTGCCCACTTTTAGCGCAAATTTGCGTTTATTCGATCTGTTTTCAGGCTCCTTACTTGGGCAAAATGCCAGCAGATGTTAAATCTCGGCATTAAATGTTGCGTAAATGAGATGTTTCCTGGTGTTTATCCCGATTTTTGCTAAGCGCGCCGGAATGGCGCAATCCCTGCAATACTTAATTCAGTATCATGTGATACGCGAGCTCCGGGAGCATATTTTGAACAGGTTACCTTCCAGCGCATCGGCCCTGGCCTGCAGCGCACACGCACTGAATCTCATTGAAAAGCGCACGCTTGATCATGAGGAAATGAAATCATTGAACAAAGAGGTGATTGAGTACTTCAAGGAGCATGTCAATCCGGGGTTCTTAGAGTATCGAAAATCTGTAACTGCAGGCGGGGATTACGGAGCCGTAGAATGGCAAGCAGGAAGCCTTAATACGCTTGTCGACACCCAGGGGCAGGAGTTCGTCGATTGCCTGGGTGGTTTTGGAATTTTCAACGTGGGGCACCGTAATCCAGTCGTGGTTTCCGCCGTACAGAATCAACTCGCGAAACAACCTCTGCACAGCCAGGAGTTACTTGACCCTCTGCGGGCCATGCTGGCAAAAACCCTCGCCGCACTGGCGCCCGGTAAACTGAAATACAGTTTTTTCTGTAACAGCGGGACCGAGTCGGTTGAAGCCGCCCTGAAGCTGGCGAAAGCATATCAATCGCCGCGCGGTAAATTTACGTTTATTGCCACCAGCGGCGCATTCCACGGTAAATCACTGGGCGCGCTGTCCGCTACGGCTAAATCCACCTTCCGTAAACCTTTTATGCCGCTGCTGCCGGGCTTCCGTCATGTGCCGTTTGGCGATATTAACGCAATGCGCACCATGCTCAGCGAGTGTAAAAAGACCGGTGACGATGTCGCAGCTGTGATCCTCGAACCGATCCAGGGTGAAGGAGGGGTGATCCTGCCGCCGCAAGGTTATTTGACCGCCGTTCGTAAACTTTGCGATGAGTTTGGCGCGCTGATGATCCTTGACGAAGTGCAAACCGGCATGGGGCGTACCGGCAAGATGTTCGCCTGCGAACACGAAAACGTGCAACCCGACATTATGTGCCTGGCCAAAGCGTTGGGCGGCGGTGTGATGCCAATTGGCGCGACCATTGCCACCGAAGAGGTGTTCTCCGTCCTGTTCGACAATCCTTTCCTGCATACCACCACGTTTGGCGGCAACCCGCTCGCTTGTGCAGCTGCGCTGGCCACCATTAACGTCCTGCTGGAGCAAAATTTACCGGCTCAGGCGGAGCAGAAAGGCGATATGTTGCTGGATGGTTTCCGCCAGCTTGCGCGGGAATACCCGGACCTGGTGCATGATGTACGCGGTAAGGGAATGCTGATGGCGATTGAGTTTGTCGATAATGAAATCGGCTACAACTTTGCCAGTGAGATGTTCCGCCAGCGGGTGCTGGTTGCCGGCACGCTTAATAATGCAAAGACGATCCGCATCGAACCACCGTTGACGTTAACGATCGAGCAATGCGATCTGGTATTGCGATCGACGCGCAAAGCCCTGGCAGCATTACGGGTGAGCGTGGAGCAAATGTAACAACCTTACCCGGCCTATAAAAGACACTCTTTTGTAGGCCGGATAAGGCGTAGCCGCCATCCGGCAATTTCGTCCTCTGCCCCCACTCCTTTTTTGAATCCCATCACAATCACGGCATTCCCCTTTTCCCTTTTACGCGGCGACGGCTAAATTATTAACTCATCCGACCACATAACAATAATTTTACATACTGGACACCTTTATGAGCTATCCGTCGCTGTTCGCTCCGCTCGATTTAGGCTTCACCACGCTTAAAAACCGCGTGCTGATGGGTTCAATGCATACCGGGCTGGAAGAGTATCCCGATGGTGCAGAACGGCTGGCCGCGTTCTACGCCGAGCGCGCCCGTCACGGCGTAGCGTTAATTGTGAGTGGAGGCATTGCCCCTGCGCTTTCCGGCGTGGGAATGGAAGGCGGTGCGATGCTGAACGACACCAGCCAGCTTGCTCACCATCGCGTCATTACTGATGCTGTGCATGATGAAGGCGGTAAAATCGCCCTGCAAATCCTGCACACCGGACGTTACAGCTACCAGCCGCATCTGGTGGCACCTTCTGCTATTCAGGCACCCATTAACCGCTTTACGCCACATGAATTAACGCACGATGAAGTGCTGCAGTTGATTGAAGATTTTGCCCACTGCGCACAGCTGGCGCGGGAAGCGGGCTACGATGGCGTGGAAGTGATGGGGTCGGAAGGGTATCTCATCAACGAATTCCTGACACTGCGTACCAACCAGCGCGATGACCAATGGGGCGGTGAGTATGCCAACCGCATGCGGTTTGCCGTTGAGGTGGTGCGAGCGGTACGTCAGCGTGCCGGGAATGACTTTATTATTATCTTCCGCCTGTCGATGCTCGATCTGGTGGAAAACGGCGGAACCTTCGACGAAACCGTTCAGCTGGCGCAGGCTATAGAAGCCGCGGGGGCCACCATTATTAACACCGGTATTGGCTGGCATGAGGCACGTATTCCCACTATCGCTACCCCGGTACCGCGCGGTGCGTTTAGTTGGGTGACGCGTAAGCTGAAAGGGCATGTAACAATCCCACTGGTCACCACCAACCGCATTAACGATCCCCAGGTCGCCGACGACATTCTGGCCCGTGGCGATGCCGATATGGTATCGATGGCCCGTCCGTTCCTCGCCGATGCCGAACTGCTGTCAAAAGCGCAAACCGGACGAGCGGATGAGATCAACACCTGTATCGGCTGTAACCAGGCCTGTCTGGATCAGATCTTCGTCGGCAAAGTCACCTCTTGCCTGGTCAATCCGCGCGCCTGCCATGAAACCAAAATGCCGATTGTTGCGGCAGCTGTGCCAAAGAACCTGGCGGTTGTCGGTGCGGGTCCTGCGGGCCTCGCCTTCGCCATTAATGCCGCAGCGCGCGGGCATCACGTGACGCTGTTTGACGCACATGGCGAGATTGGCGGGCAGTTTAATATCGCCAAACAGATCCCCGGCAAAGAAGAATTCTATGAAACCCTGCGCTACTACCGTCGGATGATCGACGTGACTGGCGTGACCCTGAAGCTGAATCACTTTGTCAGCGAACACGATCTGCACTCCTTCGACGAAGTGATCCTTGCCAGTGGGATCGAGCCACGCATGCCGCCGATCGAGGGGATCGATCATCCTAAAGTGCTGAGCTATCTCGACGTTCTGCGCGATAAGACGCCAGTGGGTAAACGCGTGGCGATCGTGGGCTGCGGCGGGATCGGTTTTGATACCGCAATGTATCTGAGTCAGCCCGGTGAACCCACCAGCCAGAACATTGCGGAGTTCTGCGTGGAATGGGGGATCGACACCAGCCTGCAACAGCCTGGCGGCTTACGCCCGGAAGGCCCGCACTTATCCCGCAGCCCGCGCCAGATAGTGATGCTGCAGCGCAAAGCCAGCAAACCGGGGCAAGGTTTAGGTAAAACGACGGGCTGGATCCATCGCGCCACCCTGCTCTCACGCGGCGTGAAAATGATCCCGTCAGTCAGCTATCAGAAGATTGATGATGATGGGTTACACGTTGTGTTGAACGGTGAACAGGTGATCTTTAACGTGGATAACGTGGTGATTTGTGCCGGACAAGAGCCGCGCCGTGAACTGGTCGATCCGCTGCACGCGGCAGGTAAAACGGTGCATCTGATCGGCGGCTGCGATGTGGCGATGGAACTGGATGCCCGACGCGCTATTGCGCAAGGCACCCGACTGGCACTGGAAATTTAACGTTTTATCTTTCGTAGGCCGGATAAGGCGTTAGCCGCATCCGGCACCCGCTATTACCGACGACGACCGGTTTTGACTGCTTTCAGCACCACGAATTTATTATTGGTAGCGATGGTCACGCAGTTGCCGAATATCTTCTTCAGCTTGTGGAAGTAGTCGAGGTGACGGTTAGCCACAATATACAGCTCACCGTTGATTTTCAGGCAGCGACGGGCGTGGTGGAACATTTCCCAGGCAATGTTATCCGTCAGCGCGTGCTTCTGGTGGAACGGTGGGTTGCACAGCACAGCGTTAAAGCGGAACGGTTCAACGCCAGACAGCGCGTTGTTAATCATAAACTCACAGCGATCCAGCGCTTCAGGCATGTTACTTTCCACGTTCAGGCGGCTTGAAGCCACCGCCATTGGCGATTCATCAACAAATACCACACTGGCTTCTGGATTTTTCGCCAGCAGCGTCATACCGATGACGCCGTTGCCGCAACCGAGATCAACAATCTCCCCTTCAAGGTTTTCCGGCAGATGCTCGATAAAAAAGCGCGCGCCGATATCCAGCCCGGTACGGGAGAAGACGTTGGCGTGGTTATGGATAGTCCAGTCGGTGCCTTCCAGCTTCCAGCTTAGCGTTTGCGAGGCAGCGGCCAGCTCCGGTTTGCTGAACGTACAGTTGATCAATCGGGCTTTTTTCCACGCCAGCGTAGTGGTGGTTGGACCCAACACTTTTTCAAACAGTTCCAGCGTCGAGGTATGTACATCACGCGCTTTTGCCCCGGCGATGATGCGCGTTTCTGGCGTTACCACTTCGCGCAGCGCACGCAGTTGCTGCTCCAGCAGCGCCATGGTTTTTGGCAGCTTAATCAGCACCACGCCCGGCGCCTGCGGATAGTCAGCGGTACTGTCGAGGAACTTGACGCTCGACTCGGCAATATCGTTGTGACGCAGGTTCTCGCGCGTGGCAAGCTCGCTGAGATAGGAATCGCCGATGCTGTACGGCGTATGTTCCGCCAGCGCACAGCCCAGCGCGCCGAAGGTATCATTCAGGATCAGCACCGGGCCGCTAATCTCGGTATCGTCCAGCTGTTGCAGCAGATATTCATCTGCAGCTTCCCACGCCAGCAGCGGGTTAACGTCATCCGTTTCCGGGAAACGTTTAAGTGACAGCGAACGGAAACCGTTGTCTATGTGGCTCATCGGCCCTCCTGAATGGTAAAATTTCGGCGTATCCCTGAAAAGGGTGCGTGAGTATACACTTTTATGATTTGCGTGGACATGAATGAACCAACTAACTTACCTCCAGGGCTACCCGGAACATTTGCTTTCTCAAGTGAGAACGCTGATTGCTGAGCAGCGCCTGGGCGCAGTGCTGGAGAAGCGCTATCCGGGTACGCATGACTTCGCGACTGACAAAGCGCTCTGGCAATATACCCAGGATCTGAAAAATCAGTTTCTGCGCAACGCCCCGCCGCTGAATAAAGTCATGTATGACAGCAAGATCCACGTTCTGAAGAATGCGTTGGGGCTGCATACCGCCGTCTCTCGCGTGCAGGGCGGTAAGCTCAAAGCCAAAGCGGAGATCCGCGTCGCCACCGTGTTTCGCAATGCCCCGGAACCCTTTTTGCGTATGATCGTCGTTCATGAACTGGCGCATCTGAAAGAAAAAGAGCACGACAAAGCGTTTTACCAGCTGTGCTGTCATATGGAGCCTCAGTATCATCAACTGGAGTTCGATACCCGCCTGTGGTTAACGCAACAATCGTTAAAGCAAACTGCGTAGTCGCGCACTGGCTTTGTCTTCAGGGCATGCTAAATTGACGAAAGAATCCCTTTTCGCAGCCTGAAGGCCTTTATGATACGTTTCGCAGTAATTGGCACAAACTGGATCACCCGCCAGTTTGTCGATGCCGCCCATGAAACCGGCAAGTATAAATTAACCGCAGTCTATTCCCGTAGCCTTGAGCAGGCACAGACCTTCGCCAACGATTACCCTGTCGAACATCTGTTTACCTCACTGGAAGCGATGGCGCAAAGCGAGGCAATCGACGCTGTCTATATCGCCAGCCCGAACTCTTTGCATTTCCCGCAGACCGAGCTGTTTTTGCGGCATAAAAAGCATGTTATTTGCGAAAAGCCGCTGGCCTCCAATCTGGCGCAAGCCGAAGCCGCTATCGCCTGCGCGCGTGAGAATCAGGTCGTGCTGTTTGAAGCGTTTAAAACCGCCTACCTGCCTAATTTCCTGTTGTTACAGCAATCACTACCCAGAGTAGGAAAAATCAGGAAAGCGTTTATCAATTACTGCCAGTACTCCTCGCGTTACCAGCGCTATCTGGACGGTGAAAATCCGAACACGTTTAATCCGGCATTCTCCAATGGCTCGATTATGGATATCGGTTTTTACTGCCTGGCCTCAGCGGTTGCGCTGTGGGGCGAACCGCTGAGCGTTCAGGCCAGCGCCAGCCTGCTGGAAAGTGGCGTGGATGCCCACGGCGTGGTGGTGCTGAATTACGGTGATTTCAGCGTTACGCTCCAGCACTCAAAAGTAAGCGACTCGGTATTAGCCAGTGAAATTCAGGGCGAGTCGGGATCGCTGGTCATCGAGCATATCTCCGAATGCCAAAAGGTGTGCTTCGTGCCACGTGGGGGAAAAACGCAGGATCTGACGACGCCTCAGCACATCAATACTATGCTGTATGAGGCAGAGGCTTTTGCCCATTTGGTTGAATCCGGCGAAGTGGATCACCCGGCACTGGCCGTCAGCCGTATTACCGCCAAACTGCAAACGGAGATTCGCCGCCAGACCGACGTGGTTTTCCCGGCAGACGAAGCGGAAACATCGCTGACTGCGTAAAGGTGTGTAAAACGAATGTTGCAGGCCATTGACTGAAAGCATGGCCTGTAATATTTTGTAACCCGCAAAGGGGAGTAACTTCGTTGTCGGTTGATCGTCATTACGATGTGTGAAAAACCACATCCGGTCACCGGGCGATAACAAAGGAATACGCCACCGTATTCCTTTGTTGTTGTAAGTGAGACCTTGCCGAATGGCAAGGTCTATGCATAAAAAGCAGCGGCTAACGTCATTCGGCGTTGGCCGTTTTTTTTATGCATGGGGAAATACAATGAATACTGTCGGCACACCGTTGTTATGGGGTGGCTTCGCTGTCGTAGTGGTAATTATGCTGGCCATCGACCTGCTGTTGCAGGGGCGTCGTGGCGCGCATACGATGTCAATGAAGCAGGCTGCGGCCTGGTCAATCGTCTGGGTAACGCTGTCGTTACTGTTTAACGCTGCCTTCTGGTGGTACCTGGCGGAAACCCAGGGGCGCGCCGTTGCCGACCCACAGGCGCTGGCGTTCCTGACCGGCTATTTGATCGAAAAATCGCTGGCGGTAGATAACGTCTTTGTCTGGTTGATGCTGTTCAGCTACTTCTCCGTACCGCCTGCGTTGCAGCGTCGGGTACTGGTGTATGGCGTGCTGGGTGCGATTGTGCTGCGTACGATCATGATCTTCGCCGGCAGCTGGCTTATCACCCAGTTTGAGTGGCTGTTGTACGTGTTCGGCGCGTTCCTGTTGTTTACCGGCGTGAAGATGGCGCTGGCGAAAGAAGATGCCTCCGGTATTGGCGACAGACCGTTAGTACGCTGGCTGCGCGGTCATTTGCGCATGACCGATACCATCGAAGATGAAAAATTCTTCGTGCGTAAAAACGGCCTGCTGTTTGTTACGCCGCTGATGCTGGTGTTGATTCTGGTTGAGCTGAGCGATGTGATTTTTGCCGTCGACAGTATTCCGGCTATCTTTGCCGTGACCACCGACCCGTTCATCGTGCTGACCTCGAACCTGTTTGCTATTTTGGGTCTGCGTGCGATGTACTTCCTGCTGGCGGGCGTGGCGGAGCGTTTCTCCATGCTGAAGTACGGCTTGTCGGTCATTCTGGTGTTTATCGGTATTAAGATGCTGATCGTCGATTTTTACCATATCCCGATCGCTATCTCGTTAGGCGTGGTATTTGGCATTCTGTTTGTGACGCTGGTTGTTAACGCGTGGGTCAACCACCAGCACGATAAAAAGCAGCAAATCCAGTAAGTTTCATCTGCTAGCTGAAAAGCCCGACAGCACACTTCGTGCGTCGGGCTTTTTGTTTATCATGTCAAAATAATGTTAAGTTAAAGTTATAAAATATGATCTCAACGCGGAATCCAGGATATTTCGCTTCCCGAACCGCGTTCTTTCCTTATACTCAGCCATGCAAACATTTGCCCGATCCTGAAAGATGCGTCAACAGAACGCACAAAGGTAAGGCAACAACACAATGAAAGGATTACTACATGACTACGCAACGTTCATCGGGGCTACTCTCGCGTTTGGCGCAAGGGAGCCTGGTTAAACAAATTTTGATCGGTTTGGTACTGGGGATTTTACTGGCACTGGTGTCAAAACCTGCGGCTGAAGCCGTTGGTCTGCTGGGTACGCTGTTCGTCGGCGCATTAAAAGCCGTCGCGCCAATTCTGGTTCTGATGCTGGTGATGGCTTCTATCGCCAACCACCAGCACGGGCAAAAAACCAATATCCGCCCCATTCTGTTCCTCTACCTGCTCGGAACATTTTCAGCGGCATTAACCGCCGTTGTCTTCAGCTTTGCTTTCCCATCAACACTGCATCTTTCCAGCAGCGCGGGGGATATCGTACCGCCATCCGGGATTGTTGAAGTGATGCGTAGCCTGCTGATGAGCATGGTTTCTAACCCAATTGATGCTCTGCTGAACGCCAACTATATTGGTATTCTGGTATGGGCTGTCGGCCTGGGCTTTGCGCTGCGCCACGGCAATGAAACGACCAAAAATCTGGTCAATGATATGTCCAACGCCGTCACCTTTATGGTGAAGCTGGTGATTCGTTTCGCGCCAATCGGTATCTTTGGTCTGGTCTCCTCCACGCTGGCAACCACCGGTTTCGCCACGCTTTGGGGCTACGCCCAACTGCTGACCGTACTGGTAGGCTGTATGCTGCTGGTGGCATTTGTGGTTAACCCACTGCTGGTCTTCTGGAAAATTCGCCGTAACCCGTACCCGCTGGTGCTGGCCTGTCTGCGTGAAAGCGGCGTGTATGCCTTCTTTACCCGCAGTTCGGCAGCAAATATTCCGGTGAACATGGCACTGTGTGAGAAACTGAATCTGGATCGTGATACCTATTCGGTGTCTATCCCGCTGGGCGCCACCATCAATATGGCTGGCGCGGCGATCACCATTACCGTACTGACGCTGGCGGCGGTGAATACGCTGGGTGTTCCGGTTGATTTACCGACGGCGCTGTTACTGAGCGTGGTGGCTTCGCTGTGTGCCTGTGGTGCATCGGGCGTGGCGGGCGGTTCTCTGCTGCTGATCCCGCTGGCGTGCAACATGTTCGGTATCCCGAATGACATCGCCATGCAGGTTGTTGCCGTTGGCTTTATCATCGGCGTATTGCAGGACTCATGTGAAACGGCGTTGAACTCTTCTACAGACGTCCTGTTTACCGCTGCAGCCTGCCAGGCAGAAGACGAGCGTCTGGCAAATAACGCCCTGCGCGGATAATCTCTAAGCCCCTCCGTCATCGGGCGGAGGGGTTCTTTTCTTGTACGCTTTTTTCAAGTTTGAACGGATCAATTCCGCGTTTTTGCATCCGCCGGAAGCGAATAATGTTCAGGCCGTTCATTACCAGAAAACTCCCTTCGATCATCGTCCCGCCAATCGATCCCAGCCAGAAATTATGGATAACCCAACAGGCGGTTGCGCACCACATGACGCAGCGCACGGTTAACCCTTTGCAGCGAAACAGCGCCCAGGTGCTGGCCAGCGTGCCAATTATCGGCAACAGCTCCATCGCATGCTGTAATTTCGCCAGCCCGAGAACCAGGGTGAGGATAATAAAAACGGTCATTACCCACAGTTTGCGGGTATGCATTGAGACAAGTGTGCGGATGGTGTTGAGTTCTGCGCTCATGCCTGCAGGCCAGGCGCCCATCAGGAAAAAATGCACGCCGATGGTGGCGCTATAGACAGCGAGTTGCAGCCGGAACCGGCGCTCATCGCGATTGAAAAAGGTGGTAATGCCGATCAGAAAGGCGATGACACCTACGCCCTGGGCCAGCCAATACGCGGTCATGCAAGCAACCCCAATTCTATCTCGTAGGCCGGATTAGGCGAGTTCGCCGCCATCCGGCAACGGTTTGTGCCTGATGGCGCTGCGCTTATCAGGCCTACGGTTTGCGCAGACCTGCATGCAGGTACCATCAGGTATTTACTACAACGTTACGCCGCTTTTAAATATCGCTAACTCTCTAAAATCATTCCGCTCGTTGCAGGTTTGCTTGCCGTTGGCGAACTCGACGATGGTATCGACAAATTCTTCCAGTAACTGCGGCATCGCTTTACCATGGATCAACTGTCCAGCGTCAAAGTCGATCCAGTGCTTTTTCTTCGCCGCCAGCTCGCTGTTGGTAGCAATTTTCACCGTCGGCACAAAACCACCGTACGGCGTACCGCGACCGGTACTGAACAGCACCATATGACAGCCCGCGCCCGCCAGGGCACTGGTCGCCACCGCATCGTTACCCGGTGCGCTCAGCAGGTTCAGACCATGCGTCTTCAGACGTTCGCCGTAGCGCAGTACGTCCACCACCTGGCTGGAGCCTGCTTTTTGCGTGCAGCCGAGAGATTTATCTTCCAGCGTGGTGATACCGCCCGCTTTGTTGCCCGGCGATGGGTTCTCGTAGATCGGCTGGTCGTGAGCAATGAAGTACTGCTTGAAGTCATTGACCATGGTGACCAGCTTGCCGAACGTTTCTTCATCGCGGCAGTGGTCCATCAGCAGTTGCTCGGCGCCGAACATTTCCGGTACTTCGGTCAGTACGGTGGTGCCGCCGTTGGCAATCACGTAGTCAGAAAAACGACCCAGCATCGGGTTGGCGGTAATACCAGACAGGCCGTCAGAGCCGCCGCATTCCAGACCAAACTTCAGCTCGCCCAGCTTACCCGGCTCACGCTTATCGTTACGCATCACGTTGTACAACTGGTGAAGATGTTCAATCCCCGCTTCCACTTCGTCTTCCTGATGTTGGCAGACCATGAAGTGAACGCGCTCAGGATCGTACTCGCCTAGGGTTTCGCGGAAGGCATCAACCTGGTTGTTTTCACAACCAAGGCCAACCACCAGCACCGCACCCGCATTCGGGTGACGCACCATGTTTTGCAGCATGGTGCGGGTGTTAATGTGGTCGTCGCCGAGCTGTGAACAGCCGTAGGTGTGGCTGAAGAGATGTACGCCGTCGATTCCTTCGGCATCGTTAGTCTCTTTCAGAAAACGGTTCTGCATCTGGCGCGCCATGGCGTTAACACAGCCAACCGTCGGTAGGATCCACAGTTCGTTGCGCACGCCAACATCGCCGTTGGCACGACGGTAGATCTGCACATCACGATCCGCCGGTTGTGCAACTTCCGCCTGAAAATCAGGGTGGTAGCTATACGTGTCCAGGTCGCTCAGATTGGTGCGCGTGTTGTGAGCATGAATATGCTCACCCGCCGCAACGTCCACCAGCGTATGGCCAATTGGCAAACCGTATTTAATGACGTTTTCGCCTTTCGCAATATCGCGTAAAGCGAATTTATGGCCACGAGAGACCGCCTGACGCAGGGTTACCGCCTGCCCATCAACGGTGACTTCGGTTCCTTCAGCCAAATCAGCGAGCGCTACCGCGACGTTATCCAGCGCATGGATCTTGATGTATTGCATACCTTCACCCGGGCCTTAGTTCAGTTCAATGGCGAAGTAATCACGCGCATTGTTAAAGCAAATATTTCTGACCATTTCACCCAGCAACTGGATATCTGCCGGTGCTTCACCTGCAGCAACCCAACGGCCAATCATCTGGCACAGAATGCGACGGAAGTATTCATGGCGCGTGTATGACAGGAAGCTACGGCTATCGGTCAGCATGCCGACGAAACGGCTCAGCAGGCCGAGCTGGGCCAGCTGCGTCATCTGACGTTCCATCCCGTCTTTCTGATCGTTGAACCACCAACCGGAACCGAACTGCATCTTGCCCGGCATACCTTCGCCCTGGAAGTTACCGATCATGGTGCCCAGCACTTCGTTATCGCGCGGGTTCAGGCAGTACAGAATGGTTTTCGGCAGCAGGTTCTGTTCGTTCTGCTTGCTCAGCAGTTTGGACAGTTCTTCAGCCATCGGACGGTCATTGATGGAGTCGAAGCCAACATCCGCGCCCAACAGTTTGAACTGGCGCAGGTTGTTATTACGCAGCGCGCCGATGTGGTACTGCTGTACCCATTCGCGACGAGCATATTCCGCACCAAGGAACACCAGCACGGCAGTTTTAAACTGGGCAACTTCATGCTCACTCAGGGTTTCACCCGCCAGGCGACGCGCCAGAATGCTATCCAGTTCAGATTCGTTAGATTCGGCAAACAGCACCACGTCCAGCGCGTGGTCAGAAACTTTACAGCCGTGAGCCGCGAAGTGATCCAGACGTTTGGTCAGTGCAGCTTGCAGATCGCTGAAGCGGCGGATATCCGTGTCAGACACTTCACCGAGCTTCGCCATGTAGTCATTAAAGGTCGCCAGCTCAATGTTAAAGGCTTTATCCGGACGCCAGCTCGGCAGCACTTTCACATCAAAGCTTCCGTCTTTAGCAACGGCCGCATGGTGCTCCAGAGAGTCGATCGGGTCATCGGTAGTGCCGACCATTTTCACATTCATCTGCTGCATGATGCCGCGCGCGGAGAATTTATCCTGCGCCAGCAGCTCGTTGCATTGGTTCCAGATTTCATCAGCAGTCGCAGGAGAAAGCAGCTTACCTGTAATACCAAACGGGCGGCGTAATTCGAGGTGGGTCCAGTGGTACAGCGGGTTACCGATAGTGTGCGGAACCGTGGCGGCCCATGCGTCAAACTTCTCGCGATCGGACGCATCGCCGGTACACAAGCGCTCAGCGACGCCATTGGTACGCATCGCACGCCATTTGTAGTGATCACCCTTCAGCCAGATGTCATACAGGTTATTAAAACGGTAGTTTTCAGCGATTTGTTGCGGTGGTAAATGGCAGTGGTAATCGAAGATCGGCTGGTCTTTGGCGTAATCATGGTACAGACGGCGGGCAAATTCGGTGTCCAGCAGGAAATCTTCAGTCATAAACGGGGTCATTATCGTCTTCCTCTCAACGAGTGCGTCAGATTGCTTATGTTTTGATGTTGACAAAGTTATCACACCAATTTCCATACACTGAAGATATTTTCGTGAGTTAGATCAACAAATGGTGACAAAAAAATTACTCTCAAAGAGGTAAATCACGCGTCAAGCCGCGCCAGTGCTGGCTTTGCTGAATCGAAATAATGACCACACGAAGATTCACACTTTTGTGATGGCACTCACCTTTTAAAGCTGTATGACAAGTTATCTTTTGGCCGTCGCGATACATAAGCCGACGGAATGCAAATTACCGATGTATAACCATCGGATTGACCGGTACGGAAACCGAATTAGCACAATTATTGACATGGCAAAGTTCGGGGAGTACCGGCTTTTTTTCGGTCCCCCCTCGTAAAAGAACATCCTCCGCCCTGAACTGGAAGATGACCGCTCGTTCGCGGACATAACAAAACGATGAGGTTTTACATGCGTAAAATTAAAGGGTTACGTTGGTACATGATTGCACTGGTGACGCTTGGCACCGTGCTGGGTTACCTGACACGTAACACTGTGGCGGCAGCTGCGCCAACTCTGATGGAAGAGTTACACATCTCCACTCAACAGTATTCCTATATCATCGCAGCGTATTCTGCTGCTTACACCGTAATGCAACCCGTTGCCGGCTACGTGCTCGATGTGCTCGGCACAAAAGTTGGTTACGCGATGTTCGCCGTTCTGTGGGCCGTCTTCTGTGGCGCGACCGCACTGGCTGGCAGTTGGGGTGGACTGGCGTTGGCGCGTGGCGCGGTAGGTGCCGCTGAAGCCGCAATGATCCCTGCGGGTTTGAAAGCCAGTTCTGAGTGGTTCCCGGCAAAAGAACGTTCAATTGCCGTTGGGTACTTTAACGTCGGCTCTTCTATCGGTGCGATGATTGCTCCGCCGCTGGTCGTCTGGGCAATCGTCATGCACAGCTGGCAGATGGCATTCATTATTTCCGGTGCGCTGAGCTTCATCTGGGCGATGTGCTGGCTTGTGTTCTACAAACACCCGCGCGACCAGAAAAAGCTGTCTGATGAAGAACGTGATTACATTCTGAATGGTCAGGAATCACAGCATAAAAACGCGACCTCGAAAAAAATGTCGCTCGGTCAGATCCTGCGTAACCGCCAGTTCTGGGGCATCGCGCTGCCGCGTTTCCTGGCAGAGCCAGCCTGGGGTACCTTCAACGCCTGGATCCCGCTGTTCATGTTTAAAGTCTACGGCTTTAACCTGAAAGAGATTGCGATGTTTGCCTGGATGCCGATGCTGTTTGCTGACCTGGGCTGTATCGTTGGGGGCTACTTACCGCCGCTGTTCCAGCGCTGGTTCGGCGTTAACCTGATCGTTTCACGTAAAATGGTCGTCACCATGGGCGCATTGCTGATGATTGGCCCAGGGATGATTGGTCTGTTCACCAGCCCGTACATTGCTATCGCCCTGCTGTGCGTCGGCGGCTTTGCTCACCAGGCGCTGTCCGGTGCGCTGATTACGCTTTCTTCTGACGTATTTGGTCGTAATGAAGTGGCAACGGCAAACGGCCTGACCGGTATGTCCGCCTGGCTTGCAAGTACGCTGTTTGCACTGGTTGTTGGCGCACTGGCTGACACCATCGGCTTTAGCCCGCTGTTCGCCGTACTGGCGGTATTCGACCTGCTCGGCGCACTCGTTATCTGGACGGTATTGCAGAACAAATCGGCCAGCGAGGTCGACTCGGGATCACAGACTGGCGATCCTGCTCCGCAAAATTAACCCGCTGCTTTTCATCAAGGGTATATAATGCAAAGCCGCCAGTCATCTGGCGGCTTTTTTATCGCCGCGAGTGGAGCAGTAATCGCAAAAGTGGTATAACAAATATAGTCTGCCGTATCATGCCTGGAGCGCATATGGAAATCACCGAACCACGACGTTTGTACCAACAACTTGCAGCTGATCTGAAAGAACGCATTGAGCAAGGCGTCTATCTGGTGGGTGACAAACTCCCTGCCGAGCGCTTTATCGCAGATGAAAAAAATGTCAGCCGTACCGTGGTTCGTGAAGCAATTATCATGCTCGAGGTAGAGGGTTACGTTGAGGTGCGTAAAGGATCGGGGATCCACGTCATTTCCAACCAACCCAGACATTATGTTGCGCCAGATGAAAACCTGGAATTTGCCAGCTACGGTCCTTTCGAGCTGCTCCAGGCGCGTCAGCTCATTGAGAGTAACATTGCCGAGTTTGCCGCCACCCAGGTGACCAAACAGGACATAATGAAGCTGATGGAGATTCAGGAGAAATCACGAAACGAAAAAAGCTTTCGTGACTCCGAGTGGGATCTCCAGTTCCATGTGCAGGTCGCCCTGGCAACGCAGAACTCGGCTCTGGCCGCGATTGTTGAAAAAATGTGGACTCAGCGTATTCACAACCCCTACTGGAAGAAATTGCACGACCACATCGACCTGCGCACGGTTGATAACTGGTGTGATGACCATGACCAGATCCTTCGGGCGCTGATTCGCAAAGATCCTCATGCCGCCAAACTGGCGATGTGGCAGCATCTTGAGAACACGAAGCAGATGCTGTTTAACGAAACCAGCGATGATTTTGAGTTCAATGCGGACCGTTATCTATTTACCGAAAATCCGGTCGTTCACCTCGATACAGCTGCTAACAGCGCAAAATAAACAATCTTATCAATGCAGGCGCGACCACGCGCCTGTTTCTGACACTTGGTAAGCGTTAGGTATAAAGTGTCAGCCTGTGTAAATCCTCTCGCCTCCCTCCATTGCGATAAGCAAAATCACAGTTCAACAACCGTAATTTCTATAACGGACTACGTTGACCTTTGTTACAATTAGATGCTGTTTGAATTTTTGTGTTTAAGAGCTTGCTAACTTCACAACTTTACAGGGAATAGTTCAGGCCGTGAGTTTGTAACAGACCACAAGTCATGTAAAAAATATTAATAAAATCGTGGTGTTACAAAATCCAGAAAACCGGCATGACGACAACCGATTCTCCAGGAATATTGAATGGAACTACTGACTCAATTACTAAATGCTTTATGGGCTCAGGATTTTGAAACGCTGGCCAATCCTTCCATGATTGGCATGCTCTATTTTGTACTCTTTACTATTTTGTTTCTGGAAAACGGACTGCTGCCAGCAGCCTTTTTACCTGGCGACAGCTTGCTGGTACTGGTCGGCGTACTTATTGCCAAAGGCGCAATGGGTTTTCCGCAAACGGTACTGCTGCTCACCACCGCAGCCAGCCTTGGTTGCTGGCTCAGCTATATACAAGGTCGATGGTTGGGTAATACCCGCACCGTGCAAAACTGGTTATCTCATCTTCCTGCACATTATCATCAGCGTGCGCATCATCTGTTCCATAAGCATGGCTTGTCTGCGCTGCTGGTCGGCCGCTTTATCGCGTTTGTCAGAACATTACTGCCGACCATCGCAGGATTGTCCGGCCTGAACAATGCGCGCTTTCAGTTCTTCAACTGGATGAGCGGACTGCTTTGGGTCCTTATTCTCACATCGCTGGGCTATCTGCTGGGCAAAACACCGGTGTTTCTCAAATATGAAGATCAGCTGATGTCTTGCCTGATGCTGCTTCCTGTGGTGTTACTGGTGTTTGGTCTGGCTGGATCACTGGTTGTTCTTTGGAAAAAGAAATACGGGAACCGAGGGTAAATTATGCTGAAATCATGCATAACGCTCCGACGACTTGCCTGGTCCACCACTTTTATGTTGTTCATCGGCGCGTTGCTCCTGACCTGGTCGGTCATTCGCCAGCAGGAGTCAACGCTTGCCATTCGTGCCGTTAACCAGGGAGCCAGCATGCCTGATGGCTTCTCTATCTGGCATCACCTGGATGCCAACGGCATTCGTTTTAAAAGCATCACTCCGCAAAATGACGCCCTGCTGATTACCTTTGATTCCAGTGCACAGAGCGCAGCGGCGAAGGTCGTACTGGATCGAACGTTACCGCACGGTTTCGTTATCGCTCAGCAGGATGATAATAATCAGGCGGTTCAGTGGTTATCCCGCTTACGTGAGACCCCACACCGTTTTGGTTAATTTCCAGGAATCTGAATTAGATCACTCACTTTGGTGATTTCACCGTTTAGCGCCTATGATTAATAAACTGGGTTTATGACCCAACGCTTTATTATTCTGGAGCATCGACCCTAAACGACGAGGTCGAATCACAATGGAAGGTTCAAGAATGAAATACCGCATCGCTTTGGCAATTAGCCTTTTCGCTCTCAGTGCCGGCAGCTACGCCACCACTCTCTGTCAGGAAAAAGAACAAGACATTCAGCGGGAGATTAGCTATGCCGAAAAACACAACAATCAGAGCCGTATCAATGGGCTGAACAAAGCGCTGAGCGAAGTCAGAGCAAACTGTACTGACAGCAAACTGCGCGCTAACCATCAGAAAAAAATCGCCGAGCAGAAAAATGAGATTGCCGAGCGTCAACGTGACTTAGCCGAAGCTAAGCAAAAAGGCGATGCGGAAAAAATCGCAAAGCGCGAACACAAGCTTGCTGAAGCTCAGCAAGAGCTAAAAGAACTCGAGACCCGCGATTACTAAGTACGGTAACTAGCCACTCAACTGGAGAAAACTATGTCGAAAGATAATGCTACGGAAAACCTGCGCGCTGAGCTGAAATCTCTTGCGGATACGCTTGAAGAAGTACTTAGCTCCTCTGGCGATAAGTCGAAGGAAGAGATGAGTAAAATTCGCAGCAAAGCCGAACATGCGCTGCGCGAGAGCCGCCATCGTCTGAGTGAAACCAGCGATGTAATCGCCAAACAGACCCGTGAGGCCGCGGCTAAAGCCGATAACTACGTGCGCGAAAACCCATGGACAGGCGTCGGCATTGGCGCTGCAGTCGGTGTGGTGCTTGGTGTACTGCTGTCGCGCCGTTAACAATGGCTGATTCTCAACACGCACAAGGTCCAGGCAAAGGCGTACTGGGTATTGGACAGCGGATCCTGACGATTCTCGTTGAGATCGTAGAAACACGGCTGCGGCTGGCCGTCGTTGAGCTGGAAGAGGAAAAAGCCAATCTCATCCAGATCCTGCTGATGCTTGGGCTGACTATGCTGTTCGCGGCGTTTGGCCTGATGAGCCTGATGGTGCTTATCATCTGGGCCATTGACCCTCAATACCGCCTGAACGCCATGATTGCCACCACCGTTGTGCTGTTGCTGTTAGCGCTGATTGGCGGGATATGGACGCTGCGTAAAGCACGTAAAACAACGCTGCTACGCCATACACGCCAGGAACTCGCTAATGACAGGCAAGCCCTGGAGGATGATGCATAATGAGCAGCAAAGTCGAACGTCAAAAGCGTAAGGCGCAACTGCTTGGACAGATCCAGCAGCAACGGCTGGATCTGTCTGCGACTCGCCGCGACTGGCTGGAAGCCACCGAGGTCTACGATCGTGGCTGGAAGACGCTACTGAACCTGCGTGGCTGGGTGTTGGTCGGGAGCAGTATTATGGCGGTTCGCACCATCCGCAACCCAAATCTGCTGGTACGCTGGGCTAAGCGCGGCTTTAGCGTCTGGAGTATCTGGCGTCTGGTGAAATCGACCATCAGACAGCAGCAACTGCGCGGCTAATCCTTTCCTTGCCCCCAACCTCAAAATTTTTGAAAAATACTGACAGTTTTCCTTGCTAACAATTCTCATTAAGCACGTTTATGATTCTCTCCATCGACAGCAACGACGCGCTCTGCAGCGTCGATGCACAAAAAAACACAATAAGCCGCCTGAGTGGTTTCCTGGAGAGTATGATGAAGAAATTAGAAGATGTTGGTGTACTGGTAGCGCGCATTCTGATGCCAATCCTGTTTATTACCGCAGGTTGGGGAAAAATCACCGGATATGCGGGTACCCAACAGTACATGGAAGCCATGGGCGTCCCAGGATTTATGCTGCCGCTGGTGATTCTGCTTGAGTTTGGCGGCGGTCTGGCAATTCTGTTCGGTTTCCTGACCCGTACAACCGCGCTGTTCACCGCAGGCTTCACATTGCTGACGGCGTTCCTCTTCCACAGCAACTTTGCGGAAGGTGTGAACTCTCTGATGTTCATGAAAAACCTGACCATCGCAGGCGGTTTCCTGCTGCTGGCTATCACCGGTCCAGGCGCATTTAGTATTGACCGTGTACTGAATAAAAAGTGGTAAGCAAACTATACTGAACACATCAAAAAGCGAGGAGATATCTCCTCGCTTTTGCTATCTGAGGAGGCGAAAATCATGGGACAACTGATTGACGGCGTCTGGCATGACACCTGGTACGATACCAAATCAACCGGTGGAAAATTTCAACGTTCAGCATCGGCTTTCCGTAACTGGCTCACCGCGGATGGCGCGCCTGGCCCTACCGGTGAAGGTGGCTTTGCTGCCGAAAAAGACCGCTATCATCTGTACGTTTCTCTGGCCTGTCCGTGGGCGCATCGCACGCTGATTTTGCGCAAACTCAAAGGGCTGGAACCGTTTATTTCCGTTTCTGTTGTGCATCCGCTGATGCTGGAAAACGGCTGGACCTTTGACGATAACTTCCCGGCGGCAACCGGCGATGCCCTGTATCAGCACGAATTTCTTTATCAGCTCTATTTACACGCCGATCCGCACTACAGTGGTCGGGTTACCGTTCCGGTGCTGTGGGATAAAAAGAACCACACCATTGTCAGCAACGAATCTGCAGAAATCATCCGCATGTTTAACACCGCGTTTGATGCGCTGGGCGCGAAAGCCGGAGATTACTATCCCCCTGCCCTGCAAAGCAAAATCGACGAGCTGAACGGCTGGATTTATGACAACGTTAATAACGGCGTGTATAAAGCCGGATTTGCCACCAGTCAGGAAGCCTACGACGACGCCGTGGATAACGTCTTTCAATCTCTGGCACGACTGGAGCAGATCCTTGGGCAACATCGCTACCTGACCGGCGACCAGTTAACCGAGGCCGACATTCGCCTGTGGACCACGCTGGTACGCTTTGATCCCGTGTATGTCACCCACTTCAAGTGCGACAAACACCGGATTAGCGACTATCTGAACCTGTACGGTTTCCTGCGTGATATCTACCAGATGCCGGGTATTGCGGAAACCGTCAATTTCGCTCACATCCGCAATCACTACTTCCGTAGCCACAAAACCATTAACCCGACCGGCATTATTTCTGTTGGGCCGTGGCAGGACCTCAACGAACCTCATGGGCGTGACGAGCGTTTCGCATGATATACACGGGTCCACTTTGGGGTTAGGCCGATTAGTTAAGCATGTATGGCGAACATGTGATTTTTGCTCAGGGTTCCGTTCACCTCAGCTGTGTCATTTCTCTGAAACGCCGTTACCCGTGAACGTGCAAGGGAGGCTCACCGCCGCCTCCCTTGCAACCCAGGCTCCCGGCGGGAAAATCGTCGCTACGCGATTCATTCGTCTTATGCCGTCTGCCTGTCGGGTCGGGGCCGAGCCTGCATCCTTGCAGGCCGTCCCCTCTGCCCGCATCCCTGCGGGCAGACCCGGTCAGCCGTCAACGACTCATCGATTTTCAGCCGGACATGGGTCATCGCTTCAACTCTCTGACTTTCAGTTAAATCTCTTATGCTGTTCAGACATATTCAAATAAAAATACCGGTGGTCAGGCGTGGCTGGTCCGGCTGAAAATTGCCGACGTGTTTCCGTAAGGCCGGGAGAACCCGCAGGGATGCGGGTTCAGGGCGCGCTTTACAGGGACGTTACATCGCGCCCGGCCCGAAAGCCTGAAGGAAAAAGCTGAGGGAACCACGAAGTGGCAATTTTCCCGCCGGGAGCCGGGATTGTAAAGGGCGTGGCGGAGAACGCCCTTTACACGTTCACATGAACCAATGCTTAAGAGAAGCGATGAACATAAGGTGAACGGAACCCTTTCTCTGAGAGAGCATATTCATTACTCCCGCCAACACAGGTTGATACTTTCTGAAACTGAGGCGTTCACTGATAAGTATTACCCATCAGAGGACCAAATAATTAACACCGCAAATATTTACCATCATTTCATTCGCAGCTATTCTTAATTTGATTACTTTAAAAACAAGTAATTGAATGCAGAACGAGGCAAAAATGGATTGGTATTTAAACGTATTAAAGAATTACTTTGGTTTTGGTGGCCGCGCACGTCGTAAAGAATACTGGATGTTTGTGCTGGTCAACATCATCTTCACATTCGTGCTGGGTATTCTGGACAGAATGTTTGGCTGGGAGCGCGCCGGTGGAGAAGGCATATTAACGACGATTTACGGGGTTCTGGTCTTTATTCCGTGGTGGGCGGTACAGTTCCGGCGTTTACATGACACCGATCGTTCAGCCTGGTGGCTACTGGTGCTGCTGATCCCGATCGTAGGCTGGCTGGTGATCATCATTTTCAACTGTCAAAACGGGACTCAGGGGAGCAACCGCTTCGGGCCCGATCCCAAACAGTTATCCTGACGTAGCATATGTAGATGCCTGATGGCGCTGCGCTTATCAGGCCTACAACATACTCCGTCTTCCAGGCCGGATAAGGTGCTTCGCACCGCATCCGGCGTAACAGTCAGGCTATTTACCCGCAAACAGCTTGGGGATTTCCCGCAGACACCAGGATTTCGCCTCGCCCATGCTGTCACGACGCCAGGCCATAATAATATCTATCTCGCTTGTCGATTCCGGACTAACGACCCGCAGCCGACCAGCCGCAATATCCTCTTCCACCAGCGGGTACGGCATCGTCGCCACGCCAAGTCCTGCCAACAGCGCCTGACGTTTATCTTCTATCGTACTCACCGTCAGACGCGGCTGCTTATCCAGCAGTTGAACCGTCAGCACCGGACGTTCACGGGCGGTATCCGCCACCGCGATCCCACGGTATTTAACGCGGGTGACTTCCGATAACGGTTCCGGCTCCTGATGAATGGGATGATCCGGGGCCGCTACATAGACGTTCATCAGCGAGTACAGCTTGCGCGAGTTGATTTCTGAGGATGAGCGAAAATGCATATCCGGCGCAATCACGATATCCGCCCGCCCCTGCTCAAGACGCTCCCACGCCCCGGCCAGAACTTCGGTAATAACGGAAAGCTGGGTATTGGCCTTCCCGGCAAGCCTGTCGATCAGCGGGAAAAACGCCGCCGTCGGCACCAGCGCTTCGGTAACGATAGTCAGATGCGTTTCCCAACCGCGAGCCAATGCTTCGGCATCGGTAGTCAGTTTATCCGCAGCTTCCAGCAGTACGCGCCCGCGCTCCAGCAACATACGCCCAACGTTAGTAAATTTTGTGCGGTGGCCTGAGCGGTCAAACAGCACCACGTCCAGCTCTTCCTCCAGCTTCTGCATGGTATAGCTAAGTGCGGAAGGAACGCGTCCCAGTTCGTCTGCCGCAGCAGCAAAACTACCGCGTCTGTCTATTGCGTCCATGACGCGTAACGCTTCAAGCGTTAAAGCCCTTTCTTTGGCCATCTCGTTCTCATTCAGGAAATTTGAACATACCGGGCAGAATATCTGGCTAACAATGCAGCGTCTAGCCATTTAACATAAAAGGAAGTAAAGAGAGGTCAAGAACTATGATTACTACCCGTACAGCCAAACAATGCGGGCAAGCAGACTACGGCTGGCTGCAGGCCCGTTATACCTTCTCCTTTGGACACTATTTTGATCCTAAACTGCTGGGTTATGCCTCGCTGCGTGTTCTGAACCAGGAAGTTCTGGCACCGGGGGCCTCTTTCCAGCCACGGACCTATCCGAAGGTGGATATCGTCAATCTGATCCTCGAAGGGGAAGCGGAGTACCGAGACAGCGAAGGCAACCATATCAAGGCCAAAGCAGGTGAAGTGCTATTGCTCGCGACACAGCCCGGGATCAGCTATAGCGAACACAATATCAGCAAAGATAAGCCGTTAACCAGAATGCAGCTCTGGCTGGACGCCTGCCCGCAGCGTGAAAACGCCTGTGTACAGAAAGCCACGCTGGGCACCGGTAAGCATCAGCTGCTGGCCTCGCCGGACGGTGAACAAGGCAGCCTACATCTGCGCCAACAGGTATGGGTGCACCACGTTGAGCTGCAGCAAGGTGAATCGTTGAGTTTTCAGTTACATGGGCCACGTGCTTATTTACAGTCGATTCACGGCAGATTCCATGCGGTGACGTCTGGCGCCGAAAAAGAAGCGCTCACCTGTGGCGATGGGGCATTTATTCGTGACGAAACTAACATAACGTTAGTCGCCGATACTCCGCTGCGCGCTTTGCTGATAGATTTGCCCGTATAGTCAGGGAAAACAATGGAGTACGACTATTGAGCAAGAAATCATCAAAAAAACGCCAGCCTCAGGTTGAGCCGAAAAAACAGGAAACAGTTACCTTCGGCTATGAAGAAATGCTGACAGAGCTGGAAGCGATTGTGGCCGATGCCGAACTACGGCTGGAAGACGAAGAAGCCGCCTGAACAGGCGGCTTAGACTTATGCCGGGTGGCGTCAACGGCTTACCCGGCTTACAGATTAATGTGCCTTACTGGCCATGATCTCAATAATCTGCTTGTCGGTTTCCTGCATTGAACGACACGCCAGCGCACACAGGTTAGCGATAGATTGTTCCACGTTATGCGCCACAATCCCTTCGTTGCCGGTTACAGCAGTATCATCCAGCGCCATCAGTACCGCTTTCCACGCCGCGGAAGCACTGGTTGAGACTTTCATCGCGCAGCTGTTTGAAGCGCCATCGCATATCATTCCGCTCACGTCGCCAATCATGCTGCTGATCGCCATCGCGATGGTGTTGTAGCGACCATCTACGATCCATGCCATCCCCGCTGCTGCCCCCATCGCCGCCGTAGTTGCCGCACACAGTGCAGACAAACGCGGAAGCTGATGATGGATGTAGATAGCGCTCAGATGAGACAACATTAGCGCACGTGCCAGTTTCTCCTCATCCGCGCCAAAGTGCTCAGCCACCACCATCACCGGAACAGTCGCGGTAATGCCCTGATTACCGGAGCCGGAGTTGCTCATGGCCGGCAGCGTCGCCCCGCCCATTCGCGCATCCGATGCCGCACTGGTGCGGATCAGAATAGAGGTGGAGAGATCGTTCGCCAGCAGGCCACGCGCACACTGCTTCTCAAGCGTAGTTCCGATGTGCAAACCCCAGTTACCGCGCAGCCCTTCCTGAGACAGCGCACCGTTCAGTTTTGCCGCATCGAGAATGAAGCGGATTGACTCAAACGGTACCGCGTTCACGAACGCCAGAATCTCTTCCAGCGAGGTGTGAGACAATACCGCCAGCGGCGACTCCTGCTCCTCTTCCTGAGCGTTCTGTTCTGTGGTGAACACTACGCCCTTATTGGTCTCGATGTGCACAATGTTGGTATGACCGCCCACAATCGTCACGCACGCCCATCCTTCAGCGCTGTAAACCTTCGCGCGGGAAAAGAGGATGTCCTCGCAAGGCTCCTGCAGCATCACCGCAACCTTGCCAGCGCTCAGAATCGCTTTCGCATCGGCGATCGCTTGTGGCGACGCATCTTTCAGTACCTCTAAACCGGCACGGGCATTTCCCCCCAGCGCACCCAGCGCCGCCGCGACAGGTAACCCGACCATTCCGGTACCCGGCACGGTAACGCCCATGCCGTTTTTCATCAGGTTCGGTGAGACCCACGCGTCAATGCGTTCAACCGCGCCGTCCAGCTCAGAGGAGGCAACCGCCGCCGCCAGAGCCAGAGAGATAGGTTCTGTACAGCCCAACGCAGGCTTAACTTCTTCCTGCACCGCGCGGATAAAACTATCCCATAATGGATTCAATGTAGTCTCAAACATAACAACAACCTTTGCTCAAATATCTCAGGAAAATGCCAGGAACGGAGAAACGCACAACAGCAGGCCCGTGAAAATAATCAGATACAGGGAAGCGCCTTTGTATTTGTGCAGTGCAGGAACTTTGTAGACCAGCCAGGCCGGGATCAGACAACCCACCATGCCGAAGATAGGGCTACAAATAGAGGTGAAGCTCAGCACCGGCGCGTTGAGCACAATTGCGCTCCAGGCCAGCAGGATGGCAAAAATCATAATGCCGCGCTGAACAAAGGTTTCGTTGATTTTCTCAGCCGGCATATAGCGGCGCAGAATGTTCATCACGATCCCTTGAGTCGCTTCACGGAAACCTAAGTAGACACCGAAGAAAGCGGTCATAACGGCGAAAATGTTCAGAATAACGCTGACGATTTTCACCCAGCCAGCACCCGCACCATTGATAAATTGCGCGGCAATCGCCAGAGCGGAAATGTTCTGCTCATAAGCTTTAACCGCTTCGTCGTGGCCCATCGCCAACGTGAAGGAAACGGCGTAGAAAAAGACGGTAACAAACAGAATACCGAACGCGATGTTCATGGCACGCAGGGCTTTATGGCGCGCCACTTCGATGGATTTGTTGCGTGAACGGTATGAGATAACCATCGGGCTTAAGGTCTGAATAAACAGAATCGAGGTCAGCGTAAACGGCAGAGTGATGATCGCATTTTTGATCAGCAGCGCCATCGGCGGCAGTGAACCCGCGTTATGCAGATGCCACATCCCTACCATCGACACGCCAAGCGCTGCCACAACCAGCAGCTTGGTCATTACCATGCCGGTGGAGATTTTAAACAGCATTTGTTCCCCGCGTGACGAGATAGCCACCAGGATGCAAATCAATACCAGGCCATAGAACGGGCTGTCGGACAGTAAACCTTCCGTCACACCAAACGTGTGCAGATAGGAGGCGCTATCATTGGTGATGGCGGTGGAATAAACGAACATCCAGATAACCAGCATCACAAAATACAACGCACCTAACAGGATGCCCCAGTTCTTACCCAGATAGCCGCTGATCACGCTCGGGTAGTCTTTACACTCTGGGGACTCAGCCAGCGTGTTGATAAACAGGCGCTGGAACAGGTACATGGCTGGGTAGCCGATGATAGAGGAGAGCAAGAACACCCACAGCCCCATCAATCCTACCTGGACAGGAAGAAAAACAATCCCCGCGCCAATTGCCATACCGATACTCATAATGACCCAGCCGGTGTCCGTGCTGTCGAACTTAATGGCTTCACGCCATTCGCTTTCGGTCATTCCCGCCCGACGTGCCGGAGCAGATGCGTCGAGTATTACGCTACTATTCGTTGCCGTTTCCATAATTTCCCGCTCAATGTGTAGGTAGAGGTTTTTATATTTTTTTCGTACTGCATCAATGCGATACGCAGTACTTAGGTGCAGGTGAGCTATTGGAGTAATGAAGAAATCATACGCGCAGGATCAGAGAAAAACTTCACAAACAAACCCCTGTAATTTCTAAAAGTTAAGAAATATTTTCTCTTTTATATGCATATTTAGGATTTAAATTCTATTTTTGAAGCAGATCACAACAAAAAATGTACACCAAAGTGCTAATGCTGATCAGTTAACACCTCACCTTCTGCATTTTTTGTTAAAACAGCAAAACAGATTTAACTGGAAGTCAGAGGGTTGAAGCGATGACCCCGGTCCGGCTGAAAATCGATGAGGCGTTGACGGCTGACCGGGACTGCCCGCAGGGATGCGGGCAGAGGGGACGGCCTGCATGGATGCAGGCTCGGCCCCGACCCGACAGGCAGACGGAATAAGACGAATAGCTCGCGCAGCGACGATTTTCCCGCCGGGAGCCTTGGATGCAAGGGAGCGGCGGCGCTTACGCCTTATCCGGCCTACAAACGCACCCTTTCATCTCAGGTACAAACTACTTTAATCGCCAGACCACCGCGTGAGGTTTCACGGTATTTGTCGTTCATATCTTTGCCCGTTTCATACATGGTCTCGATCACTTTATCGAGCGAAACGCGTGGCTCAGATGTGCGACGCAGCGCCATGCGTGCGGCGTTGACGGCTTTTACCGCGTTGATCGCATTACGTTCAATACACGGTATTTGCACCTGTCCAGCAACCGGATCGCAGGTCAGCCCCAGGTTATGCTCCATGGCGATTTCCGCCGCAATACAAACCTGCGACGGGCTACCGCCGAGCAACTCGGTCAGCCCGGCTGCCGCCATTGAACAGGCTACGCCAATTTCACCCTGACAGCCGACTTCGGCACCAGAAATAGAGGCGTTCATCTTATACAGCGCCCCTATCGCCCCCGCGGCCAGCAAGTAACGGGCAATGGAGTTTGCATTCACCGGACGGCGGAACTTGTCGTAATAGGCCAATACGGCAGGGATAATTCCACATGCGCCGTTGGTCGGTGCCGTCACAACCCGGCATCCGGCGGCGTTTTCTTCGCTCACGGCCAGCGCGAACATGTTGATCCAGTCAATAACGTTCATCGGGTCGCTGGACAGGTTATCGCTGGAAACCAGCAACCGGCGTAATGCCACGGCGCGGCGCGGGACGTTCAATGGACCCGGCAGGACGCCTTCGGTGTTCATGCCACGCTCAATGCCGGCGTGCATGACGTCCCAGATGGCGGCAAAACCAGCATCGATTTCTTCTTTGCTGCGCATCGCCAGTTCGTTCTGCATCATCAGACCGGAAACGGACAGCCCGTTACGCTCACACAGTTTCAGCAGTTCGCTGGCGGAATGAAAATTGTAGGGCACGTGTGCTTCAACATCATGCGCCTGACCAAATTGCTCCTCTTCAACGATAAAACCGCCGCCGACGGAGTAATAGGTTTTGCTTAATAGCGTCTCGGTGCCGTTCCATGCGGTGATACGCATGCCATTTTCATGGCGCGGCAGCGTTTCGGTGTGAAAGAGGATATTTTTGTCTGGGGAGAAATCGACAATATGCGTGCCCTCTGCAACCGGTAAACGTCCGGTACGGGCCACTTCCTGAGTAAAACCAGCGATAGAATCTATATTAACGTTTTGCGGACTGTTACCGGCCAGTCCCATCATGATGGCGACATCCGTCGCATGACCTTTTCCGGTCAGGGAAAGCGATCCATAAAGATCGACCACAATATGCGTAGCCTTGGGAAGTTCCCCGCTGCTGACCAACAGATCGATAAAGCTTTTACCTGCGTTCATTGGCCCCACGGTATGGGAGCTGGAAGGTCCAATGCCAATCTTAAAAATATCGAATGCGCTAATCATATCCACACCCTCGGATTGCCGTTCAGTGAAGACCAGGTTTCACACTCATTAAGGATCGGGGCGATCCTGAGATCGCCCCGCAAGGGATTACAGCGTGTCGCCACGTACGGCGATGGCTTCAATCTCCAGCTTCACATCCTTTGGTAAGCGGGCGACCTGTACGCAGCTGCGCGTAGGGTAAATTGCCTTATGCTCATCAAAGAACTGCTGGTACACCTGATTAATGGTGGCGAAGTCGTTCAGGTCAGAAACGAAAACGGTCGTCTTCACGATATCGCTCACTTTCAAACCTGCGGACTCGACGATCGCTTTCACGTTTTCCAGGCTTTGACGCGCCTGATCGGCCACGTTTTCAGCCACTTCACCGGTCTGTGGACACACCGGAATTTGACCTGACGTCAACACCATGCTGCCCAGATCCACACCCTGTACGTAAGGCCCAATCGCCCCTGGCGCACATTCGGTTGCAATTACTTTTCTCATAGTCCCTCCGGCGTCAGAGCGCCTGGGTGAAAGTACGTGAAATAACATCCTGCTGCTGTTCGCGGGTCAGCGCGTTGAAGCGCACCGCATAACCAGACACGCGGATCGTCAGGTTCGGATAGTTTTCCGGGTGCTCAATGGCATCCATCAACATTTCACGGTTCATAACGTTAACGTTCAGATGCTGACCACCTTCCACATGTGCTTCATGGTGGAAGTAACCGTCCAGCAGACCGACCAGGTTGGTTTTACGCACTCCATCCTCTTTGCCCAGCGCTGCCGGCACAATGGAGAAGGTGTACGAGATACCGTCTTTGGCATAGGTGAACGGAAGTTTGGCAACCGAGGTTAACGACGCCACCGCACCTTTACGATCGCGGCCGTGCATCGGGTTCGCCCCTGGCGCAAACGGCGTACCTGCGCGACGTCCGTCCGGCGTATTACCGGTTTTCTGTCCGTACACCACGTTGGAGGTAATGGTCAGAATGGACTGCGTCGGCACCGCGTTACGGTAGGTTGGCAACACCTTAATTTTCTTCATAAAGCGTTCGACCAGGTCGCAGGCAATGCTGTCTACGCGCTCGTCGTTGTTGCCGTATTGCGGATAGTCGCCTTCGATTTCGAAATCAACTGCCAGACCATTTTCATCACGAATCGGTTTCACGCGAGCGTATTTGATAGCCGACAGAGAATCCGCCGCCACGGACAGACCCGCCATACCACAGGCCATCGTGCGATAGACATCACGATCGTGCAGCGCCATCAGCGAAGCTTCGTAGCTGTACTTGTCGTGCATGTAGTGGATGATGTTCAGCGCGCTGATGTACTGCACGGCCAGCCAGTCCATAAAGTGGTCCAGGCTCTCCATCACCGTGTCGTAGTCCAGCACGTCATCCATCAGCGGTGCCGTTTTCGGCCCGACCTGGATTTTCAGCTTCTCATCCACGCCGCCGTTGATTGCATACAGCAACGTTTTGGCGAGGTTGGCACGTGCCCCGAAGAACTGCATTTGCTTGCCGATAACCATCGGGCTGACGCAGCAGGCAATGGCATAGTCATCGCTGTCAAAGTCGGCACGCATCAGATCGTCGTTTTCATACTGCAAAGACGAGGTGATGATAGACACCTGGGCGGCGTACTTTTTGAAGGCTATCGGTAGCTGCTCAGACCACAGCACCGTCAGGTTCGGCTCAGGTGCCGGGCCCATGGTGTGCAGCGTATGCAGATAGCGGAACGAGTTTTTGGTCACCAGCGTGCGGCCATCCAGCCCCATACCGCCGATAACTTCGGTCGCCCAGATTGGGTCGCCTGAGAACAGGGTGTCGAATTCCGGCGTACGCAGGAAGCGCACCATACGGATCTTCATAATGAAGTGGTCGATCAGCTCCTGCGCCTGCTGCTCATTTAGCACGCCCGCTTTGAAATCGCGCTCAATGTAGATGTCGAGGAACGATGCGGTACGGCCCAGCGACATAGCGCCACCGTTCTGAGATTTCACCGCAGCCAGGTAAGCAAAGTACACCCACTGCACCGCTTCCTGCGCATTACGCGCCGGACGGGAGATATCGCAGCCGTATTTCGCCGCCATTTCCTGCATTTGCAGCAGAGCGCGACGGTGTTCAGACAGCTCTTCGCGAAGACGAATCGTGGCTTCAAGATTCTGGCCCCACTCCAGGTTCGACTGGAGATCGGCAAACTGCAGTTCACGCTCACGCACCAGATAGCGGATACCGTACAGCGCGACGCGGCGATAATCACCGATGATACGACCACGACCGTAACCATCCGGCAGGCCGGTCAACACGCCGGATTTACGGCAGCGCAGCATATCCGGAGAGTAGGCGTCGAATACGCCCTGGTTATGGGTTTTACGCAGTTCAGTAAACTGGTATTCAAAATCAGCATCCATCTCACGACCATAAGCATCAAAAGAGCTTTTGATCATATTGATGCCGCCAAACGGATGCAGAGCACGCTTGAGCGGCTTATCCGTTTGTAGACCGACGATTTTTTCCAGTTCTTGTTCAATATAACCGGCGTCATGCGCGGTTATCGTGGTAGCAATATTGGTATCGAAATCAACCGGCGCGTGCGTCGAGTTTTCAATACGGATGCCCGCCATGACTTTTTCCCACAATGCAGTGGTCGCAGGCGTTGCTTCGGCGAGGAAAGATTCATCCCCTTCATAAGGCGTATAGTTGTGCTGAATAAAATCACGGACATTAATTTCTTCTTTCCAGTCCGTACCTTTAAAGCCATTCCAGGCTTCGGCATACAGCATATCGCTGGTATCGATATTTACCTTCATGAAAAATAATCTCTCTGCTGAAATTTAATTATGCAAATTCTACTGGTGTATTAATTTTGCCTAAGGCAATGGCATCACGCGCAATCATTTTCTCTTCATTTGTGGGAATAACCGCACAAATAACACGAGCATCTTTATTAGAGATAATTCTTTCGCCATGGGAATTTGGCAGGCTATTCATTTCGCTGTCGATATTCACCCCTAAAACGGCGAGATGTTCAATAACCAGACGACGAATTAATACCGAGTTCTCACCAATTCCGCCGGTGAAAATAATCCCATCAAGACGATGCAGCGATGCGGCATGTCCGGCGATATGGCGTGCAATACGATGCACAAACGTTTTAATCGCCAGCTGCGCACGCTCATGTCCTTCGTGCCAGGCTTTTTCTAACGTACGTAAGTCAGAGGACAAACCGGAAATACCCAGTAAACCGGACTCTTTATTCACTACGCGCTCAAGGTCGCCGAGCGTCTGGTTGGTTTCGCTGGCAATCCACGCCATGGCGCCGAAATCGACGTCGCCACTGCGTGTGCCCATCATCAGCCCTTCCAGCGGCGTCATGCCCATTGAGGTATCAACGCTCTGTCCATTACGTACCGCACAGATTGACGCGCCGTTGCCCAGGTGCGCCACAACCAGACCGGAGTCATCACTCTGCAGTTCGAGAAGCTCATGCGCCCGTTGAGAAACATAGCGGTGAGACGTGCCGTGGAAGCCATAACGACGAACGCCCAACTCCTCATAATATTTCCACGGTAAACCGTACAGATAGGCCTCAGGGGCCATCGTCTGGTGGAAGCTGGTATCAAATACCGCGACCTGCTGCACGCTTGGGAAAAGGTGCTGAGCAGATTCAATCCCGCTCAGGTTCGCATAATTATGTAGCGGTGCTAATGGCGATACCCGGCGAATATTGTCGATAACTTCGTCAGTAATAATTGCTGATTCGGTAAAGATATTTCCGCCGTGGGCAATGCGGTGGCCAATTAAGGCCACGCTGTCCATTAAATTACGTTTCTCCAGTTCAACGGCAATTGCTTTTAATGCGTCTTCGTAGCTGTGGTGAGCCAGATTAGCTGGCTCTCCTCCATTAATTGCTATGAACGCATTTTCAGAGTTAATACCGTCTGCAATTCCCGCCATTAAAACTTCACAGTTTGCTGCATCCAGCACTGAGAATTTAATGGAAGACGAACCACAGTTAATAACCAGTACTACCGGAAACTCATTCATTTCACTACTCCGCTCATCCTGAGCTTAAGGATTAAAACAGTTTGTAGACGATGTTCAGGATGGTCAGCAGACCAATCACGGTAACAAACACGTTATCCAGACGGCCACGGTATTTCGCCAGTGATGGCGCTTTACGGATGGCATACATCGGCAGCAGGCAGAGCAGAGAGGCAATAATCGGCGCGCCCATTGCTTCAATCAGGTCCAGGATGTTCGGGTTGGCGTAAGCCACAACCCAGGTGGAGCCCATGATGAAGATCATGCTGATGGTATTAAGTTTGCCGGCAGAAACTTTCGTTTTATCGCCTTTATAACCAAACTTCAGCACCAGACCGTTCAGACCTTCCAGCGTGCCCAGATAGTGGCCGAAGAAAGATTTGAAGATAGCAACCAGTGCGATGATTGAAGCACCGTACTCCAGAACAGTTGCGAAGGTGGACTTCGTACCGGACAGTGAAGCGAAGTGGTTCGCCAGGTAAGACAGCACAGGAATGTTTTGCGCTTTCGCATCCGCCATGTTTGCCGGAGACAGCGTGAACAGGCAGCTAAAGGCGAAGAACATTACCACCGCAACCATCAGCATACTGGCGCGGGAGATGATTTTGGAACACTTCTGCTCGGTAAATTCACGACCGTAATCTTTCTCATACTCTTCACGTTTAGAGACGACGAAGGAAGAAACGATTGGCGAGAAGTTGAAAGAGAACACCATGATGGAAATACCCAGCCATACGGTAACCAGGATGCCGTCATGGCCAGTCAGGGCGATATTGCTGATATCAACCTGATCGATAACCGCAGAGTTCCAGTAAGGAATCAGTGACAGAGAGATAAGCACCAGGCTGGCAATGAACGGCCATACCAGGTAGCTCATCACTTTAACCATCAGATCTTTACCAAACCAGATGACGAATGCCATCAGCAGCAACAGGAACAATGCCACGAAGCCACGGTTCAGCGCGGGCATCTGCAGCTGGTTTTCCCAGAAGGTCATAAAGGTGTTGGTAATGGTGACGCCATAAATCCACAGCAGCGGACAAATCGCAAAGAAGTAGAGGAACGTGATAACCACGCCGCCCGTTTTACCAAAGTGCTCTTCAACCGTTTCTGTGATGTTGCCGGAAGGGTTAGAACCGGAAAGACACAGGCGTGCCAGCGCACGGTGGCAATAGAAAGCGATGGGGTATGCTAACACCAGCATGATCAGAATGGGGATCAGTCCGCCAAAACCTGCGCGGATAGGGAAGAACAGCACCCCAGCGCCGATGGCTGTACCAAATAAACCCAGTGTCCAGGTGGTGTCCGATTTGCGCCAGGACGACTGTTTTGTCTGGCTGGATACAATGCTATCAGTAGTACTCATATCCTATCCTCAACGAAGTATATTAAGCGTCAACTAAACCAGTAATTTGAGATACACGAGAAAGGTCGATATTACCGCCAGAAATAATGCTGACTGTTTTTCTGTTCTGGATATAGCTATCTAATTTCCCGCTTAATAATGCTGCGCATGCCAGCGCGCCGGCACCTTCAGTCACAACTTTATTTCGCTGAATTAATGCCACCATGCTGTTGCGAATTTCATCTTCGCTGACCAGGACAATGTCATCCACCAACTCACGAACAATTTCATACGTTAAAGTACCCGGGCGGGAAACGTCACAACCATCCGCCAGGGTGCCGGTCGTTCGGTGCGTGGTTATTTCTCCAGCGTGGAAAGAAGCCGCCATGCCGTGAACGTTTTCAGACTGTACGCCAATAATTTTAATGGTCGGGTTAATAGATTTAATTGCCACCGCAATACCAGCAATCAGTCCACCACCGCCAATTGGCACAATCACGTTATCGACATCGTACAAGTCTTCCAGAATTTCCAGACCAATAGTGCCCTGACCAGCAATAACTTTTGGGTCATCATAGGGTGGAATAAAGATGCGGCCTTCAGTTTCCACAATCTCGCTAACCTTAGCGATGGTGTCGTTGAAGTTGTCGCCGTGCAGTACAACTTCTGCGGAATAATCGCAGGTTGCCGCTACTTTAGACTTCGGTGCGCCTTTCGGCATCACCACTTTGCCGTCGATTCCGAGCATAGCGCAGGAGAGAGAAACACCTTGCGCGTGGTTACCTGCAGAGCAAGCCACCACGCCCTTACATCTTTCAGCTTCGGTTAATGAACTGAGCTTGTTAAAAGCACCACGGATTTTAAATGAACCGGTACGCTGCATGTTTTCAAACTTGAGGAAAATTTCCCCTTTGCAACGTTCACTAAAATAGTTAGAGCGAGGCATTCCCGTTTTATAAATTTTCCCCGCAAGTCTTTTTTTCGCTTCGAGGATATCTTCAATTGCAACTGGGAGATCGTATGTAATGTGCATTAGAACCTCTTACCTGGGTATTAAAGTAAATAGATAGCCGTGACCATTGTCAGATATAGACAAATGGCGTTTATTTCGTGTTAAAACAAATTTAATTTTTAATCAATTTCAATTAATTGCCTTCGTCTCCGACAATTATATGATGAATACTCTTTGGCTAATTCCACCAAAATAGATGCTGCTTTTTTAATTCGATAATTTTTCGACCACACGGCGGCATAACGCGCGACGGGTAAGGTTTCTTCTACCGGGATAGTAATAAACTGGTTTGAGCCAAACGGAGTGGTCATATCGCAGGGAATTACTGTTAAGAAATCAGCATTGAGAACAAGATTATAAATCGTAACGACAGAGTCTGTTTTAACGATGTTTTCACTGCTGATGCCATTATTCTGTAACGTGGTAAGAAGTTCGCTGTAGTACCCCATATTCGTTTGTGGCAACACCCACTGTTCGTTTTTCAACGCGCTCAGCGAGGTGATGCCGGTGCATGTTCGGGACTTGCTGGCAACCAGGATAAAGTCTGACTCAAAGAGCGGTTCAACATGCAGATCGTGCAGTTTCATCTCATCACTCAGCGTACCGATGGCGAAATCCAGACGTCCGTCACGGATTGCCGGTAAGAAGGAGGAGAGCTGAGCTTCATACATAGAAACCTGCGCCTTCGGGAACACTTCTTTGAATTTTTTAATCATGCCGGACATGATGGTGAAGGCAATCAGTGAAGGAAAGCCAAACGACACATCAACGACCGCATTGCTCGTCATGCTGTTCATCTCATCAACCATGTTTTTCATTTCACGGGTAATAGATTCAGACCATGAGAGCATCACCTGACCTGCCTGAGTCAATGTCACACCAGTATTTTTACGTACAACTAACTCAATACCAAAATAAGCCTCAACATCATTGATGATTTTACTGACAGCGGGTTGAGTTAAACCTAATTCTTTTGCAGCTGAACCGATAGAACCGCTTCTAATGACTTCCTGAAAGACCACTAAGTGCTGTGTTTTAGGGAGTGTAATAGTATTCATATCGACCTGCGTTAATTACTTTGTTGACGGCAGGAAGTGTACCAAATTAAGCGAACAAGGATATGTGCTACCCCTCACAAATCCCCTTGACTTACATTTTGTAAGACTATCGTTGAAATTTAAATCACTTAATAATCATATAGATATGAATTATCGATCTCACTTTATCCTGATTTTAGTCAAAAAAAGATGGGGGGATAACGATTTTTTATGGCTATAACACCCCCATTTTTTCCACTATTTTTTAAAACCATGAAAGGCTATATTTCAATCAATTACAGAACAATTATCAGGCAATATGGCGCTTAAATTTAATAAACAACTTATCAAATTTAATTATATTTTAATGATTATGGCGATTAAATAACGTTATGCATCACATTTTTTCGCCACATTTGTTTGTAAAGAAACATTGCATTTATTAAAATTCAATCTAAAAAATACAAACAATTATCATATGCAACATTGTATTAACACTGATTTTGTGCGATTTATTAGCAAGTAATTTTGTGATGGCGATCGATTGCGTTCGATTATTCTCGAGAAAAACGCATCTCACAGCGTTTTGTGTTGGTCGTCACAAAATTAGAAATATCCATCGACACATTCCCCTCAGATAAAAGAAATTTGGTGCATAAATAATAGGGATATAAAAATTAGATAGGAAGGAAATAAGCGCCTGCATCCTCGAAAACCAATCTCAATGCTCGCTGTAAAACCTCTGCCGGATGGCGGTGTAAACACCTTATCCGGCCTACAAAACCAGTCTCTCCCCCAGTAGGCCTGATAAGCACAGCGCCATCAGGCATGGCAACCTGCCCAGAAAGCAAAAACCCCGCCGAAGCGGGGTTTTATTAAAGAGTGAAGCTGACCGATAAGCCGCGTTCTTTTGAGCATAGCGTCGTGGACAGTCATTCATCTGGCTTACCCAGAAAGCAAAAACCCCGCCGAAGCGGGGTTTTATAAAGAGTGAAGCTGACCGATAAGCCGGGTTCTGTCGTGGACAGTCATTCATCTAGGCCAGCAATCGCTCACTGGCTCAAGCAGCCTACCCGGGTTCAGTACGGGCCGTACCTTGTGAACCCCTATTTGGCCTTGCTCCGGGTGGAGTTTACCGTGCCACGGACTGTTACCAGCCGCGCGGTGCGCTCTTACCGCACCCTTTCACCCTTACCTGATCCCACTTGCGTGGGCCATCGGCGGTTTGCTCTCTGTTGCACTGGTCGTGGGTTTCCCCCCCAGGCGTTACCTGGCACCCTGCCCTATGGAGCCCGGACTTTCCTCCCCTCCGCCCGTCTCCCCCGAAGAGGACGACGACGAAGCGGCGACTGTCTGGTCAGCTTCGGCGCGCAGTATAGAGGGTTTGCGGGGCAATGTCACCCCGCACTGCGCATTCCTATCGCTAACGTGGCAGCGATGTTTCTTGAGGCGCGATAAATATTATCAAATGCCCCACGGAAGGCCTCTTCCAGCGTGCTGATGCTGGTCAATACGCTAAACACCGCATCGATACCATATTGATGCACTACCTCCACATCGCGCGTCAGGCTGCCACCAATACCAATAACCGGCTTGTGGTACTTCTTCGCGACATTCGCCACGCCTACCGGCACTTTGCCGTGAATGCTCTGGCTGTCGATCCGCCCTTCGCCGGTCACCACCAGCGTACAGTCGTGAATATGCTCTTCCAGATTGAGCGCCTGGGTCACAATCTCGATACCGCTGCGTAGCTCGGCGCCTAAAAAAGCCATTAATGCCGCGCCCATTCCGCCTGCCGCACCGGAGCCTGGCACATCTTTCACATCGACCCGCAGCGATTTTTTAATGATGTCGGCATAGTGAGACAGATTACGGTCCAGTTCGAGAATGCGTTCTTCCGTCGCCCCTTTCTGCGGGCCAAAAATGCGCGAAGCGCCAGAATCGCCGATGAGTGGATTAGTCACATCACAGGCCACGCGAATGGAACAGGTTTTTAAGCGCGGATCCAGACCCGAGATATCGATGGAGTTCAGACTCATCAGGCTTCCACCACCATAGCCAATTTCTGTCCCGTTGGCGTCGCAAAGTTTTGCCCCCAGCGCCTGCACCATACCCGCGCCACCGTCGTTGGTGGCACTGCCGCCGATGCCAATAATGATGCTCTGCGCACCGCTATCCAGCGCCTGCAAAATCAGCTCTCCGGTACCGCGTGACGTAGTGACTAAAGGGTTGCGCTTTTCAGGAGGCACCAACGCCAGACCGCTGGCTGCCGCCATTTCGATAAACGCAGTTTTACCATCTCCAGACATGCCCCAGCAGGCATTCACTTTTTCGCCCAGCGGCCCCGTTACTTGCGCTGAATGTTCACTCCCTTGCGTCGCGGCAATCATGGCTTCAACCGTTCCTTCGCCGCCATCGGCAACCGGAACAGAAACATATTGCGCATCGGGGAAAATTTCCCGAAATCCTTTTTCTATTGCCTGAGCTACCTCGGTGGCAGAAAGGCTTTCTTTATAAGAGTCTGGGGCAATTACGATTTTCATAGTTATGTAGCCTGACTGTGCCGCGCAAGGCAAGAAATACAGGGCGCACATCCGCGCCCTTCTTGTTAGCGAGTGACTTCCACTTTCGCCAGTTTTTCGTAGTAGCATGCGAGCGCACTGTGATCGGCAGTACCCAATCCATCTGCGCGTAGCGCCTGCATCATCTCCATGACTGCTGCAGTCAGCGGCAACTGAGCGCCAACGCCATGAGAGGTATCCAGCGCGTTCGCCAGGTCTTTGATATGCAGGTCAATACGGAAACCTGGTTTAAAGTTGCGATCCATCACCATCGGCGCTTTCGCATCCAGCACGGTGCTGCCTGCCAGCCCGCCACGGATCGCCTGATACACCAGATCCGGATTCACACCCGCTTTGGTCGCTAGCGTCAGCGCTTCAGACATCGCGGCAATGTTCAGCGCCACAATCACCTGATTCGCCAGCTTGGTGACGTTACCCGCGCCAATTTCACCGGTATGTACCACGGAGCCTGCCATCGCTTTCAGCAGATCGTAGTACTTGTCGAAAATCGCTTTATCGCCGCCGACCATCACCGACAACGTGCCGTCAATCGCTTTTGGCTCGCCGCCGCTGACCGGCGCATCCAGCATATCCACGCCTTTCGCTTTCAGCGCATCGCTAATTTCACGGCTGGCTAACGGCGCGATGGAGCTCATGTCGATAAGCACTGTGCCCGGTTTCGCCCCTTCAATAATGCCGCCTTCACCCAGTGCCACTTCCTTAACATGCGGAGAGTTCGGCAGCATGGTGATGATCACATCACACTGCTCAGCGATATCTTTCGCCGTGGCGGCAGTTTCAGCACCTGCGGCAATTACTTCCGCAATGGATTCCGGGTTACGGTCAGCAACCACCAGCGAGTAACCTGCCTTGAGGAGGTTTTTACTCATTGGTTTACCCATAATACCGAGGCCAATAAAACCAACTTTCATTGTCATGTCTTTATCTCTCTCTACTGTCGATGGTGGTTATTTCTTAAAAGAATCAGCCAGTTTCTGCGTGGCTGAACGGAACACGCCAAGGTCGCTGCCAACGGCAACAAACGTCGCGCCCCACTCTAGATAACGACGCGCATCCGCCTCTACCGGGGCCAGAATGCCGCTTGGTTTGCCGTGTGCTTTCGCGCGGGCAAAAATGTGCTGGATAGCTTTCTGCACATCAGGATGTGACGCATTGCCGAGGTGACCTAGCGCCGCGGCCAGATCGCTTGGTCCGACGAAGACACCGTCAACACCTTCTGTCGCCGCGATTGCGTCAACGTTATCAACGCCCTGCTGACTTTCGATCTGCACGATGATGGTGATGTTCTTATTCGACTGCGCAAAGTAGTCCGGTACGGTGCCAAACATATTGGCGCGATGGGATACGGACACGCCGCGAATACCTTCCGGCGGATAGCGGGTCGACGCCACAGCGTTAACCGCTTCTTCTTCCGTCTCAACGAACGGGATCAGGAAGTTGTAAAACCCGATATCCAGCAGACGCTTGATAATTACCGGCTCGTTGGTTGGTACACGCACTACCGCCGCGCTGTCGCTGCCTTTCAGCGCCATCAATTGCGGAATAAACGTCGAGATATCATTCGGCGCATGTTCGCCATCCAGTACCAGCCAGTCAAAACCTGCCAGGCCTAAAACTTCGGTACTGATTGGGCTGGCCAATGCAGACCAGCAGCCAATCTGAATTTGTTGCGCCGCGAGGGCCGCTTTAAACTTATTCGGGAAAATCGTGTTATTCATCGCCTATACCTTTGTTTATTTCTGCAATTCCATACGTTTAATGTCACCGACAATAAACAGGTAGCAAACCATTGCCATCAGCGCCGAGCACCCTACAAACATCAGCGCAGCATTAAATGAGTGCAGCTCGCTCACCAGATACCCAATCACCAGCGGGGTGACGATGGAAGCCACGTTGCCAAATACGTTAAATACCCCACCGCACAGACCGACAATCTCTTTCGGCGCGGTATCGGAAATCACCGGCCAACCCAGCGCGCCGAAACCTTTACCGAAGAACGCCAGCGCCATCAGCGCCACCACAAGAGCGGTATTATCGGTGTAGTTACACAGAATAATGGTCGATGCGAGCAACATGCCGAGCACTATCGGCAGCTTACGCGCTAGGGTAATGCTGAAACCACGTTTAATCAGATAATCAGAGAACACGCCGCCGAGCACGCCACCGAAAAACCCACACAGTGCCGGAATCGAAGCCACCAGGCCCACTTTCAGAATCGACATACCTTTTTCCTGAACCAGGTAAATCGGGAACCAGGTGAGAAAAAACCAGGTAATTGTGTTGATAAAATACTGGCCAAAGAACACACCAAGCATCATACGATTTGTCAGCAACTGCTTGATATAATGCAGTTTAGGACCACCTGACTTCACATCGCCCGGTTTTTTATGGTCCATATCCACGACCGCGCCGTTTTCAGAGATAAACTTCAACTCTTCTTGCGACATGCGCGGGTGATCGGTTGGGTTATGAATAAACTTTACCCACAGTCCGGTAAGCACAAAACCAATCACGCCCATCACGGTAAAGACGTGCTCCCAGCCCCAGGCGAAGGTCAGCCAGCCGAGCAGCGGGGAAAACAGCGCCAGGGAGAAATACTGTGCGGAGTTAAAAATCGCAGATGCCGTGCCGCGCTCTTTCGTTGGGAACCAGGCCGCCACGATACGGGCATTAGCCGGGAAGGATGGCGCTTCCGAGAAGCCCAGCATAAAGCGCATGATGAACATTGAAATACCCGCCCAGGCCAGCGGGAACATGTCCACAAAGCCCTGCAGGAAGGTAAACAGTGACCAGAAGAACAAACTGTAGGTGTAGACTTTCTTCGAGCCGAATTTATCCAGCAGCCAGCCGCCGGGGATTTGCATCAACAGGTAAGCCCAGCCGAAGGCGGAGAAAATGTAACCCATTGAGATGGCGCTGAGATGTAACTCTTTCGCCACTTCAGTTCCGGCAATAGACAGCGTCGCACGGTCCGCATAGTTAACGGCTGTAACAATAAATATTATCAGCAATATTAAATAACGGGTGTGCGTACCTTTCTTTTTCTCGACAACTGTATCCAATATCATTCTATTTACCTCGGGCACATAAAAGGTTTTTATTATTATTTTGTGGGTGTTTCTCGTGATAAATTACCGATAATAAAAATAGATAATAATTTATCAGGCGTTATGAAACCGTGATTTAGTATAATCATCAGCACAACGTTAATCATTGTGCAAACGCTCATTAAATACGCGTTATTAAATTAATGTTTTGGGCATATGCACACAAGCATGGGCGCTAATGCACACATTTACGTATTGCTACTCCTGGTGACTCGGCCTTGCTGAGTTTAAGTGATCATCGTCACATTCTTCACGTTAAACTCCTGACATTCTTATTTCACGATACCGAATCTTTATTACTTACAATTAGATTCAAAATATAAATATCCACACTATTATCACCACCTTGTTGGAGAATACTGGACAATGGCCGACATCGAAATCAGACAAGAATCGCCAACGGCGTTTTATATTAAAGTTCACGAAACAGATAATGTGGCGATAATTGTCAATGACAATGGTCTGAAAGCCGGAACGCGTTTTCCGGACGGACTGGAACTCATTGAACATATTCCCCAGGGTCATAAAGTGGCGCTATTGGATATTCCTGTTCATGGCGAAATCGTGCGTTATGGCGAAGTGATAGGCTATGCCGTTCGCGATATCCCACGCGGCAGCTGGATTGATGAATCAATGGTTGAGCTGCCCAAAGCCCCGCCGCTGGAGACGCTGCCGCTGGCAACTAAAGTACCAGAGCCGCTGCCGCCTCTTGAGGGTTATACCTTTGAAGGTTACCGCAATGCTGACGGTAGCGTAGGTACCAAAAATCTACTCGGTATCTCCACCAGCGTGCACTGCGTAGCGGGCGTGGTGGATTATGTGGTGAAAATCATTGAGCGCGATCTGCTGCCTAAATACCCGAACGTCGACGGTGTGGTGGGACTCAATCATCTGTACGGCTGCGGCGTGGCGATCAATGCTCCAGCCGCCATCGTGCCGATTCGCACCATTCACAATATTGCGCTTAACCCAAATTTTGGCGGTGAAGTGATGGTCATCGGCCTCGGTTGCGAAAAACTGCAGCCTGAGCGGCTGCTGGAAGGTACGCACGATGTGAAAAGTATTCCGGTCGACAGCGCCAGTATCGTCAGCCTGCAGGATGAAAAGCACGTCGGCTTTCAATCGATGGTCACCGATATTCTGCAGGTGGCCGAACGTCATCTGGCAAAACTCAATCAGCGCCAACGTGAAACCTGCCCGGCTTCAGAACTGGTGGTCGGCATGCAGTGCGGCGGTAGCGATGCGTTCTCCGGTGTGACGGCCAACCCGGCGGTGGGTTATGCCTCCGACCTGTTAGTACGCTGCGGCGCGACCGTAATGTTCTCTGAAGTAACCGAAGTGCGCGATGCCATCCACCTTCTGACCCCACGTGCGATTAACGAAGAAGTAGGTAAACGCCTGCTCGAAGAGATGGCCTGGTACGATAACTACCTTGATATGGGCAAAACGGATCGCAGCGCCAACCCTTCTCCGGGCAACAAGAAAGGCGGCCTGGCAAACGTGGTGGAAAAGGCGCTGGGTTCGATTGCCAAGTCTGGCAAGAGCGCGATTGTCGAAGTCTTGTCGCCGGGCCAGCGTCCAACCAAACGTGGCCTGATTTACGCCGCAACCCCCGCCAGTGATTTTGTTTGCGGTACGCAGCAGGTCGCTTCCGGGATCACCGTGCAGGTGTTCACCACCGGTCGCGGTACGCCATATGGCCTGATGGCCGTGCCGGTGATTAAAATGGCGACACGCACCGAGCTGGCCAACCGTTGGTTTGACCTGATGGACATTAACGCGGGCACCATCGCCACCGGAGAAGAAACCATTGAAGACGTGGGTCTGAAACTGTTCGAATTTATTCTCGACGTTGCCAGCGGGCGTAAGAAAACCTTCTCGGATCAGTGGGGACTGCATAACCAGCTGGCGGTGTTTAACCCGGCGCCAGTGACCTGATTATCGAAACGAAAGCCAACGAAAAAACGGGGATTCATCCCCGTTTTTTATGTCTATGTAACAACAAATAAAGTGATAACGTTCGCATTTTAAGAGGTTTTTTTAAACATCTGTTTTTTTCGATTCAAACCCACAAAATGAACCTAACAACATGAAATTAAACGAAATAATATCGCCATTGTTTTATGTTATATTTTCGTTTTGATAAAAGAGAAACCTACCGAAAGACGACCTTGTTTTAATGCGATAATCCCCTATTTTTTACCGCTTTGACTTTCTCCAATGTAAAACAGATTATTCATAGGCTCCTGTAATTTACCTCATAAGCATTCTGACCTGAATAAAGAGGGAAGTTATGTATACCCTGAATAAAAATAATGTCGCATTGGCCTGTCTTATTTCCTGTTTACTGGCAACTCCTGTCGTCGCGAGTGCTGAAGGCCAATCGGACGCAAAGCCTGTTAAATTACGCTACACGTTATGGGACCGTAATCAACTCCCTGGCGAACAACAGCTCGTTAATGAATTCGAAAAAAACAACCCTGGCATCAAAGTCGAAATTGAATTAACACCTTATGACCAATATTTTATCAAGCTAAGTTCAGCAGTCGGTGGAAATGTAGCACCGGATGTATTCTGGATGAATATGCCTAATTTCCAGCAATATGTTAAAAATGGCATGCTGGAACCACTGAGCAATTATCTGAAAGAGAAATCAGCGCCGAAACTGGATAATTTTGTTAAAAGTTCAGTCGATGCCTATCAATACCAGTCGCAGCAATATGCCATCCCAAGGGATATTGATGCAATTGCCGTCTGGTACAACAAAAAAATGTTCGATCAGGCTGGCGTGAGCTATCCCGATAAAAACTGGACATGGGACGATTTAAAACAAAAATCAGCGCAGTTGCGTAAAGGGCTGGATAAACAGTCTTATCCACTGGCAATGGAATTCAGCAGCGGACAGGACAGTTATTTTAACCTGCTATTACAGGCTGGCGATAAGATTGTCCTGCCTGAGGGCAAAACGGATGTTGCCAATGACAAAGCCATCGCCGTCTATCGCGATGTTCAAGGCATGCTGAACGCGGGACTAATCCAACCGCCAGGCGAGATGGAAGCCTCAGATGTCTTCCAGTCCAACCGAGTGGCCATGGTCTACGCTGGCTCATGGTGGGCATTACCCTTCTCTCAAAATGAGCTGATTAAGGATCACATCGGCGTGGTACCAATGCCTAAAATGGCAGAGCAGGCAGGTGTATCCCATAGCCTGGCATTTGCCATGTCAGCAAAAAGTCAGCATAAAGATGCGGCGTGGAAGTTCATTGAGTTCATGAGTTCTGAGCATGCGCAGCAGACGCTGGCTACGGGAAAAGTCGTGATCCCCGCTAACCAAAAAGTGGCCAAAGAGTGGGCTGAAGGCTTTAAGGGTATTGATGTTTCAGCCTATATAGATTCATTGGCTTTCTCACATAAATATCCAACCGCAGGCTCTAATACCGCCAAGTGGAATAGCATCCTGAATGATGGCTTGAAAAAAGTCTGGACGGGTACTGACCCAGAAAAAGTCATGCCTGGTGTTGCAAAACGCGTTGAACGAGAAATGCAGAAATAATCCTGAGGGAGCCATGCTCCCTCTCGCTTTCGCCCACGCAATATATTTTGGTTGCACAGTGAGCATCCCGGAGTCTGTATGAGCTATTCAGATGAAGCTGCATCCCCACAATTACCAGCCAGGGAAGTGCACAAAAAATCCCTGACCAAGCTGGAAAAAGAAGAACGCTTCTGGGGATGGATAATGATTATGCCGTTACTGGCGGGGTTAATTGTTTTTTACTTTACTCCATTCTTCCAGAACGTTTTTTATAGTTTCACCGACCTGGGCGAGTTTCAGATCTGGACGACGATCAGCTTAGATAACTATATTAATTTATTCAGCGATGATGAGTTTCGTTCAGCAATATATAACACCCTGGCCTATGTTTTTATTTGCGTACCGATAATCACCGTTTTGTCATTACTGCTCGCAATTGGCCTGAATCAGGCGATTCGCGGTCAGTGGTTGTTTCGCACGCTGTTATTTCTACCCGCTGTCACTATGCCTGCGGCCATTGCTATGGTCTGGCAGTGGTTGATGAACCGAAACTTCGGCTTAATTAATCAGATCCTGGCTTTTTTCGATCTTCCGGCCATCGGTTGGTTATCCGATCCCGATGTCGTCCGCCTGAGCGCCTCGTTGGTTATCATCTGGTCGGCTATTGCGTTGAAGATGATCATTCTGCTCGCTGGATTGCAGGGGATCCCCAAACAAATTTATGAAGCGATGTCGCTGGATGGCATCAGCAAATTGCGTGGATTCTGGTCTATTACCTTACCGCTAATGATCCCAACGCTGTTTTTCGTACTGGTGATCTCTTTTATCGAAACGCTGCAAATTTTCGATGTGGTTTATCTGCTGTTTGGCAGTTCATCCATGGTGGACGATCAGACGATGACCATCGCCTATCTCTTCTATAAATACGCCTTTATCTACCATGAAAAAGGGTATGCCTCAGCAATCGCCGTGGTGATTTTCGTTATTACGATGGTCCTGACGCTGCTGCAAATATGGATTGGTAAACGACTTAAAGCACAGTGAGGCACCACGATGTTCATGACAAAACGTGAAAAATGGCTAATTTACGGCCTGATGATCCTCGCGACGCTGGTAACGGTGGTTCCGTTTATCTGGATGATCATCACCTCTTTTAAAACCCAGGCAGAAAGCATAGCCTTTCCGCCGATACTGCTACCCGCCAACCCAGGGTTTCAGGCTTACGGTAAAATCTTGCATGAAATGCCTTTTGGCAGCTTTTACTTTAACTCGATCGTCTCCACGCTGGTCATCGTCATTTTGCAGACGCTGATTGCGGCAATGGCAGCGTACGGTTTCTCCCGACTGCGTTTCAAAGGACGAGATGTCCTGTTTATGCTGTGTATTTCAATTCTGATGGTGCCCGGTCAGATCTTTTTAATCCCACAGTTTTTAACCGTTGAAAAAATCGGTTTGCTGAACTCAATTCCTGGACTGGTGTTACCGGGTTTATTCAGCATATATAGCGCCTTTTTATTACGTCAGTTTTTTCTGTCAGTACCTAAAGAACTGGAAGAGGCAGCCATTATGGATGGGTATAACCATCTGACTATTTTCTTCAAAATTATGCTGCCATTAATTAAACCGGGACTGATTGCCTGCGTCATTATTAACGGACTGTGGAGCTGGAATAATTTAATGTGGCCACTGATCGTCAACACCTCCATGGATAAAATGACATTACCAGTAGGATTAGCCTCACTTTCTGGCCGTTCAGGCGTGGAATATCCGATGTTAATGGCGGGCGCATTGCTGGCGATTATCCCGATGTTGTTACTTTATATCTTCTTCCAGCGCTATTTTATTCGCGGCATCGCTGGTGCCGGAATTAAAGGATAAGGGGCAGTGTTATGTCAGGTATTCAATTACAGGCAGTAAGCAAAGTCTATCCCAATGGCTTTCAGGCGATCCATGGCGTTGATCTTGAAATCCACGACGGCGAATTCATGGTGTTTGTCGGGCCATCAGGCTGCGCCAAATCAACGCTGCTACGCATGATTGCAGGTCTGGAAGATATCACTCATGGCCATATCGCAATCGGAGAGAAGTGCGTCAACGACCTGCTACCAAAGGAGCGAGGCGTTGCCATGGTCTTCCAGAATTATGCCCTCTATCCCCACATGACGATTTATAAAAATATGGCATTCAGTCTGTTAGGGAAAATGAGCAAAGAAGAGATTGATATCCGCGTCCGGGAAGCTGCACACAAGCTGGAAATCGAAACATTGCTCGACAAAAAGCCCGGTCAGCTTTCAGGCGGTCAATGCCAGCGAGTAGCCGTTGGCAGGGCCATCGTGCGTAAGCCAGACGTTTTTTTGTTTGATGAGCCGCTGTCCAACCTGGATGCAAAACTGCGTGTTTCAATGCGCGTGCGGCTGACAGAACTGCATCGACAACTGCGTCACGAAGGCGTGAGCGCAACCATGGTGTACGTCACGCACGATCAGATTGAAGCGATGACGATGGGAGACAGGATTTGCGTTCTAAATGGCGGTCGTATTATGCAGGTGGATACCCCAGGGAATATTTACCATCACCCCAGGAATAAAATTGTTGCTGGTTTTATTGGTAATCCGGCAATGAATATTATGCTGCTTGATATTGACCCCAGCACTCGTGGCCTGCGCCTGGCTGATAATTTAATCCTGCCATTAAATACGCGCTTGAGTAACCTACTGGAGCAATATCCGCACTCCAGCGTCTGGTTTGGCATCCGCTCAGAGGCCATTCAGTTAGCCTCGCAGCATGATGCCTCTGCGTTCGATGCGCACATTACCAACGTAGAAAGGATGGGCAACGAAGACCTTCTGCATTTTGATATTGGTGAGCAACATATGATCTTACGTATTAACTCCTCACCCGACTGGACCCCACTTCCCGGTGAATCTATCAAAGTGAAATTTAATCTGGATGCCGCCTTTTTGTTTGATAAAAAACATGAAGAAAATTTGGCCTGACCGTTATTCAGGCTAAGTGAAAAATGAGAGGTTTATATGTGTGCGAATAAAGTGACCGTATTAGTGGTAGGGGCTGGTGCGCGCGGAGAAATATATTCTCGCTATGCGCTTGAACATCCAGACAGAATGCAGGTGGTAGGCGTTGCCGAGCCCAGAGAGGCATACCGCCAGCAGTTTGTCGCACAGCATAAGATTGACCCAAATAACGTGTTTTGCGACTGGCAAGAAGCTGCGGCCCAACCCAAAATGGCCGATGTGGTACTTATTTGCACGCAGGATAATATGCACAAAGATCCTGCCGTAGCGTTTGCTAATCTCGGCTATCACATTCTGCTGGAAAAACCGCTCGCCCCTACGCCAGAAGATTGCCGGATCATTATTGATGCGGTCAAACGCAACAACGTATTACTGGCCGTCGCGCACGTCCTGCGTTACACCCGCTATACGCAAAAGCTGAAATCACTGCTTGATGATGGCGTAATTGGCGATATTGTCAGCATGCAGCATCTCGAACCCGTAGGTTACTGGCATCAGGCGCACTCGTTTGTACGTGGTAACTGGCGCAATGAAGCAGAATCGTCATTTATGTTGTTACAGAAATCCTGTCATGATTTGGACTGGATCCGCTACATCATGAGCGACAACTGCCAGGACGTAGGATCATTTGGTAGCCTGAGTCACTTTGTGAAAGAGAATCAGCCTGCTGGTGCCGCCGACCGCTGCCTTGATTGTCAGGTTGAATCAACCTGTCCCTGGTCTGCCTGCAAAATTTATCTGGGTGAAAACCACAAATGCACTCCACACTTCCGTCGGGTGCTGACTGCAGATCCTAGCGAAGAGAATGTTCGCCAGGCGCTGCGCGATGGGCCTTATGGTCGTTGCGTTTATCGTTGTGATAATGATGTGGTGGATCATCAGGTTGTTAACTTACGTTTTGCCCACCAGCAGACAGTGACCTTTACCATGACCGCGTTTACCAAAATGGAAGATCGAAAAACGCGCCTGTTTGGTACCAGAGGTTATCTGGAAGGCGATGGCGAGCAGATCCGGGTGTTTGATTTCCTGACAGACAAAGAAACAGTGCATCAGATCGAGGAGATCGCCGCTGGCACACAAACCCAGATGGGGGGGCATGGTGGTGGCGATTACTACCTGATGGATCGCTTCATCCACGCAGTGATGGCCAACGATCAAAATATGATCCTTTCTGGCCCGGATGAATCACTGGAAAGTCACTTAATGGTCTTTGCCGCAGAGCGCGCTCGCAAGGAAAACTGTCTGGTTACGCTGTGAAGCCGGAGGAGATGAGGCATGTTTTACGGTGTTGATATTGGTGGAACCAAAACTGAAATTGTCGCTTTTGATAAGGAAATGCAGGTTTGCTGGCGTAAGCGCGTCGCCACGCCAGTGCAGGATTATGAACTCTTTCTTTCGACCTTTACTTCACTTATTGATACCGCCGACTGGGCGACTGGAACGCAAGGAAAAATTGGCATCGGCATGCCCGGTCTTATGGACAGACATACCGGAAAATTACTGTCATCTAACGTGCCTTGCCTCACAGGACGCCAGGTGATGAACGATCTGGCCCACCGCCTCAATCGTTCGGTTGAACTGGACAATGACTGCTGCTGTTTTGCACTCTCGGAAGCCCATACCCAGCAGGCTCGCCAGTTCTCCCGAATTTTTGGTGCCATTATTGGCACCGGCATGGGTGGAGGGTTAGTCATTGACGGTCAGTTGTATCGGGGTCGCAACCGAATGGCCAGTGAGTTCGGCCATTTACCGCTTCCGGCAACGTTTATGCGTCGTTATCACTTGCCGGAGTTGAAGTGCGGCTGTGGCTTACAAGGGTGTCTGGAACGCTATCAATCCGGTCCTGGTTTACTGTGGCTCCACAAACACTTCAGTGGAGAACAAATCAAAATGGAGACCCTGCTGGAGCATTATCGTCATGGCAATGCCAGCGCTGTTACAACCATAGAAGCATGGATTGATATGTTGGGTTGTACGCTGGCGCAATTGCAGTTGATTCTGGATGTCGATGCTTTTGTTCTCGGCGGTGGAGTTTCCAACATCGAGGAAATTTATACGTTGCTGCCGCAGGCCATGTCACGTTACTTGTTCCCAGGATTAGAGCCTGCCCGCGTATTCCCGGCCATCCATGGTGCATCCAGCGGGGTTCGCGGTGCCGCATTGCTGCTGGTTGAACAGGGTACGCTGACCCACTAAAACACTGCTGGCGAGAAAATCTCGCCAGCAATTTCAGTTATTCATCCGCAATCACCACATCCACCCCAAGCTGGATTAACGTCCGGTGATAATTTTCAGGGATACCGCTGTCGGTAATCACCCGGTCAATCCCGCTGATTTCGCTAATCATACAGAAACTTTTGCGGCCAAACTTGCTGGAGTCAGCGACTACCGTGACCTCCTGCGCAACCTCACACATTACCTGATTCAGATGTGCTTCTCCCGGATGTGGCGTGGTAATCCCCGCTTCCAGGCAGAATCCATCAACGCCCAAAAAAAGCTTATCAAACCGGTATTGTCTGAGCTGGTGTTCTGCTGAAGGGCCATACAATGAATAGACGCTTTGCCTGACATTCCCTCCCAGGATCATGACGTCTACGCGCTCAAAATTCGCCAGTTCCCACGCAATGTTGAGCGCATTGGTCATCACCACCAGATCGCGGCGATTCTTTAACATTGGAGGAATGAGCGTGGTGGTCGAACCGGAATCGAGGATTAACGTGTCACCATCTTTCACAAAGCTGGCTGCTTTTTCGGCAATACGCGTTTTCACATCGCGATTCAGCCGGTCCTTATCCTGCAAAGGCCGGTCAAGGGCGAAGTGCTGATTGAGAACCGCACCGCCGTAGGAGCGCATGACGCATCCTTTCTGCTCCAGATAACGTAAGTCGTTGCGGATCGTGACCGATGACACACCAAAATGGACGCTCAGTGGCTCGACACGAACGCTACCCTGATCGCACAGCAGATCAATTATTTGCTCGCGACGTCTTAAGTTATCCAGCATTTCTATTGCTCCATCAAATATTCATGTTGTTTTGTTTTAGCGCTTTAGCACTTTCGTTTTCTTTTGAATATATTACATCAGAAGCAATAAGGTGAATTTGTGCGCACAGACTCAGCGTTTAATTTAACCAAAACTGACTATTTTCTTTCGTTTTAGCAAACCGAAACGAAGAAAACCGAAAAAATGAAAAGACTCAAAGCGGGTAAGATGCGAGAAAGAGACGGGAAGCATGCAAAAAAACGAAAGCGAGCTACTAAAAAAGCTCGCTTATGGTTTGTTTTTGTTTAATTGAATGGGATCACATTTTTGAATTTTAGAGCGGGACTACTCAACAATGATCACTTCAACACCGCTGCGGCGTAGTTCCTGCAAACTCTCCTCTGGGATACCTTCATCAACAATGATGGTATGGATCCTCTGGGTATCAATGATCTTATGCAGGCTGGAGCGGTTAAACTTCGTCGAGTCGGTAACAACAATAATACGTTCAGCCACTTCACACATCCGACGGTTGAGACGCGCTTCATCTTCGTTGTGCGTGCTAACACCACGCTCTAAATCAATAGCATCAACGCCAAGAAACAGCATGTCGAAGTGATAATTTTGTAGCGACTGCTCAGCCTGATCGCCATAAAACGATTGTGACTGACGACGCAAATGACCGCCGGTCATCAGCAGCTCAACCCCTTCGGCTTCCAGTAGCGCATTGGCGACATTCATACCGTTGGTCATAGCAATGACATTAGTATGCTGGCGCATAAGGCGGGCAATTTCATAGGTCGTGGTACCGGAGTCAAGGATCACGCGGTGTCCCGGTTGAATCAACTCTGCGGCGGCTCTGGCAATACTGCGTTTTACTGCCGTATTAAGTGAACTCTTATCTTCAACAGAAGGCTCCACAACAGGTGCATTGCTTTCGCAAATCAGCGCTCCGCCATAGGCACGTACCGCAATCCCCTGCTTTTCCAGAAAAGCGAGGTCGTTGCGAATAGTGACCGTGGAGACGCCAAAAAATAAGGAGAGATCGTTAACCTGAACGCTTCCCTGCTGCCGTAACCGCTGGATGATCTGCTCACGTCTTTCGCTGGTGCCAATAACGCGCTTGTCTGCAGAGGACTCGGTGTTACTCATAAGAAATCCTTTAGTTGAACCTTTCGTTTTATTTCGTTTTGTCTATTAACGCCTTTCTTTTGCGCGAATGCAAGCCCCGCAAGCAGGGAAGAGCCGGACGAACTTACGCTGAAACCTTTCATTGTGTTTCTTTTGTGAAACAGATCGGAAAACTATTATCTTTCGTTTTATTTTTATAACACCATGATGCAGTATTAAATGAAACAAAACGAAAGATTGATGTCGCAGTAATCTGACCTGGAGAGGAAAGTGAAACATCTAACTAAAATGGTCGAGCAGCATAAACGGGGGAAGGCAAATGGGATTTATGCCGTTTGTTCCGCGCATCCAATCGTACTGGAAGCCGCAATACGCTACGCCCATGCAAACCATACACCGCTGTTGATCGAAGCAACCTCTAATCAGGTTGACCAGTTTGGCGGCTATACAGGTATGACGCCAGCCGATTTTCGCAGTTTTGTCTGCCGATTAGCCGACTCGCTTGATTTTTCTCAGGATATGCTGATTCTCGGCGGAGACCATCTCGGGCCAAACCGTTGGCAAAATCTGCCTGCGGAACAGGCAATGGCCAATGCTGACGATCTGATCAAGAGCTATGTCGCCGCAGGCTTTAAAAAAATCCACCTCGATTGCAGCATGTCTTGTGCCAACGACCCGGTTCCACTGACGGATGAAATCGTCGCTGAGCGCGCCGCACGCCTGGCCAAAGTCGCCGAAGAAACCTGTATGGCACATTTTGGCGAGTCTGACCTGGTCTATGTGATTGGCACAGAAGTTCCGGTTCCTGGTGGCGCACACGAAGCGTTAACCGAACTGGCGGTAACAACGCCAGATGCCGCACGTGCAACGCTGCAGGCCCACTATCACGCCTTTGAAAAGCGCGGGCTGGAAGGTATATGGGCACGTATTATCGCCCTGGTCGTGCAACCTGGCGTTGAATTCGACCACACGCACATCATTGATTATCAACCGCAGAAAGCCGTGGCACTCAGCAAAATGGTGGAAGACTACGACACGCTGGTTTTTGAAGCGCATTCTACCGATTACCAAACGCCACAGTCCTTGCGCCAACTGGTGATAGACCACTTCGCTATTCTGAAAGTGGGACCCGCGCTTACCTTCGCCCTGCGCGAAGCGCTGTTTTCGTTAGCTGCCATTGAAGAAGAATTGCTGCCTGCAAAAGCCAGCTCGGGCCTGCGACATGTGCTGGAAAGCGTAATGCTTGATAGACCAGAGTACTGGCAGAGCCATTATCACGGTGATGGCAACGCACGCCGTCTGGCCCGTGGATACAGCTACTCTGATCGGGTTCGTTACTACTGGCCGGACAGCCAGATTGATGAAGCATTTGAACGTCTGGTACGTAACCTGGCGGACGACCCCATTCCACTACCGCTGATTAGCCAGTATTTACCTTTGCAGTACGTAAAAGTGCGCGAGGGAGATCTCAGCGCCACGCCGCGAGAACTCATCATTAACCATATTCAGGACATACTGCAGCAATATCACTGCGCCTGCCTGGGTGCTCCAGATCGTAACGCATAACAAAAAAGAGAAAAATACCATGCCAAACATTGTATTAAGTCGCATTGATGAACGTCTGATTCACGGTCAGGTTGGTGTGCAATGGGTCGGGTTTGCGGGGGCAAACCTGGTGCTGGTCGCTAATGATGAGGTGGCTGAAGATCCAGTGCAGCAAAACCTGATGGAAATGGTACTGGCAGAAGGGATCGCCGTACGCTTCTGGTCACTACAAAAAGTGATCGACAATATTCACCGTGCCGCCGATCGCCAGAAAATTCTGCTGGTCTGCAAATCGCCTGCGGATTTCTTCCGTCTGGTCGAAGGCGGTGTTCCTGTTAACCGTATCAACGTTGGCAATATGCACTACGCCAACGGCAAGCAACAAATCGCCAAAACGGTTTCTGTAGACGCTGCCGATATTACGGCGTTCAACGGGCTCAAAGCCGCTGGAGTGGAATGCTTCGTTCAGGGCGTTCCAACAGAACCCGCCCAGGACCTCTATAAACTTCTCTGAGGGATTCACAATGGAAATCAGTCTGTTGCAGGCTTTTGCGTTGGGTATTCTCGCCTTTATTGCAGGCCTGGATATGTTCAACGGGTTAACGCACATGCACCGCCCGGTTGTTCTCGGGCCGCTGGTCGGCCTGATTCTGGGCGATCTGCATACCGGTATTTTAACAGGTGGTACGCTGGAACTGGTGTGGATGGGTCTTGCCCCACTGGCGGGAGCTCAACCGCCAAACGTGATTATCGGCACTATCGTGGGAACCACGTTTGCCATAACGACCGGAGTGAAACCTGAAGTTGCCGTAGGTGTGGCGGTACCGTTCGCTGTAGCAGTACAGATGGGGATTACCTTCCTGTTCTCTGTGATGTCCGGGGTGATGGCTCGCTGCGATCGCATGGCAGCGAATGCCGATACCGCCGGGATTGAGAGGGTCAACTATCTGGCGTTGCTCGCGTTGGGGACCTTCTACTTTTTATGCGCGTTCCTGCCGATTTACTTTGGCGCGGAACATGCCAAAACCGCGATAGATGTTCTGCCGACGCGTCTGATTGACGGCCTGGGTGTGGCAGGCGGCATCATGCCAGCTATCGGCTTCGCCGTACTGCTGAAAATCATGATGAAAAACGTCTATATCCCCTACTTCATCCTGGGTTTTGTAGCAGCTGCCTGGCTCAAACTCCCTGTGCTGGCGATCGCCGCCGCAGCACTGGCAATGGCGCTGATCGATTTTCTGCGTAAATCACCTGAACCTACAGCTCCCGCAGCACAAAAAGAGGAATTCGAAGATGGCATCTAATCAAACGGCTCTGCCGAACGTTTCCGAAACCGAAGAAACGCTGCTGTCCGGCACCAATGAAAACGTCTACGAAGACCAGAATATCGGTGCCGAGCTGACGAAAAAAGATATCAACCGTGTTGCCTGGCGTTCAATGCTGTTGCAGGCCTCTTTTAACTACGAACGTATGCAGGCATCAGGATGGCTGTACGGCCTGTTACCTGCTCTGAAAAAGATCCATACCAATAAGCGCGATCTGGCGCGTTCGATGAAAGGCCATATGGGCTTCTTCAACACGCACCCGTTCCTGGTCACGTTTGTTATCGGGATTATCCTGGCGATGGAACGCTCCAAGCAGGATGTGAACAGTATTCAAAGCACCAAGATTGCCGTGGGTGCGCCGCTTGGCGGCATCGGCGATGCCATGTTCTGGTTAACGTTACTGCCTATTTGCGGCGGTATCGGGGCCAGCCTGGCGCTGCAAGGCTCTATTCTTGGTGCAGTTGTCTTTATTGTTATGTTCAACGTGGTTCATCTTGGTCTGCGCTTTGGGCTGGCACACTATGCTTATCGAATGGGCGTTGCTGCCATTCCGCTGATTAAAGCTAACACCAAAAAGGTTGGACATGCGGCATCCATCGTTGGGATGACGGTGATTGGTGCGCTGGTAGCGACCTATGTTCGCCTGAGCACTACGCTGGAAATCACTGCTGGCGATGCGGTAGTGAAACTGCAAACAGACGTGATAGACAAGCTGATGCCTGCTTTTTTGCCGCTGGTCTACACATTAACCATGTTCTGGCTGGTCCGCCGTGGCTGGAGTCCTCTGCGCCTTATCGCCATTACCGTGGTGCTCGGCGTCGTAGGTAAGTTCTGTCATTTCCTGTAAATATAAGGGGTTGTAGATGTTAGGTATTATTTTGACGGGTCATGGCGGGTTTGCCAGCGGAATGGAAAAAGCGATGAAACAGATTCTGGGTGAGCAGACTCAGTTCATTGCCATCGACTTTCCGGAAACCTCAACCACTGCCTTGCTCACCTCACAACTTGAACAGGCGGTGGGTGAACTGGATGCGCAGCAAGACATCGTGTTTCTGACTGATTTGTTGGGCGGAACGCCATTTCGCGTCGCTTCCACACTAGCCATGCAAAGGCAAGGTACTGAAGTGATCACCGGTACCAATCTACAACTGCTACTGGAGATGGTGCTGGAGCGCGACGACCTGAGCAGCGAAGCGTTTCGTTTGCAGGCGCTGGAGTGCGGGCACCGGGGTTTAACCAGCCTGGTGGACGAGCTGGGACGCTGCCGTGAGGAAAAGCCCGTTGAGGAAGGGATATGACACTGCTACTGCGCGCCAGACGTCTACTGACCGAACAGGGTTGGCTGGACGATCATCAATTGCATATTGAAGACGGTATCATTGCGGCAATAGAGCCAATTCCTTCCGGCGTTATGGTCCGCGATGCTGAACTGCTCTGTCCGGCATACATTGATACCCACGTACACGGGGGCGCGGGTGCCGATGTGATGGATGAAGCACCGGATACACTCGACAAACTGGCGATGCACAAAGCACGTGAAGGGGTAGCCAACTGGCTACCCACTACCGTCACCGCTCCATTACCGGATATTCACAAGGCGCTTGAGCGTATCGCCCATCGCTACCATTCCGGAGGGCCAGGCGCACAGGTGCTGGGCAGTTATCTTGAAGGCCCGTACTTTACGCCGCAGAACAAAGGGGCGCACCCGCCTGAGCTTTTCAGAGAACTGGAACTCAGTGAACTGGATGAACTGATTGCGATTTCCCAGCAAACATTGCGCGTCGTTGCGCTGGCACCAGAAAAACCCGGTGCATTGCAGGCCATCGAACATCTGAAGCAGCGCAACGTACGGGTGATGCTGGGACACAGCGCAGCTACCTGGGAACAAACCCGCGCAGCCTTTGACGCCGGCGCTGACGGACTGGTTCACTGCTACAACGGTATGACCGGCTTACATCATCGGGAGCCAGGAATGGTTGGCGCAGGGTTAACCGACCCTCGCGCCTGGCTGGAACTTATCGCTGACGGACACCATGTCCACCCGGCAGCCATGAAACTCTGCTGCTGTTGCGCCAAAGACAGGCTGGTGCTGATCACCGATGCCATGCAGGCTGCAGGAATGCCAGACGGACGCTATACACTCTGCGGTGAGGAGGTGGAAATGCACAGTGGTATTGTGCGTACCGCTTCCGGTGGCCTGGCTGGTAGCACGCTCTCGGTTGACGCAGCCGTACGTAATATGGTCGAGCTCACCGGGATAACGGCAGAAGAGGCAATTCATATGGCCTCTCTCCACCCCGCACGTCTGTTGGGTATCGATCGCCAACTGGGATCGTTAGCAGTGGGAAAACGTGCAGACGCGATCGCGCTCAATAGCGGGCTACATTTACAACAGATCTGGATTCAGGGTCAGGCTCTCCCCCTTTGACCTTTCATTTTGTCTCGTGTTGGCCTGCGGTCTTCGATCGCAAGGCCTTTCTTTTCCTTTCGCTTGAGTAAATACCTAACCATCCTACAACAAGCCTACTTCTTATAGATCAATAAGATAGCCACACCTTTCGTTCTCACGATCACAAATTTCGTTTTATTTCCTTTTGGATTATTGCTCTTTCGATTTCTTTCCTATAGATTTTAATCAATCGACAAGATGAACAAGTGAAACGAAACGAAAGATAGCGACATTCTCGCCAGCGTCTTATGTGGAATTTACAAGACTAAGGACTTAAGTTATGCCAGAAACCTATACCCCTGTTACCGCGGTAACGGGCACCTGGACCGAAGAAGAGATCCGTCAACAACCTGCCAGTTGGATCCGTTCCCTTACGAATATCGACAACATTCGATCTGCCATTGACAGCTTTCTCGCACCATTACTGCGCAAAAACGATCTGCGGATCATACTGACCGGGGCTGGAACATCAGCATTCATTGGCGACATCATCGCCCCCTGGCTGGCAAGCTATACCGGTAAAAACATCAGCGCTGTGCCGACCACCGATCTGGTCACCAATCCGATGGATTACCTGAATCCCGCACATCCGCTGCTGCTCATTTCTTTCGCTCGCTCAGGTAACAGCCCTGAAAGCGTTGCGGCAGTGGAACTGGCTAATCAGTTTGTGCCTGAGTGTTATCACATGCCGATCACTTGCAACGAAGCAGGTAGCCTCTATCAAAACGCAGTTGCAAGCGACAATGCCTTTGCTCTGTTAATGCCCGCAGAGACACATGACCGTGGCTTCGCGATGACCAGCAGCATTACCACCATGATGGCCAGCTGCCTGGCAGTATTTGCCCCAGAGAAAATCAACAGCCAGACCTTCCGTGACGTGGCCGATCGGTGCCAGACGATTCTGACTTCGCTGGGCGATTTCAGCGACGGTGTATTTGGCAATGAACCCTGGAAACGGATCGTTTACCTCGGTAGCGGTGGATTACAGGGAGCAGCGCGGGAATCGGCACTGAAAGTCCTGGAGCTGACTGCAGGCAAACTGGCCGCATTCTATGACTCCCCGACAGGCTTTCGTCACGGTCCAAAGTCACTGGTTGATAACGAAACGCTGGTAGTGGTCTTTGTTTCCAGCCATCCGTATACACGTCAATACGATCTCGATCTGCTGGCAGAGTTACGCCGCGATCGGCAGGCATTGCGGGTTGTCGCGATTGCCGCACAAACCCATGAGGTGATTGAAGCAGGCCCACATATTCTGCTGCCGCCAGCACGCTCTTTCATCGATATGGAATTGGCGTTCTGCTTCCTGATCTACGCCCAGGTTTTTGCTTTAACGCAATCCATCAATATCGGCAATACACCGGATACGCCTTCTGCCAGCGGCACTGTGAACCGCGTTGTACAGGGCGTTGTTATTCATCCCTGGAACGCCTAAAAGGATCGTTTTATGAGCATTATTTCCACGAAATACCTCCTGCTGGATGCCCAAAAAAAGGGCTATGCCGTACCCGCCTTTAACATTCATAACGCCGAAACGATCCAGGCGATCCTTGAAGTGTGCAATGAAATGCAATCGCCGGTGATCCTGGCAGGAACGCCGGGTACCTTTAAGCATATCGCGCTGGAAGAGATCTACGCGCTGTGCAGCGCTTATTCCACCAGCTACGGTATACCGCTGGCGCTGCACCTCGATCACCATGAGTCGCTGGACGACATTCGTCGTAAAGTGAATGCAGGAGTGCGCAGCGCAATGATTGACGGCAGCCACTTTCCGTTTGAAGAAAACGTGAAGCTGGTGAAATCCGTTGTGGATTTTTGCCATGCCAAAGATTGCAGCGTGGAAGCTGAGCTGGGTCGCCTCGGTGGCGTAGAAGATGATATGAGTGTGGATGCAGAAAGCGCCTTCCTCACCGATCCACAAGAAGCTAAACGGTTTGTTGAGCGTACTGGCGTAGATAGCCTTGCTGTTGCCATCGGCACAGCACACGGTTTGTACACCAAAACGCCCAAAATCGATTTTCAGCGGCTGGGTGAAATTCGTGAGGTAGTCGACGTTCCGCTGGTGCTGCATGGCGCAAGTGATGTCCCTGACGAATACGTCCGCCGCACGATCGAGCTTGGCGTTTGCAAAGTTAACGTCGCGACCGAACTGAAAATCGCTTTTGCCGATGCGGTCAAAGCGTGGTTTGCGGAGAATCCGCAGGGCAACGATCCCCGCTATTACATGCGGGTCGGTATGGATGCGATGAAAGAAGTGGTGCGTAGCAAAATCACTGTATGCGGGTCAGCAAACCGCTTATTAATCAGTGAAACTGCCGCTCAGTCTTAAGCACTGTGTTAGCTAATGGCCATACCCTTGTCGGTTTGGCCATCAGCAATCGGGCTTACTCTCCCTGCTGTTCCAGCGCGTGCTTATACAACGCATTCTTTTTCACGCCATGGATTTCAGCAGCCAGCGCGGCGGCCTTTTTCAGCGGCAGTTCTGCCTGCAATAAGGCCAATGTACGCAGCGCATCGGCAGGAAGATCGTCTTCCTGCGCTTTATGCCCTTCAACAATCAGCACCATTTCGCCTTTGCGACGGTTTTCATCTTCCTTGACCCACGCCAGCAGTTCACCAACCGGTGCACCGTGAATAGTTTCCCAGGTTTTGGTCAGCTCGCGCGCCAGCACCACGTAGCGGGATTCGCCCCACACAGCAACCATGTCTTCCAGGCTATCCAGCAAGCGGTGGGTAGATTCATAAAAAATAAGCGTACGCGGCTCGGCCTCAATGGCTTTCATCGCATCACGACGCCCTTTCGATTTGGCAGGCAGAAATCCTTCATAGCAAAAACGGTCTGAAGGCAGGCCTGCAGCGCTCAGGGCAGCAATCGCCGCACAAGGACCAGGCAGGGGAACAACGCGGATCCCTGCTTCACGACAGGTACGCACCAGATGGTAGCCAGGATCGTTAATCAGCGGCGTTCCGGCATCGGAAACCAGCGCAATGTTTTGTCCTTCTTTGAGCTTCGCGACCAGCGTTTCAGCCTTTTGCTGCTCGTTGTGGTCATGTAGCGCGAACAGACGCGCGTTAATCGCGAAGTGTTGTAACAATAATCCTGTATGACGAGTGTCTTCAGCGGCAATCAAATCAACGGCTTGTAAAACTTCGAGCGCTCGTTGGGTAATATCAGCCAAATTTCCTATAGGAGTAGGTACAATAAAGAGTTGGCCTTGAGAATTATCCGCCGATTCGTGTTGTTTCATTGTGTCGTCCGTATTGCCGATTTAATATTGAGCATTGAGTAAAAAAATATCACTGGATACAGTATGGTACCCTCAACATTTTCTCGTTTGAAAGCCGCACGCGCGCTACCAGTCATTCTGGCAGCACTGATTTTCGCAGGCTGTGGCACCCAGGCGCCAGACCAGAGTGCAGCCCATATGCAGGGCACTGCGCAGGCTGATTCCGGCTTTTATCTGCAACAAATGCAGCAAAGCTCAGATGATAGCAAGACCAACTGGCAATTACTCGCCATTCGTGCACTGCTGAAAGAAGGCAAGAGCCAGCAGGCTATCGAACTGTTTAACCAGCTACCGCAGAAGCTAAGCGATAACCAGCGTCGTGAGCAGTCACTGCTGGCCGTCGAGATTAAGCTCGCGCAGAAAGATGTCGCTGGCGCACAGGCCCTGCTGGATAAGTTAACTCCCGCCGATTTCGATCAAAACCAACAGGCACGCTACTGGCAGGCGCAAATCGACGTCAACCAGGGTCGCCCGTCTCTGACGCTGCTGCGCGCCCTGATCGCGCAGGAACCGCTGCTGGCCGCGAATGCTAAGCAGAAAAATATGGACGCCACCTGGCAGGCGCTGTCGTCCATGACCCAGGAGCAAGCGCAAGCGCTGGTCATCAATGCTGATGAAAACGTGCTGCAAGGCTGGCTGGATCTCCAGCGCGTCTGGTTCGATAACCGTAACGATCCGGACATGATGAAAGCTGGTATTGCGGACTGGCAGAAACGTTATCCGCAAAACCCAGGAGCAAAACTGTTACCAACACAGTTGGTTAACGTGCAGAGCTTTAAGCCCGCCTCCACCAGCAAAATCGCCCTGCTGTTACCACTGAACGGTCAGGCCGCTGTATTTGGCCGTACTATTCAGCAAGGCTTTGAAGCTGCGAAAAACATGGGCACTCAACCTGTTGCAGCCCCTGTTGCTGTCGCACCTGCCACAGTTCCAGCTGCCGCGACCACCACAGAACAGCCGCAAACGACTGACGGCGTTGCCAGCCCGTCTCAGGCGTCAGTAAGCGATCTGACCAACGAGACGCCGGCTCAGCCAGAAACACCTGCTGTGCAGCCCGCAGCACCCGCTCAGCCAACAACCGCCAGCGCACCGGCGAATCCATCCGCTGAGCTGAAAATCTACGACACTTCATCACAGCCGCTGAACCAGATCCTGACTCAGGTTCAGCAGGATGGCGCCAGCATCGTGGTTGGCCCACTGTTGAAGAACAATGTTGAAGAGCTGATGAAAAGCAACACGCCATTGAACGTCCTGGCGCTTAACCAGCCGGAGTCGGTGAAAAATCTGCCGAACGTCTGCTACTTCGCCCTGTCGCCAGAAGATGAAGCGCGCGACGCCGCACGCCACATCCGCGATCAGGGAAAACAGACGCCGCTGTTGTTGATTCCACGGAGTTCATTAGGCGATCGCGTTGCCAACGCCTTTGCACAGGAATGGCAAAAACTGGGTGGCGGCGTGGTATTGCAGCAGAAGTTCGGCTCCACCGCTGAACTTAAAATGGGCGTCAACGGCGGCTCGGGGATTTCCCTGACAGGCAGCCCGGTGGCCTCCTCTGTGCCAGCCCAACCCGGCGTGACGATTGGCGGTCTGACCATCCCGGCAGCACCTACCGATGCGCAAATCACCGGCGGCAGCGGTCGTGTTGATGCCGTGTATATTCTGGCGACGCCGGAAGAAATTGCATTTATTAAGCCGATGATCGCCATGCGCAACGGCAGCCAGAGCGGAGCAACGCTGTACGCCAGCTCTCGTAGTGCGCAGGGCACTGCCGGCCCGGATTTCCGTCTGGAGATGGAAGGTTTGCAGTACAGCGAAATTCCGATGCTGGCAGGCGCTAATGCGCCTCTTATGCAGCAGGCGCTTGGCGCGGTTCGTAACGACTACTCGCTGGCGCGTATGTATGCCATGGGTGTCGATGCCTGGTCCCTTGCCAACCACTTCTCGCAAATGCGTCAGGTGCAGGGTTTCGAAATTAACGGCAATACCGGGGCCTTAACCGCAACGCAGGATTGTGTGATTAACAGGAAGTTATCATGGCTCAAATACCAGCAAGGACAAGTCGTCCCCGCCAGTTAACGAGTAAACAGACCGGTGACGCGTGGGAATCCATCGCGCGTGACTGGCTGCTGAGCAAGGGACTGCATTTTATCGCCGCCAACGTGCGTGAACGTGGTGGCGAAATCGACCTGATAATGCGTGAAGGCAACACCACCGTATTTGTTGAGGTTCGCTACCGACGCTCAGCACAGTTCGGCGGTGCGGCGGCGAGTGTGACCCGGAGCAAACAACACAAATTATTACAGACCGCCCGCTTGTGGCTTGCGCGCCACAATGGGAGTTTTGATACTGTGGATTGCCGGTTCGATGTGTTAGCCTTCACCGGAAATGATGTTGAGTGGTTTAAGGACGCGTTCAACGACCGCTCATAGTTGAAGATTCAGAGCCTGGTTCTTAAGGATTAGCGTGTTAGATAGAATTAAAGTCTGCTTTACAGAAAGCATTCAAACTCAGATAGCTGCGGCTGAAGCACTTCCAGATGCAATCTCCCGTGCCGCCATGACGCTGGTTCAGTCCCTGCTCAATGGCAACAAAATTCTCTGTTGTGGTAATGGGACGTCCGCTGCCAACGCACAGCATTTTGCTGCCAGCATGATCAATCGTTTTGAAACAGAACGCCCAAGTTTACCTGCGATTGCACTAAATACTGATAATGTGGTCTTAACTGCGATTGCCAACGATCGCCTGCACGACGAAGTTTATGCAAAACAAGTCCGTGCGCTGGGACATGCAGGTGATGTTCTGCTGGCAATCTCTACGCGTGGTAATAGCCGCGATATCGTAAAAGCCGTTGAAGCCGCCGTGACACGCGACATGACAATCGTCGCGCTGACCGGGTATGACGGAGGGGAACTGGCCGGATTACTGGGGCCACAGGATGTTGAAATCCGTATTCCCTCACACCACAGCGCCCGCGTTCAGGAAATGCACATGCTGACGGTCAACTGCCTTTGCGATCTTATCGATAACACGCTTTTCCCTCACCAGGATGATTAAGGAGTACACATGAAGGCATTTTCGCCGCTTGCTGTGATTATCGCTGCACTGCTGCTGCAAGGCTGTGTCGCTGCCGCCGTTGTTGGAACTGCAGCTGTCGGGACTAAAGCCGCGACGGATCCTCGTAGTGTCGGCACCCAGGTTGATGACAGTACCCTGGAATTACGCGTCAATACGGCGTTGTCGAAAGATGCCCAGATCAAGAAAGAAGCGCGAATCAACGTGAGCGCATATCAGGGTAAAGTGCTGCTGGTCGGCCAGTCGCCGAATAGCGAACTGTCTGCGCGAGCAAAACAGATTGCGATGGGCGTAGAAGGTACGACTGAGGTCTTTAATGAGATCCGTCAGGGCCAGCCAATCGGTCTGGGCGATGCGTCCAACGATACCTGGATAACCACCAAAGTACGTTCCCAGTTACTGACCAGCGATCAGGTGAAATCCTCTAACGTGAAAGTAACGACTGAGAACGGGGAAGTGTTCCTGTTAGGTCTGGTGACCGAGCGTGAAGCGAAGGCGGCGGCGGATATCGCCAGCCGGGTAAGCGGCGTGAAACGCGTCACGACAGCCTTTACGTTTATTAAGTAACACGCCTGTAGATGGCATCTTATCCGGCCTACAGAACGTAATCGTTTGTAGGCCGGATAAGCGTCAGCGCCATTCGGCATTTTTTATTTAGCCCTTTCGCGTAGCTCGGAAGAGGTGAGGATCGAAACCCCGTCATGCCCAGGTGCCAGCGCTTCTGCCAGCATTGCCCGCGCAACATCGCGCGCTTCAATCGACTTCCAGTTACCCGGCAGCAACCTGAACAACGGCGCTAAAAACATCTCATTCGTCCGCTGTTTGTCCCTATCACCCAGTAGCATTGAAGGCCGGACAATCGTCAGCCGTGGCCAATTCTGCGCGATCAGCGCCTGCTCCATTTCACCTTTCACCCGATTATAAAAAAACGGTGAATTCGCATTGGCGCCCATCGAACTCACCACCAGCATATGCTGGGCACCTAACCTACGTCCCGTCAGGGCCGTATCTACCACCAGCGTGTAGTCAGCATGGATAAACGCCTCTTTGCTGCCCGCTTCACGCCGGGTTGTCCCCAAACAACAAAAGACAATATCGACCGGATCGGTGACCTGTGCCAAAGCATCGGTTAGCTGCGGATCATGGGGGTTATAGATACCAACCGTATCTGCCAGCGGTCGACGCGTTGGTGCCGTGATGGCATTGACCCGGGGTTCATTGAGCAGCATACGCAGCAAATGTCCGCCCACCAGCCCCGTGGCTCCCGTTATTAACACCTGACTCATCGCTTATCTTCCCAGGGTCTTCAATCACTCTTCTAACTATAGATCACGCAGCCAGTGCATCTTTTTACCGAAGCCCAGCGTGTTGTCCGTAAATTTAACTTCATCCAGTCGAATCTCCCATACGGGCGCTGGCAGCATTCTGGCGACGGGGAAACGGCGGTTGTAGGCTTTACGCGCGTCTTCGCTCTCCTGCCCTTCAAGACGCCGGATTTCCCCTTTAAACTGTACGCCACGAATCAGGGCGACGGTTTTAGGCTGACCGTTTACTGTACCGGCAATCGGCGCGCGTGGTCCAGACATCTGTGCATGCCGCGTTTTCTCTTCGGTCAGCACATAGAACACCATCTTCTGCGCATCAAACAGGTAAAACGCATTGGCGCACCATAATTCACCTTCATGGTGTACGCACCAGGTCACGACGTGCTGTTTTGCCAGCCAGCGAGACACCGCAGTCAGTGTTTCCATTTCTATTCTCTTTTATACTGTAGGCCTGAAAATTATCACGTCGATGGTAACAATGACACCCTGGTATCTGTACCTGATCCGTACCGCAGACAACGCCTTATACACCGGAATAACCACCGATGTGCAGCGCCGCTATAAGCAGCATCAAAATGGGAAAGGCGCGAAGGCGCTACGCGGAAAGGGGGAACTCACGTTGGCATTTGCGGCGCAGGTCGGCGACCGTTCGCTGGCCCTGCGCATAGAGTATCGCGTTAAACAGCTCACCAAGCGGCAGAAAGAGCGCCTTGTCGAAGGCGAAGGGTTTGCGGCGCTATTAAGCAGCCTGCAAACCCCGGAAGCTTAAAAGCGATTGAAGTGGTCGTGGTATTCCACAAGTCCCGTCACGCCATCCAGCGCATCGTCCGCCAGGCGATGAACCTGGAACGCGCTTTCGGTGCCCGGCCAGCGGCAACGCAGGTCATGATGGGCCGCCAGCTCAAAGCCAAAGCGGCTGTACAGGGCCGGATCACCCAGCGTAACCACCGCGGCGTAGCCAAACTCGTTCAGTGAATCGAGTCCTTCATAGACCAGCTGACGCGCCAGGCCCTGCCCCCGGTAATTTTCATCCACCGCGAGCGGCGCCATGCCGACCCATTGCAGATCTTCACCCTGAACATCGACTGGGCTGAACGCGACGTAACCCACTACCTGACCTTCGTCATCGGTAGCAACCAGACCCAGCGTTAAGAAACCATCTTCACGCAGGTCGTGCACTAATTTCGCTTCCGCATCGCTCTCAAATGAACGGCGCAGCAGAGCATCAATACCAGGGGCATCAATGGGAATTTCAACTCGAATCAGCATGGCTCACCTACCGAGGTCTGTTTGGTTTCTGGCGACGTTTTCATCCCCGCCTCAACAAAATCCGCCAACTGCATCAGCATGACGCGCAACGCTTTAGGCATCTGCTCCAGTTCGATGGCATCCATCAGATTTTTTACGTATAGCCCTAATTCTGTATCACCTTCAATCACCAGACGACGCTGGAAGAAAAGCGTATCCGGATCCTGCTTGCGGGCCACGATCATCAGCAGATCGCTGGCATCGGCGCTAAAACTCACATCCGCATCTGCATTCTGGCTGACGATAAGTTTATCGTTCTCAACAGAGGTATACCATTTGAGGTCAATGTCACGCACATGAATGCTCAGCCAGCGACCTTCGAGAAACTCCAGCTCCCCATCGGCCAGCGCCTGACTAAACTGCCAGCTCAGGACCTGCTCCAGAACCTGGCGCTTCAGCGCAAAGGGCGTCAGTTTAACTGGTACACTCATCAGAGAAGGACCAAATTGTACTAAGCGTGAACGCAGTTTATCCAACACGAGCTTTACTCCCTGTTTCAATAGTCCTGCTATTTTGCCATATCAAATAAACGACATAGCGGCATAAATCAACAATTCGATGCGAAATTGTTACCTCTTTATTGGTGTCACCAATACGACTTTAACTGCCTCAAATCAAAAATTGTCTCAGCAAGGTTAACTAAAATCCCCATTCGTTAACATTTCTGCGCCCATCACGGCGCAACGTTCAGGATAAATTATGGAGCTGCTCTGCCCTGCCGGAAACCTACCGGCGCTTAAGGCGGCCATCGAGAACGGCGCTGATGCTGTCTACATCGGGCTGAAAGATGATACCAACGCCCGTCATTTCGCCGGCCTTAATTTTACCGAGAAAAAATTGCAGGAAGCGGTGAGTTTTGTCCATCAGCACCGCCGTAAGCTGCACATTGCGATTAACACCTTTGCGCACCCGGATGGTTACGCGCGCTGGCAACGTGCCGTTGATATGGCTGCGCAACTGGGTGCAGACGCGCTGATCCTTGCCGACCTCGCCATGCTTGAGTATGCCGCAGAGCGCTACCCGCATATTGAGCGCCATGTCTCTGTTCAGGCATCTGCAACCAATGAAGAGGCAATTAATTTCTATCATCGCAATTTTGACGTCGCCCGCGTGGTGCTGCCGCGCGTGCTGTCTATTCATCAGGTGAAGCAGCTCGCTCGCGTCACGCCAGTTCCCCTGGAAGTGTTCGCCTTCGGTAGCCTGTGCATTATGGCGGAAGGCCGTTGCTATCTTTCGTCCTATCTGACGGGTGAGTCTCCTAATACGGTTGGTGCCTGCTCGCCTGCCCGTTTTGTCCGCTGGCAACAGACCCAACAAGGGCTGGAATCCCGTCTTAATGAAGTGCTGATCGACCGCTATCAGGACGGGGAAAACGCCGGTTATCCGACGCTATGCAAAGGCCGCTATCTGGTTGACGGCGAGCGTTACCATGCGCTGGAAGAACCCACCAGCCTGAACACGCTGGAGCTGCTGCCGGAACTACTGGCAGCCAATATTGCCTCGGTGAAAATCGAAGGTCGTCAGCGCAGCCCGGCCTATGTCAGTCAGGTGGCGAAAGTGTGGCGTCAGGCGATCGACCGCTGTATGGCCGACCCGCAAAACTACGTCCCGCAGGCCGCGTGGATGGAAACGCTCGGTTCTATGTCCGAAGGCACGCAGACCACGCTTGGCGCGTATCACCGTAAATGGCAGTGAGAGAAGCAATGAAATATTCCTTAGGGCCGGTGCTGTGGTACTGGCCGAAAGAAACGCTGGAAGATTTTTATCAGCAGGCTGCCGTAAGCCAGGCCGACGTTATCTATCTTGGCGAAGCGGTATGCAGTAAACGCCGCGCCACCAAAGTGGGCGACTGGCTCGATATGGCGAAATCGCTCGCTGGCAGCGGTAAACAGGTTGTGCTGTCAACACTGGCGCTGGTGCAGGCCTCTTCTGAACTGGGAGAGCTGAAGCGCTATGTCGAAAACGGTGACTTTCTGCTGGAAGCCAGCGATCTCGGCGTAGTAAACATGTGCGCCGAGCGTAAGCTGCCGTTTGTCGCCGGGCATGCGCTCAACTGCTACAACGCGGTTACCCTGCGTATCCTGCTCAAACAAGGCATGGTGCGCTGGTGTATACCGGTAGAGCTTTCCCGCGACTGGCTGGCAAACCTGCTCAACCAGTGTGATGAGCTGGGTATTCGCAATCAGTTTGAAGTTGAGGTGCTGAGCTACGGGCATCTGCCGCTGGCGTACTCTGCCCGCTGCTTTACCGCGCGCTCTGAAGACCGTCCAAAAGACGAGTGTGAAACCTGCTGCATCAAATATCCGAACGGGCGCGATGTGCTGTCGCAGGAGAATCAGCAGGTCTTTGTCCTCAACGGGATCCAGACCATGAGCGGCTATGTTTACAACCTCGGCAACGAACTGACATCGATGCAGGGGCTAGTTGATATTGTGCGTCTGTCCCCTTCAGGCACTGAAACATTCGCCATGCTCGACGCCTTCCGCGCCAATGAAAATGGCAGTGCTCCATTACCGCTTGCCGCCCACAGTGACTGTAACGGCTACTGGAAGCGACTGGCTGGACTGGAGCTGCAGGCCTAGCCGGATGCGGCATAAATGCCTTATCGGGCCTACAAATAGCGATCCCGTAGGCCCGATAAGCGCAGCGCCATCGGGCATGTTATATTCGGTGCCCGCCGTATAAAGCTCACTTTGTTAACAACATTCGCTAATCTTTAATGCAGTATTAAAAGATTAACCGGTAACAAAGTGAGCCGTTATGACTGACAAAACTATTCCGTTCTCGGTGCTGGATCTGGCGCCGATCCCTGAAGGATCCTCGGCAAAAGAGGCCTTCACACACTCGCTTGATCTCGCTCAACTGGCCGAAAAACGCGGCTACCACCGCTACTGGCTGGCGGAACATCACAACATGACCGGCATCGCCAGCGCAGCAACCTCAGTGCTGATTGGTTATCTGGCTGCCAATACCACCACGCTGCATCTCGGGTCTGGCGGCGTGATGTTGCCTAACCATTCGCCGCTGGTGATCGCCGAGCAGTTCGGTACCCTGAACACGCTATATCCGGGACGAATCGATCTCGGGCTTGGTCGCGCACCGGGCAGCGATCAACCAACCATGCGCGCACTGCGCCGCCATATGAGCGGTGATATCGATAACTTCCCACGCGACGTCGCTGAACTGGTGGACTGGTTCGACGCCCGCGATCCTAATCCCCATGTACGCCCGGTTCCCGGCTACGGCGAGCAGATCCCGGTCTGGTTATTAGGCTCCAGCCTGTACAGCGCACAACTGGCGGCCCAGCTTGGTCTGCCGTTTGCCTTCGCCTCGCACTTTGCCCCGGATATGCTGCATCAGGCGCTGCATTTGTATCGTACCCAGTTCAAACCCTCGGCGCGGCTGGCAAAACCGTATGCGATGGTGTGCATCAACATTATTGCCGCCGACAGCAATCGCGACGCCGAGTTTCTTTTCACCTCCATGCAGCAGGCATTTATGAAGCTGCGTCGTGGCGAAACCGGCCAGCTACCGCCGCCGGTAGAGAATATGCATCAGCTGTGGTCCGCTTCTGAGCAGTACGGCGTACAACAGGCGCTGAGCATGTCGCTGGTCGGTGATAAGGCAAAAGTGCGGCATGGTCTCGACGCCATTTTGCGTGAAACCCAAGCTGATGAGATTATGGTTAACGGTCAGATTTTTGATCATCAGGCACGCCTACATTCGTTTGATTTGGCGATGGATGTGAAGCAGGAATTATTGGGGTAGTGCGTTGCTTTGCCCGGTGGCGCTTCGCTTACCGGGCCTACTTGACCCTGTAGGCCGGATAAGGCGTAGCCGCCATCCGGCACAACAAAGTTACTGATAAACAGGCAACAGATTCACGCTCGAGAGAATATGGATAACCGCGTTGCCGATACCGAATACCAGGATCAGCGCAATCATCGGCTTACCGCCCCATACACGGAATTTCGGGCTACCGAAACGCTCGCGGGATTTACGTGCCAGCAGTGCCGGAACAATGGCGGCCCAGATGGTTGCCGCGAGTCCTGCATAGCCAATGGCGTACAGGAAACCGTTCGGCCACAGCAAGCCACCGATAATTGGTGGGACAAACGTCAGCAATGCCGTTTTGAAACGTCCCATTGCCGAGTCATCAAAGCCAAACAGATCCGCCAGATAGTCAAACAGACCGAGCGTAACGCCGAGGAATGAACTCGCCACCGCAAAGTTGGAGAACACCACCAGCAGCAGATCCAGACTGCGGCTGTTTAGTACACCGCTCAGCGCCTGTACCAGCACATCTATGTTACCGCCCTGCTGCGCAATACCGATAAACTCCGGACGCGGAATGTTACCCATCGTCCCCAGCAACCATACGGTATACAGCACCAGCGCCAGCAGCGTGCCGTACACCAGACACTTAACGATGGTCTTCGGATCTTTACCGTAGTACTTCATCAGGCTCGGGACGTTGCCGTGATAGCCGAATGAGGCCAGACAGAACGGCAGCGTCATCAGCAGGTACGGCGTATACGAAGCATTGCTTTCCGCCACGTTAAACAACGTTGTGGGCTGAACGTGTCCCAATAAGCTGCCGAAGGTCAGGAAAAAGGTAATCACCTTCGCGCCCAGCACAATTGCCGTCATGCGGCTCACCGCTTTGGTACTTAACCACACCACAAACGCCACCAGTAACGCAAAGCCAAGACCTGCCGCACGCGCCGGAACGTTCAACGACATCTCGGAGAAGGTGTGATGCAGGATCGACCCGCTCGCCGAGATATACGCGTAGGTCAGAATATAGAGAACGAAAGCAATCGAGATGCCGTTCACCACGTTCCAGCCTTTGCCCAGCAGATCTTTGGTAATGGTGTCGAAACTGGAGCCAATGCGGTAATTGAGGTTAGCTTCAAGGATCATCAGCCCGGAGTGCAGCATGCAGAACCAGGTAAAGATCAGCGCCGCCATTGACCAGAAGAACCACGCCCCGGACATGACCACTGGCAGAGAAAACATCCCCGCGCCAATAATGGTGCCGCCGATGATCACCACGCCGCCGAGCAGCGAAGGTGACGTTTGGGTGGTGGTTAGTGTTGCCATTTAGCCATCTCTCCAGTCATTTATATTGTGACTACATCTCAATGTGCTGCACTGTACCAGTACACGAGTACAATTGAAATAAAAAAAGCCCCGATTGTTGAGATCGGGGCCGTATATTTTACTTTACAGCTATAAAGCTAAAAGGCTTATGCATCACCGCCGAAACGACGACGACCAGCAGAGTCATCACGACGCGGAGCAGAAGAATCGTCACGACGCGGACCGCGGTTGCCTTCACGACGTTCGCCGCTGAAACGACGGCCATCGCCACGACCGCCTTCACGACGTTCGCCGCTAAAGTTACGACCTTCACCGCGACCGCCTTCACGACGCTCACCGCTGAAACGACCACCGCCACGACGCTCACCACCGGTGTGCGGAACTGCATCGCCAACCAGCTGCATGTTCATCGGCTTGTTCAGGATGCGAGTACGGGTAAAGTGCTGCAGCACGTCGCCCGGCATACCTTTCGGCAGTTCGATGGTGGAGTGGGAAGCAAACAGCTTGATGTTACCGATGTAACGGCTGCTGATATCACCTTCGTTAGCAATCGCACCAACGATATGACGAACTTCAACACCGTCATCACGGCCCACTTCAATGCGGTACAGCTGCATGTCACCAACGTCACGACGTTCACGACGCGGACGGTCTTCACCACCACGGTCATTACGGTCACGAGGGCCACGATCGTTACGGTCACGCGAACCACGGTCATCACGGTCGCGGAATTCGCGTTTCGGACGCATCGGCGCATCTGGCGGCAGGATCAGAGGACGTTCGCCCTGAGCCATTTTCAGCAGTGCAGCTGCCAGCGTTTCGATATCCAGTTCTTCTTCCGGCTGCATTTTCGCCAGCAGAGCACGGTACTGATCCAGATCGCTGCTTTCCAGCTGCTGCTGTACTTTAGCGGCGAATTTTTCCAGACGGCGTTTGCCCAGCAGATCTGCGTTCGGCAGTTCTACTTCCGGAATAGTCAGCTTCATGGTGCGTTCGATGTTACGCAGCAGACGACGCTCGCGGTTCTCAACGAACAGCAGCGCACGACCCGCACGACCCGCACGACCGGTACGGCCGATACGGTGAACGTAAGACTCGGAATCCATCGGGATGTCGTAGTTAACAACCAGACTGATACGCTCAACGTCCAGGCCACGGGCCGCAACGTCGGTTGCAATCAGAATATCCAGACGGCCATCTTTCAGACGCTCCAGAGTCTGCTCACGCAGGGACTGGTTCATGTCGCCGTTCAGTGCAGCGCTGCTATAACCGCTACGCTCCAGCGCTTCTGCTACTTCCAGGGTCGCATTTTTGGTACGTACGAAGATAATCGCCGCATCAAAGTCTTCTGCTTCCAGGAAACGCACCAGCGCTTCATTTTTACGCATGCCCCACACAGTCCAGTAGCTCTGGCTGATGTCAGGACGGGTAGTAACGCTGGACTGAATACGTACTTCCTGCGGCTCTTTCATAAAGCGGCGGGTAATACGACGAATCGCTTCCGGCATGGTTGCAGAGAACAGAGCGGTCTGATGACCTTCCGGGATCTGCGCCATGATGGTTTCAACGTCTTCGATGAAGCCCATACGCAGCATTTCGTCAGCTTCGTCCAGTACCAGACCGCTCAGTTTGGAAAGGTCCAGAGTACCGCGCTTCAGGTGATCCAGCAGACGACCCGGCGTACCGACGACGATCTGTGGCCCCTGACGCAGGGCACGTAATTGCACGTCATAACGCTGACCGCCGTACAGGGCAACCACGTTCACGCCGCGCATGTGTTTAGAGAAATCCGTCATGGCTTCTGCTACCTGAACCGCCAGTTCGCGGGTCGGTGCCAGCACCAGAATCTGAGGTGCCTTCAGCTCAGGATCAAGATTGTTGAGCAGCGGTAAAGAGAACGCTGCAGTTTTGCCGCTACCTGTCTGGGCCATACCCAGAACATCGCGGCCGCCCAGCAGATGCGGAATGCACTCTGCCTGGATTGGAGATGGTTTTTCGTAACCCAGATCGTTAAGGGCTTCAAGGATAGGAGCCTTCAGGCCCAGATCTGCAAAAGTGGTTTCGAATTCAGCCATGTAGTACGTGTGCCTCAAAATTAATGGCGGCCAGTCTACATAACTCATCATGAAATTGATCTGCAATTTTCATTGAAAAGTGTGAACCGGCTCAAAGTAGGTGTATTAACGAACAACAACGCCCTCACCCGTGAAGGTGATGGCAATCAAAAAAGATTACGGGCTGATGTGTACGTCAGCTATTGCTGGTCCGATTCTGCCAGGTCATCTTGGTCCTGGCCCAGGAGCGATAATTCCAACAATGCGTATCGGTGCTCAACAAAGTTATGAACGTTGTTAGCCACCGCCAGTTTGAACAATGCCGTAGCGTTGTCCAAATCCCCCAGACTTAGGTAGTACTTACCTAAATAGAAGTTGGTTTCACTGAGATGCTCAGCGAGCGAGGTGTTATCCGTTGCGTCCGCCTTCAGGCGTTCCATCAGCGTTGCTTCGCTAATGTTGCCCAGGTAGAACTCGACAATGTTCCATCCCCATTGCTCTTTATCCGATTTCTCAAAGCGTTGCTTCAACGCTTCTTTAGCCTGCTTCTCATCGAGCTTCTGCTCGGCAAGATAAAGCCACAGACTACGGAAAGGATCATTGGGATCGTCTTGATAAAACGCTAGCAGATCATCTTGCGCTAACTTGTCGCGACCGCCGTAATACAATGCGATACCGCGATTTAAGTGCGCGTAGTTGTAAGTTGGATCAAGCTCAAGTACAGAATCAAACGCTTCATAGGCAGCATCAAAATTGCCTGCCTGCGTTAAATATATACCTAAGTAATTGAATACTTCAGGCATATCTGGTCGGATTGCCAGCGCTTGTGAAAAATCATTTCGCGCCAATGCCCTCAGACCGAGACTATCATACAACACTCCGCGCTCATATAAAAGCTGTGCGCGTTCGTCATCGGTTAAAGCCCGACTGGCAAGAATTTGTTCCATACGTGCCAGAATCACTTCCTGCTGCAAAGTCGGTTGCAATGGTACTGCGAGGACTTCACTCTTTCGCCAGGCGGAATTACTGCATCCAGCCAGCGTGAGTGCTGTCGCAACGAAACACCAGCGCAAAAAAGGCTTCATTTCCCACTCCCGAAGACAACGATTGAATGAACGTCCAGGTTCCCCGGTTGCTAACAAGGCATCCTGCCGGGTTAAAGGCCCTCCGCTTTCACGGAGGGCAATGGCAACCTTACTCGCCCTGGCTTGCCGGAGCTTCCGGTTCGCCTGCAGGCTGAGACTGCTCAGTTGCTTCTTTAATGCTCAGACGCACACGGCCCTGGCGATCAACTTCCAGAACTTTGACCGGTACTTCCTGGCCCATCTGCAGGTAGTCGGTCACTTTCTCAACGCGCTTGTCAGCGATCTGAGAGATGTGTACCAGACCTTCTTTACCGCCACCAATGGCAACGAATGCGCCAAAGTCAACGATACGGGTCACTTTACCATTGTAGATACGGCCTACTTCGATCTCTGCGGTGATCTCTTCGATACGACGGATAGCATATTTCGCTTTCTCACCGTCGGTCGCAGCAATCTTCACGGTACCATCATCTTCGATTTCAATGGTGGTGCCGGTTTCTTCGGTCAGAGCACGGATAACAGAACCGCCTTTACCGATAACGTCTTTGATCTTGTCCGGGCTGATCTTGATAGTGTGGATACGCGGAGCGAACTGAGAAATATCGCCACGCGGAGCGTTGATCGCTTGTTCCATCACACCCAGGATGTGCAGACGCGCACCTTTAGCCTGGTTCAGAGCAACCTGCATGATTTCTTTGGTGATACCTTCAATTTTGATATCCATCTGCAGTGCAGAGATACCGTCGCGGGAACCCGCCACTTTGAAGTCCATATCGCCCAGGTGGTCTTCGTCGCCCAGGATGTCAGACAGAACAACAAAGTTGTCGCCTTCTTTCACCAGACCCATCGCGATACCCGCAACGGCTGCTTTGATCGGCACGCCTGCGTCCATCAGCGCCAGGGAAGCACCACATACGGAAGCCATGGAAGAAGAACCGTTAGATTCGGTGATTTCAGAAACCACACGTACGGTGTACGGGAATTTATCCAGTTCCGGCATTACTGCCAGTACGCCACGCTTCGCCAGACGGCCGTGACCAATCTCACGACGCTTCGGAGAACCGACCATACCGGTTTCACCTACGCAGTACGGAGGGAAGTTGTAGTGGAACAGGAAGTTGTCAGTACGCTCGCCCATCAGTTCGTCGAGGTTCTGCGCATCACGAGTGGTGCCCAGGGTCGCAGTAACCAGCGCCTGAGTTTCGCCACGGGTGAACAGTGCGGAACCGTGGGTACGCGGCAGAACGCCAGTACGCACGTCCAGGCCACGGATCATGTCTTTTTCACGGCCATCGATGCGCGGCTCGCCTGCCAGTACGCGGCTACGAACAACGTTTTTCTCGATAGCGTGCAGGATTTCACCCAGTTCGTTAGCGTCCAGGGTTTCGTCTTCAGCCACCAGAGTCGCGATGGTTTCAGATTTGATCACGTCAACCTGAGCATAACGCTCTTGTTTGTCAGTGATACGGTAAGCATCGCTCAGGCGAGCTTCTGCCAGTGCGGCAACGCGTGCGTTCAGCGCTTCGTTGACGGCTTCTGGCTGCCAGTCCCAACGCGGTTTGCCAGCTTCTTTCGCCAGCTCGTTGATCGCCTGAATCACAACCTGCTGCTGTTCGTGACCGAACACAACAGCGCCCAGCATCTGATCTTCGCTCAGCAGTTCAGCTTCGGATTCAACCATCAGTACAGCTGCTTCAGTACCTGCAACAACCAGGTCCAGCTTGCTTTCTTTCAGTTCGTCCTGAGTCGGGTTCAGTACGTACTGGTCATTGATGTAACCAACACGTGCAGCACCGATCGGGCCGTTGAATGGGATACCAGACAGAGTCAGCGCAGCAGATGCACCAATCATTGCCACGATGTCCGGGTTAACCTGCGGGTTAACGGAAACAACGGTCGCGATAACCTGAACTTCGTTAACGAAGCCTTCCGGGAACAGCGGGCGAACCGGGCGGTCAATCAGACGCGCGATCAGGGTTTCGCCTTCGCTCGGACGGCCTTCACGACGGAAGAAGCTACCCGGGATACGGCCAGCAGCGTAGGTACGCTCCTGATAGTTAACGGTCAGCGGGAAAAAGTCCTGGCCTGGTTTCGCTTTTTTCTGACCAACAACGGTAACGAATACCGCGGTGTCATCCATGCTAACCATAACAGCGGCAGTCGCCTGACGCGCCATCATGCCGGTTTCCAGCGTAACGGTATGCTGACCGTACTGGAATTTACGAACGATCGGATTAAGCAAAATAATATCCTTTCTCTATTTTTTGACGGCACATTTTTGCGCCATCGTTAATACCCGATCTTCTGCGCATCCTCGCGACTAATGACAACCCTAACCCATAAGCATGAGTAAAGCCTCTCATTAGCCGCGCGAACCTCTGCAACGGAAGATCATTCATAGCAACAATACATTAGTTTCCAGCGAATTGCTGCCATCTGCTGGAAAAAAGGGGCCATGAAGGCCCCCTCTTTCTGAAACTCGAAAGAATTAGCGACGCAGGCCCAGACGCTCGATCAGCGCGGTGTAACGTGCAACATCTTTACGTTTCAGGTAGTCGAGCAGTTTACGACGCTGAGAAACCATGCGCAGCAGACCACGACGGCTGTGGTGATCTTTTTTGTGCTCTGCAAAGTGGCCCTGCAGGTGGTTAATCTGTGCAGTCAACAGAGCAACCTGAACATCGGTAGAACCGGTGTCGTTTGCATCACGACCAAACTCAGAAACGATTTTAGCGGTAGCTTCAGTACTTAGAGACATTTTAAAACTCCAAAGTGATAAGAATGAAAGGATGCCGATCTCTAATTCAGCTATCCCAGTGTATACACTTTATCCTTCAAACTGACTCTGCGTTGGCTGCGTCCGCTCACCTCAGTCACTTACCTAAGTAAGCTCCTGAGGATCCTCAGACTTGCCGCCTTGATGCAGCTCGAATGATTTTGTGTATACGCCACGCGGATTGTTAAACAATTCACGCGACGTTAAGCGGCAGTATTCTACTCGCAGCGCCCTTTTATCGCAAGACAGAGAGCGCTATGCAGGATACTCAACCACCAGGCGGCGGGGGGCGACACGACCTTCATCGTCCATCTCCCCCATGCCAATAAACTTGTCGTCATCGCCTTCCGTCACGCGTACCAGCCCTTCCAGCGGGGCGCCTGTCGTCCGTACCGGATTACCATTTTTAAAGTAAACCGACGATGTTAAAGGCAAATTAACAACAGGATAGTCCGATGCCGGACTGTCCATTGGCATCAGCAAAGGATCAAGCAACTGAGCCGCCGGAATGTTCTGCTGTTCTGCCTGTTCAACCAGCTCACGCAGGTGTTCCAGTGTGACCATACGATCCACCGGATACTTGCTGACCGTCAGACGACGCAGATACGTTACGTGCGCGCCGCAGCCCAGCTTCTCACCGAGATCGTCAACGATGGTACGAATATAGGTGCCTTTGGAGCAGTGAACTTCCAGCTCCAGTTCGTTACCTTCATGACGGATAAACAGCAGCTCATAGACGGTAATCGGGCGCGCTTCACGCGGCACTTCAATGCCCTGACGCGCATATTCGTACAGCTTCTTACCCTGATACTTCAGCGCCGAATACATCGACGGAATCTGCTCGATATCGCCGCGGAAAGTCTCCAGCGCGCTCGCCAGTTGTTCTGCGGTGAAGGTTACCGGACGCTCCTGTACGATCTGCCCATCGGCATCGGAAGTGTCAGTACGCTGGCCCAGACGGGCAACCACGCGATAGCGTTTGTCAGAATCCAGCAAATACTGTGAAAACTTTGTCGCTTCACCAAGGCAGATAGGCAGCATGCCTGTCGCCAGCGGATCCAACGCGCCGGTATGTCCCGCGCGGTTGGCATTGTAGATGCGCTTTACTTTTTGCAGCACGTCATTGCTGGACATGCCCTGCGGCTTATCCAGCAGCAGGACACCATGAATATCGCGACCACGACGACGAGGACGACTCATCAGTCCTCCTTGCTGTCGTCCGCTGGGTTCACACGACGCTCATCGTCATGTTTCACCACGCTGGTCACCAGGTTGGACATGCGCATCCCTTCAACCAACGAGTTGTCGTAGAAGAAGGTCAGCTCAGGCACGATACGCAGACGCATTGCTTTACCCAGCAGAGAGCGGATAAAACCAGAGGCTTCCTGCAGTGCCTTAATGCCGTTTTTCACGGCAGCTTCGTCCTGATCGTTGAGGAAAGTCACGAATACTTTGGCATATGCCAGATCACGGGACATCTCAACACCCGATACGGTGGTCATCATGCCAACACGCGGGTCTTTGATTTCGCGTTGCAGGATGAGTGCGATTTCTTTCTGCATCTCCTGCGCGACACGCTGCGGGCGACCAAATTCTTTCGCCATAATAAATTCTCCAGACAAAAAAGGGGCATTCAGCCCCTTTTGAAAATAATTCGGTGATTAGGCTGTAGGCCTGATAAGCGTAGCGCCATCAGGCATTACATTGCCGGATGTCGGCGTAAACGCCTTATCCGGCCTACACCCGAACAACCTTAAGCAATTGTACGTTTGATCTCGATGATCTCGAACACTTCGATCATATCGCCAACGCGAACGTCGTTGTAGTTCTTAACGCCGATACCACATTCCATACCGTTACGGACTTCGTTGACGTCATCTTTGAAGCGGCGCAGGGATTCCAGCTCGCCTTCATAGATAACCACGTTGTCGCGCAGTACGCGGATTGGGTTGTGACGTTTAATCGTGCCTTCGGTAACCATACAGCCTGCGATAGCGCCGAATTTCGGTGATTTGAACACATCACGAACTTCAGCCAGACCAATGATCTGCTGTTTCAGTTCCGGAGACAGCATGCCGCTCATCGCTGCTTTCACTTCGTCGATCAGATGATAGATGACGGAGTAGTAACGCAGATCCAGGCTTTCTGATTCGATAACTTTACGTGCAGAGGCATCAGCACGTACGTTGAAGCCAACCAGAATCGCGTTGGATGCCGCAGCCAGGGTCGCGTCGGTTTCGGTGATACCACCTACGCCAGAACCGATGATCTTCACTTTTACTTCGTCGGTAGACAGTTTCAGTAAAGAGTCGGAAATCGCTTCTACAGAACCCTGTACGTCAGCCTTCAGCACGATGTTCACTTCGTGAACTTCGCCTTCGGTCATGTTGGCGAACATGTTCTCAAGTTTAGATTTCTGCTGACGAGCCAGTTTAACTTCACGGAATTTGCCCTGACGGTACAGTGCAACTTCACGCGCTTTCTTCTCGTCACGAACAACAGTAACTTCGTCACCCGCAGCCGGAACACCGGACAGACCGAGGATTTCCACCGGAATGGACGGACCTGCTTCCAGTACTTCCTGACCCAGTTCGTTACGCATCGCACGAACGCGGCCGTATTCGAAACCACACAGAACGATATCGCCCTTGTTCAGGGTACCTTCGCGAACCAGGACGGTAGCAACCGGGCCACGACCTTTATCCAGGAAGGATTCGATAACCGCACCGCTCGCCATACCTTTACGCACAGCTTTCAGTTCCAGTACTTCGGCTTGCAGCAGGATAGCATCCAGCAGTTCGTCGATACCGGTACCCGCTTTCGCAGAAACGTGAACGAACTGGCTCTCGCCGCCCCACTCTTCCGGCATGATGCCGTACTGGGACAGTTCGTTTTTAACGCGATCTGGATCCGCTTCCGGTTTATCGATTTTGTTGACTGCAACAACTACCGGCACACCTGCCGCTTTCGCGTGCTGGATAGCTTCGATAGTCTGCGGCATCACGCCGTCGTCTGCTGCAACAACCAGAACAACGATATCCGTTGCCTGAGCACCACGAGCACGCATGGAGGTAAACGCGGCGTGACCCGGGGTGTCCAGGAAGGTGATCATACCGTTGTCAGTTTCAACGTGGTACGCACCGATGTGCTGAGTAATGCCGCCCGCTTCGCCAGAGGCCACTTTCGTTGAACGAATGTAGTCCAGCAGAGACGTTTTACCGTGGTCAACGTGACCCATGATGGTCACTACCGGTGCGCGCGGTTCAGCCGCAGCGCCGGTGTCACGGTCGCTCATTACTGCTTCTTCCAGCTCGTTTTCACGACGCAGGATAACTTTGTGGCCCATCTCTTCGGCAACCAGCTGTGCGGTTTCCTGGTCGATGACCTGGTTGATGGTCGCCATTGCGCCCAGTTTCATCATTGCTTTGATGACCTGAGAGCCTTTGACCGCCATCTTGTTCGCCAGATCGCCAACGGTGATGGTTTCGCCGATCACAACGTCACGGTTAACGGCCTGAGCTGGCTTCTGGAAGCCCTGCTGCAGAGCGGAACCTTTACGCTGCTTACCGCCTTTACCGCCGCGAACCGCTGCACGTGCTTCTTCACGGTCAGCTTTAGATTCAGCGTGTTTGTTACCTTTCTTCGCCGGACGCGCTGCTTTAGTGCTGCGAGTACGACCACGACCGCCTTCAACTTCACGATCGTTCTCGTCTTCAGCCTGGCGAGCATGCTGAGAGGTGGTGACGTGATAATCACTGGTGTCTTCGACAGGTTCAGCGTTATTCACACCATTTTTCTCGTTTTCTTCCGCCATACGGCGAGCTTCTTCCGCTACGCGGCGCGCTTCTTCTTCAAGCTTGCGACGTGCTTCTTCTTCCGCTTTACGCTTCAGTTCTGCGGCTTCATTTTCACGGCGGGCTTTTTCGGCCTGGGCGGTTTTAGTCATATCGTCGGTCTGTTGATTGCTCACTTTGTCTTTTTCCGCAGCTTCACGTTTCGCTTTATCAGCGGCTTCACGCTTAGCTTGTTCTGCGGCCTCACGTTCGGCTTTTTGTTGCGCCTCGCGTTTGGCAGCTTCTTCTGCCTCACGACGGGCTTGCTCTTCCGCTTCACGCTGCGCCTGCTCTTCCGCGGCAAGGCGTTCAGCCTCTTGCGGATCGCGTTTCACAAAGGTGCGTGTCTTGCGGACTTCGATTTGTACCGATTTGCTTTTTCCACCGGTACCTGGAATATTGAGAGTACTGCGCGTTTTACGCTGCAATGTCAACTTATCCGGCGCTGAGCCGTTTTCACGGTTCAAATGCGCCAGTAAGGTTTGTTTCTCTTGTGCGGACACAGAGTCGTCAGCAGACTTCGGGATACCGGCATCAGCAAATTGCTGTACCAGGCGATCTACGGAAGTCTGTATCTCTGCAGCCAGCGTTTTTACGGTTACATCTGTCATACTGTTCCTTCCTGCTACAGTTTATTACGCTTCGTCGCCGAACCAGCAAATATTACGGGCAGCCATAATCAGCTCACCGGCTTTTTCGTCGGTCAACCCTTCGATATCAGCCAGATCATCAATGCCCTGCTCAGCGAGATCTTCCAGCGTACAAACACCACGGGCCGCCAGTTTGAAGGCCATCTCACGATCCAATCCTTCCAGATTCAGCAGATCGTCAGCCGGTTTGTTATCACCGAGGCTTTCTTCCTGGGCCAGTGCCAGAGTGGTCAGTGCGTTTTTAGCACGCTCGCGCAGCGCTTCAACGGTCTGTTCATCCAGGCCGTCAATTTCCAGCAGTTCTTTCATTGGCACGTAGGCCAGTTCTTCCAGCGTCGCAAAACCTTCTTCCACCAGAACGGTCGCGAAATCTTCATCGATATCGAGATATTTGGTGAAGGTATCGATGGCTGCATGTGCTTCAGCCTGATGCTTCGCTTGCAGGTCATCAACGGTCATCACGTTGAGTTCCCAACCGCTCAGTTGTGAAGCCAGGCGGACGTTCTGACCATTACGTCCAATCGCCTGAGCCAGGTTACCGGCTTCAACCGCGATATCCATGGTGTGTTTGTCTTCATCCACCACGATAGAAGCGACGTCTGCTGGCGCCATTGCGTTAATCACGAACTGCGCCGGGTTATCATCCCACAGGACGATATCGATACGCTCGCCGCCCAGTTCGGTAGAAACCGCCTGAACGCGCGCACCGCGCATACCAACACAGGCGCCGACCGGATCAATACGCTTGTCGTTGGTCTTAACGGCGATTTTCGCGCGCGATCCCGGATCGCGAGCAGCCGCTTTAATTTCGATAACTTCTTCGCCGATTTCCGGCACTTCAATGCGGAACAGCTCAATCAGCATTTCCGGCTTGGAACGGGTTACGAACAGCTGTGCACCGCGCGCTTCCGGGCGAACGGAGTACAGAACACCACGAATACGGTCACCAGGGCGGAAGTTTTCACGCGGCAGCATGTCTTCACGCAGGATCACAGCTTCAGCATTGCTGCCCAGATCCAGAGAAATGTTGTCGCGGTTTACTTTCTTCACCACACCGGTGACGATTTCGCCTTCGTGTTCGCGGAACTGATCAACAACCATTGCGCGTTCAGCTTCACGTACTTTCTGTACGATAACCTGCTTCGCGGTCTGGGTGGTGATACGGTCAAAGGTGACAGATTCAATCTGATCTTCAACATATTCGCCCACGTTCAGACTTTCGTCTTCGAAGCGTGCCGCTTCCAGCGTAATTTCTTTGGTCGGCTGAGTAACTTCTTCTACGATTACCCAACGACGGAAGGTATCGAAATCACCGCTTTTACGATCGATTTCTACGCGAACGTCGATCTCTTGCTCATATTTTTTCTTTGTTGCTGTAGCCAGCGCACTTTCCAGCGCTTCAAAAATTTTCTCGCGTGGCAGCGCTTTTTCGTTGGATACGGCTTCAACAACAGCCAAAATTTCTTTGTTCATCGCGGGCTTTTCACCTCAATCCAGACTGTTAAAAGTGGGGAACCAGGTTCGCCTTCTGGATATTACTCAGCGCGAACACTTCATCTTTGCCTTCGACTGTGACCGTGATCATCTCACCGTCCACCGCTTTGATAACGCCCTGCCATTTACGACGGTTTTGTACCGCCATACGAAGAACCAGCGTGACTTCTTCACCCAGGAAACGCACGTAGTGTTCAGCTGTGAACAGAGGACGGTCGAGACCCGGAGAGGAGACTTCCAGGTTATAGGCAACGGTGATTGGGTCTTCGACATCCATCACGGCGCTTACCTGATGGCTCACATCAGCACAATCATCAACATTGATGCCATCTTCACTATCAATATAGATGCGCAGTGTGGATGTGCGACCACGAATAAATTCGATGCCGACCAGTTCGTAGCCCAGGGCTTCAACTGGCGCTGTAATCATCTCTGTTAATTTTTGCTCTAATGTGGACAAGCCCACCCCCAAGACATAAAAAAAGGGCCTAAAGCCCAGTTATTCTGTAGTCAGATAACAAAAAACCCCGATAAATCGGGGCTTTAGATAACTGAACCCTATAACCGCACCTGCGGTTCGGAGAACCTTCCGAAAGAATTTTTTTCAAATCCAGCTACGAAGGCCTAAGTCTTCACAGTATATTTGAAAAAGAACTCTAAGGGAAAGTGGTTGCGGGGGCCGGATTTGAACCGACGACCTTCGGGTTATGAGCCCGACGAGCTACCAGGCTGCTCCACCCCGCGCCTGAAACGTGGCAAATTTTACTCGTTTTGGGTAAAAAATGCAAATACTGCTGGGATTTGGTACCGAGACGGGACGTAAAATCTGCGCACAGTATATTGATTCACTATGCGTTATGTCAACCTTGTTACGACTATGCAAATCAATGAATGCTGCCCAGCGCTAGCCCAGCAAGATAAATATGCCGCCCACGCCGTTATTTAACGAAATTATCACTAAACTCTTCCTGTCATCCAGAAAAGATGATTAAATGAAAACTCATTTATTTTGCATAAAAATGCAATTAGTATAATAAGCCGACCTCTTCACCAGTCTATCAAGCAGGGTTTTATTTTATGACGACGATTCTCAAGCATCTCCCGGTAGGTCAACGTATTGGTATCGCTTTTTCCGGCGGCCTTGACACCAGCGCAGCACTGCTGTGGATGCGACAAAAAGGGGCTGTCCCATATGCATATACTGCGAATTTGGGCCAGCCGGATGAGGATGACTATGACGCCATTCCTCGCCGTGCAATGGAATATGGTGCTGAGAATGCTCGCCTGGTAGATTGCCGTAAGCAGCTGGTTGCCGAAGGGATCGCTGCCATTCAGTGCGGTGCATTCCACAACACCACTGGCGGACTGACCTATTTCAATACCACCCCGCTGGGCCGTGCCGTGACCGGCACCATGCTGGTTGCCGCCATGAAAGAAGATGGTGTAAACATCTGGGGCGACGGTAGCACCTATAAAGGTAACGATATTGAACGTTTCTATCGTTACGGTCTGCTGACCAACGCCGAACTGCAGATTTACAAACCATGGCTGGATACCGATTTTATCGATGAACTCGGCGGTCGCCATGAGATGTCCGAATTTATGATTGCCTGTGGTTTCGACTACAAAATGTCCGTTGAGAAAGCGTACTCAACAGACTCCAATATGCTCGGTGCGACTCACGAAGCAAAAGATCTGGAATTCCTGAATTCCAGCGTCAAAATCGTCAACCCGATTATGGGCGTGAAGTTCTGGGATGAGAGCGTGAAGATCCCGGCAGAAGAAGTGACCGTGCGTTTTGAACAGGGTCATCCGGTTGCTCTTAACGGTAAAACCTTCAGCGACGACGTTGAGATGATGCTGGAAGCCAACCGTATCGGCGGCCGTCACGGTCTGGGTATGAGCGATCAGATTGAAAACCGTATCATTGAAGCGAAGAGCCGTGGCATCTACGAAGCCCCGGGGATGGCATTGCTGCATATCGCCTACGAGCGTCTGCTGACCGGTATTCACAACGAGGATACCATCGAGCAGTATCACGCGCACGGTCGCCAGCTGGGTCGTCTGCTGTATCAGGGCCGCTGGTTCGACTCTCAGGCGCTGATGCTGCGTGACGGTCTGCAGCGTTGGGTTGCCAGCCAGATTACCGGCGAAGTCACGCTGGAACTGCGTCGTGGTAATGACTACTCAATCCTCAACACCGTGTCTGACAATCTGACGTACAAACCAGAACGTCTGACGATGGAAAAAGGCGACTCCGTATTCTCTCCGGATGACCGTATCGGTCAGTTGACCATGCGTAATCTGGATATCACCGATACCCGCGAGAAGCTGTTCGGCTATGCGCAGTCTGGCCTACTGACAGCCTCTTCCGCAACCGGCCTGCCGCAGGTTGAGAATCTGGAAAATAAGGCGAAGTAAAGATTCACTATCTCAAGGCCGCGAAAGCGGCCTTTTTTGTGCGCGAAATATAAGGTGTCTGTAGGCCTGATAAACGTAGCGCCATCAGGCGTTGTAATAATGTCGGATGGCGGCGTTAACGCCTTATCCGACCTACAGGATAGCCATAAATAACAGACGAAAAAAAAGACGCTTTGCAGCGTCTTTTTTTTTGGAATTTGGTACCGAGGATGGGACTCGAACCCACAAGCCCGTTAGGGCACTACCACCTCAAGGTAGCGTGTCTACCAATTCCACCACCTCGGTACAGAATACTTAGCGTGGGATATCGCTGGTCGGCTGAGCCGGAGCAGCTGGCTGAGTTTGCTCGGTTTTCGCCGGTGCACTCAGATTTTCCCACTCACTTCCTTTATTGGTCTTATTGCTGTTCATGTTACCCAGCACCAGACTGATGATGAAGAACAAGGTTCCCAATACAGCTGTCATACGGGTCATGAAGTTACCAGAACCACTTGAACCAAACAGAGTACCAGAAGCGCCTGCGCCAAAAGAGGCTCCCATATCAGCGCCTTTGCCTTGCTGCAGCATGATCAAGCCTACCAGGCCAATTGCCACAATAAGGAAAACTACTAAAAGAGCTTCGTGCATAATCAACCTGTTCCTTGCGGAGTTGCCGCGTACAATGCTTCGACCATTAAAGCGGGAATATTTACTGTTTCCCACTGAAGCGGGTGTGAATACTAACCAAAGCGAATAACCTTCGCAAGGGCAATTTGTTAGCATTGTATCAACTGCGGAAAAAATCGCCATATCAATCAAAAACGCAGCAACTTCTCCCAGCATCTCTGCATAACGGCACGTTGATCTTCAAGATTCGCCCATACCACAACGGGGATTTCACAAATCAGGTCTGTATTTTCTGGCCAGCAGTGAATAATTTGCTGATTCACCAACTCTTCCGCCACCATCGATTCAGGTAACCAGGCCATTCCCATATGGCGCAGTACCATTTCTCGTATCGTTTCGCTTAAACCACTCTCAAATACTTTTTTTAGCCGTGGGCGGACGCGTTGTTCTGCCGACTCAATAATACGTCTGACAAAGGTGTAGTCGCTATAGCATAGCCACGGAATCGGAGCATGCGGATCATTAAGCGCATCAGCCAACTGGGCGGAAATAACCGGTATAAATCGCTCATACCGCCATAGTGAACGTTTTAACCCTCCGGCGATCTCCAGCCCCGGCTGGGCAGACGGTAAATCGTAGGTTACCAGTAAATCAATTTGCCGGTTCATCAGGGCATTGAAGTGGTTGTCTATCCCCTGGATACTGGCGTTTACCGTAAAGTTTAACTGCGGCTCACTCTGTCGCAGGTAGTTGATCATATCCGGCAGGATATTCACCGACAGCGTATGCAGGCTGACCATCACCAGCGTGTTATCCGTTGCTGGCGTCATCGCCGACAGCTCATGGCGTGCCTCTGTTAACGTGCTGAGAACGTGCCGGGCATAAGGTTCAAAGCGTTCACCATAGCGCGTCAGCGTGACAGGGGTCGTTGTCCGGTCAAACAAAGGCACGCCCAGCACCTCTTCCAGCGCCTTTATACGCCGACTCAACGCAGGTTGAGTAATATGCCGCTGCGCCGCGGCCTGAGAGTAGTTTCCATGCTGGCTCAAGGCCAGAAAATCTTCCAGCCACTTACAATCCACGTTGTGCTCTCCGCCATGCCATAACCGCATCCTCCAATAACAAATCGGTAATAGTCATAGTTATAGTAATGGCTTTATGGTGGGCATCATAACAACAATATTTCGTTTCACCTGCCGACTCTCACCCTCGACGTTTGACAGGACCGCTATGTTTACTTTATTGACCAATGCCCGTGTTTTTTCTCCTGAGGATTTAGGCCTCTGCTCCCTGCTCATTCATGCCGACCGAATTGTGGCGGTAGAAAAAGATATTTCATTGTTTGATGGCATCAACGAGGTCATCGATTGTCGGGGTAAATGGGTTATCCCTGGTATCATCGATCAGCATGTTCATCTTACCGGTGGCGGTGGTGAAGCCGGATTTGCCAGTCGGACGCCCGCCGTCAAGCTGCGCGACCTGATTCAGGCAGGTATTACCACGGTGGTTGGCGTGTTAGGCACCGATGCCATTTCTCGTTCACCCAAAGACCTCTACGCAAAAATGCAGTCTCTCAACCTTGAGGGATTACGCGCGTTTATGCACACGGGAGCCTACGCCGTTCCCAGCCCAACTATTACGCGATCCATCCGCGATGATATGGCCTTCATTCCGGCAATTCTTGGTGTAAAAATCGCCCTCGCCGATCACCGCGGTTCTTACCCCTCTTTCCAGGAGTTGCTGAGGATAGTGAGCGATATTCGCGTCGCTTCCCTGCTGGCTGGGAAAAAAGGCTTGCTGCATGTGCACCTGGGGAATCTGCCGGAAGGGATGTCGCAACTTATTGAGCTGTGTGATGCGGGTATTCCGATTCACCATATTTCACCGACGCATGTTGCGAGAACTGAGCCCTTGTTCGAACAGGCGATTGCTTTCGCCCATCGCGGCGGCCATATCGATGTTACGTCCGGTGGCAGTCGTTTTATGCCTCAGGAGCAAGCGATTCTCCACGCACTCGAAGCACTGGTTCCGGCGGAGCGCATCACGATCAGTTCTGACGGCAATGGCAGCGTTCCGCGCTTTAACGCTCAGGGTATCGTTGAAGGTTTAAGCGCGGCACCGGTCGCAGGCAATCTTAACCTGCTTCCTCGCCTGATTGATGTCGGGATTCCGGCGCCACAGGCCATCGCGATGCTGACGGCAAACGTTGCGCGCTCGCTGGGTATTTCCGGGGGCGTGCTCTGCGCCGGAGAACGTGCCGATATCTGTGTACTCAATGATGACCTCTCGCTGGCCCATCTGTTTGCCGCGGGTAAACCGTTGCTGCGGGATGGCGAGTGCCTGGTTACCGGCAACTTCGAGTAAGGAGGCAAGAATGTCATTGCTACTGGCGCTAATCGCCATCATTTTTGCCGGACGTCTGATCCTCAAAAAATATCACCCCCAGTCGGTACTGTTATTGACCGGGATTGTGCTGTTGCTTATCGCGCATTTTAGCGGAATGACCTCACTCAGTGGCCTGGTGAAAAAGAGCACCGGATTTGGCCCCTTTGACGCCTTTGAGTTTATTCGCGATACCCTGAGCGTGCGTCTCGGCGGCCTCGGACTGCAAATTATGCTGATTGGTGGTTTTGCCACCTACATGTCAGCCATTGGCGCAAGCCAGGTACTGGTTCGGGTGACGTCTCGTCCTTTGCAACGGCTGAACTCGCCATATCTGCTGCTGGGGCTGGCACTGCTATTGGGTCAATTCCTGTCGCTGTTTATCAGCAGCGCCACCGGATTGGGTCTGCTGCTGATGGCGACGCTTTACCCGCTGCTTACCCGTCTTGGCTGTAGCCGCGCCGCGGTTGCCGCCGTTATCGCCAGTACCTGTGCGGTTGAGTTTGGCCCCGGCTCCGGCAACTCTGTTCTCGCCGCCAAAACCGCAGGCATCGAGGTCGTGAACTATTTCGTGCAGGATCAGTTGCCGATCGTTGTGCCCGTCATTCTTTTCATCGCCCTGCTGCATATTGTTGTGCAACGCTTTTTTGACCGTCGGGAAAGTGGCGACAATGCAGCTCAGCAAATGCAGACATTAACGGCGACTGATGAAGCCGACGCACCTATCGCCTGGCTGTTTCTGCCCATGCTGCCGCTGGTATTGATGCTGGTGTGCAGCGATTTAGTATTCAGCTCTCTCAAGATCACGCTGGATACCGCCGTACTGATAAGCCTCGCTATTACGCTGGTTTGTGAGTACTGCCGTCATCGCAAGGCGCGCGAGGTGATGGCTGGCGTACAAAAGGTTTTCGACAGCATGGGCAGCGTTTTTGCCACCGTCGTGACACTGATTATCGCCGGTGAAGTCTTTTCCGCCGGACTGAAAGCCATTGGTGCCGTTGACGCACTGTTGTCGCTTTCCGGTGAATTTGGCCTCAGCGCCGCCTCTATTATCCTGCTGATGACCCTGATCACCTTCGCAATTTCAGCGCTGATGGGCTCCGGGAATGCGGCATTTTTCTCCTTCGCACCCATGGTGCCGGACATCAGCCGTCATATCGGTAGCGATATCGCTGTCATGATGTTGCCTATCCAGATCTCGGCGGGTATTGGTCGTACGCTATCGCCCATCGCCGGCGTAATCATTGCTATCGCAGGGATTGCAGGTGTCTCGCCTGTGGATATTGTTAAGCGTACCGCGATTCCGATGCTGGGCGGTTGGCTACTGATGATTGCGTTAACCTTTGCCCGGTCTGGGCATCTGCTGGCGGTTCTGCCGTGGCTGGCAGTCCTTGTGCTACTGATGGTCGGTGGTTACTTCTGGCAGCGCCGACGTAAACAGCCGCTTGCCGTACAGTAAAAAAAAGCCGGAGTCTCAGACTCCGGCTTTCACTTTCTTCGGAATTACGCCGCTTTCACAGCATCGGCAATACGGTGGGCAAATTCAGTCACCTGCGCTTCGTCTTCACCTTCAACCATCACACGAATTAACGGTTCGGTACCAGACTTACGCAGCAGGACGCGTCCACGGTTACCCAGCGCCGCTTCCACTTCCGCCATCACCGCTTTCACGTTTTCATGTTCCAGTGGATCGCCGCTACCTGCTGTGTATCGTACGTTAACCAGCAGCTGTGGGAACATTTTCATGCCGCTGCACAGGTCGTGCAGGCTCATATGGTTGCGTACCATCGCCGCCAGCACCTGCAGACCCGCCACGATACCGTCACCAGTAGTGGTTTTGTCCAGCAGGATCACATGACCAGAGTTTTCGGCACCGATACGCCAGCCTTTTTCCTGCATTTTTTCCAGCACATAACGGTCGCCAACTTTTGCACGGGCAAACGGAATACCCAGCTGTTTTAGCGCCAGCTCGAGGCCCATGTTGCTCATCAGCGTACCTACCGCGCCACCGCGCAGCTGACCCTGACGCAGGGCTTCACGGGCGATGATGTACATGATCTGATCGCCATCGACCTTATTACCTTCGTGATCAACCATAATGACGCGGTCGCCATCGCCATCCAGCGCAATACCCAGATCGGCTTTTTCCGCAATCACGCGCGCCTGCAGGGCACGGACGTCAGTGGCGCCGACTTCTTCATTGATATTCACACCGTTTGGCTCACAGCCAATGGCAATCACGTTTGCACCCAGTTCACGCAGTACATTTGGCGCAATGTGGTACGTCGCACCGTTAGCGCAATCCACCACAATTTTAAGTTCATTCAGGCTCAGTTCGTTCGGGAAGGTGCCTTTGCAAAACTCGATATAGCGACCGGCAGCATCAACGATACGCGTGGCTTTACCCAGTTCAGCGGAATCCACGCAGGTGATCGCTTTTTCCATCTCGGCTTCAATGGCTTCTTCCACTGCATCCGGCAGTTTAGTCCCGTCGGTAGAGAAGAATTTAATCCCGTTGTCATAGTACGGGTTGTGCGAAGCGGAGATAACAATCCCGGCCTCAGCACGGAAGGCACGCGTCAGATACGCAACGGCGGGTGTTGGCATTGGCCCTGTGAATGAGGCTGAGAGTCCGGCGGCAGCCAGGCCCGCTTCCAGCGCAGACTCCAGCATATAGCCGGAAATACGCGTATCTTTACCGATAATAATTTTACGTGAACCATGACGAGCAAGCACTTTCCCTGCAGCCCAGCCCAGCTTGAGCACAAAGTCAGGAGTAATTGGGGCATCGCCTACGCGACCGCGGATCCCATCAGTGCCAAAATATTTACGATTACTCATAGCGTTTTTTTTCCTTTGCAGACAATGTGGCTTCCACCACACGCATCGCTTCTACGGTTTCTTTGACGTCATGGACACGAACGATCTGCGCCCCCTGCATTGCGGCAATCACCGCGCACGCAAGGCTACCGCTCAGGCGTTCAGATGGCCCCACATTCAGTAACTGGCCAACCATTGATTTTCGTGACATCCCAACCAGCAATGGCAGATTAAAATGATGAAACTCAGACAAACGTGCCAGTAATGTGTAGTTGTGAGTGAGATTTTTACCGAATCCGAATCCAGGGTCGAGCAACAATTTATCTTTTGTGATTCCAGCCCGCTCGCAACGTGCTATTTGCTCAACAAAGTAACGGTTTACCTCAGCAAAAACATCCTCATACTTTGGTGCTTCCTGCATGGTTTTCGGCTGCCCCTGCATATGCATCAGGCAAACCGGCAATCCGGTTTCCGCTGCGGCTTCCAGCGCTCCAGGCTCCGAGAGCGAGCGAATATCATTGATGATATGCGCGCCAACTCTGGCGCATTCGCGAATCACTTCGGGTTTTGAGGTATCGACCGAAATCCACACTTCAAAACGCTGAGCAATCGCCTCGACCACTGGGATCACTCGCTGCAACTCTTCTTCCACACTCACATCAGCCGCGCCCGGACGCGTGGACTCACCGCCCACATCAATGATAGTCGCCCCGGCGTTAATCATCAGGTTTGCGTGTTTTACCGCCTCAACCAGAGAGTTGTGCGCTCCACCATCGGAAAATGAGTCTGGCGTGACGTTCAAAATCCCCATGACGTGCGGATGGCTGAGATCCAGTGAAGAACCCTGAGCAAAGAGTTTCATAGTTTTATCCCTGGTAAAATCTTGAATATGCAGATAAGAAAAACCCCGGAGCAAGCCCCAGGGTTTTCAATTAAAACACGGTCATCATCAACGATAACTTATTTGTCGCCCAGTTGCTCTGACATAGTGCCAGAGTCCGGCGCACGCGGTTCATCAACCGGACGCGGTGCACTCGGTTTGCCGGTGCTGCCAGAGTTATTGTTAGAAGAACCCGGTTCTTCCCAACCCGCTGGCGGACGCACGTCGCGGCGAGCCATCAGATCGTCAATCTGCGGCGCATCGATGGTCTCATATTTCATGAGCGCATCTTTCATCGAGTGCAGAATGTCCATGTTTTCGTTCAGCAAACGACGTGCACGGTCATAGTTACGCTCAATCAGCAGCTTAACTTCCTGATCGATAATGCGAGCGGTTTCATCGGACATGTGTTTCGCTTTCGCCACAGAACGTCCCAGGAACACTTCGCCTTCTTCTTCAGCGTACAGCAACGGACCGAGTTTATCGGAGAAGCCCCACTGAGTAACCATGTTACGCGCCAGGTTAGTCGCGACTTTAATGTCGTTCGACGCACCGGTAGAAACATGTTCAGCACCGTAGATGATCTCTTCCGCCAGACGGCCACCGTACAGTGTGGAGATCTGACTTTCCAGTTTCTGACGGCTGGCGCTGATTGCGTCGCCTTCAGGCAGGAAGAAGGTCACACCCAGCGCACGACCGCGCGGGATAATCGTTACTTTGTGCACCGGATCGTGTTCCGGTACCAGACGACCGATAATCGCGTGGCCAGCTTCGTGATACGCGGTAGATTCTTTCTGCGCTTCCGTCATCACCATGGAGCGACGTTCCGCACCCATCATGATTTTGTCTTTCGCTTTTTCGAACTCAACCATCGACACTACGCGCTTGTTGCCACGAGCAGCAAACAGCGCCGCTTCGTTCACCAGGTTCGCGAGGTCCGCACCGGAGAAGCCAGGCGTGCCACGTGCAATGATTGCCGCATCGATATCCGGAGACAGCGGTACGCGACGCATATGCACTTTCAGGATCTGTTCACGACCGCGAACGTCTGGCAGACCAACCACAACCTGACGGTCGAAACGGCCTGGACGCAGCAGCGCAGGGTCAAGAACGTCCGGACGGTTAGTTGCCGCGATAACGATAATACCTTCGTTACCTTCGAAGCCGTCCATCTCAACCAGCATCTGGTTCAGCGTCTGTTCACGTTCATCGTGACCACCGCCCAGACCTGCGCCACGCTGGCGACCTACGGCGTCGATTTCATCGATGAAGATGATGCACGGTGCCGCTTTCTTGGCTTGTTCGAACATGTCACGCACACGAGATGCACCGACACCCACGAACATTTCCACGAAATCAGAACCGGAAATTGTGAAGAATGGAACCTTCGCTTCACCTGCGATAGCTTTCGCCAGCAGGGTTTTACCCGTACCCGGAGGACCAACCATCAGGACGCCTTTCGGGATTTTACCGCCCAGTTTCTGGAAACGGCTCGGTTCGCGCAGATACTCAACCAGCTCAGCGACTTCTTCTTTTGCTTCGTCACAACCCGCAACGTCAGCAAAAGTCGTTTTGATCTGATCTTCCGTCAGCATGCGCGCTTTGCTCTTGCCGAACGACATGGCACCTTTGCCACCACCGCCCTGCATCTGACGCATGAAGAAGATCCAGACACCAATCAGCAGCAGCATTGGGAACCAGGAAATGAAGATAGAAGCCAGCAGGCTCGGCTCTTCAGGTGGTTCGCCAACAACCTTGACGTTTTTGGTCAGCAGGTTATCAAGCAGCTTCGGATCGTTAACCGGGATGTAGGTCGTGTAACGGTTACTATCTTTCTTGGTAACGTTAATCTCACGTCCGTTGATCTTCGCTTCACGAACCTGGTCCTGATTGACCTCTTGCAGGAAGGTAGAGTAATCAACCTTACGGCCATTAGACTCGCTGGGCCCAAAGCTCTGGAATACTGACATCAGCACAACGGCAATGACCAGCCAGAGAATTAGGTTTTTCGCCATGTCACTCAAGGGATTAACCTCATATTACAACTGTGTTAAAAACAGCGTCAGGATACTCTATATCCAGTTTCTTTCAAACTTTCGTTTGAAATCTGCCGGTTATGGTTTACGCCCGGTCGCTACAATATACACTTCACGCGAACGGGCGCGAGAAGAGTCCGGCTTACGAACTTTGACCTTCGTAAACAGGGAGCGAATCTCTCTTAGATACTCATCGAAGCCTTCGCCCTGGAACACCTTCACTACAAAACTACCACCTGGCGCTAATACATCACGAGCCATTCCAAGCGCCAGCTCTACCAGATACATGGCCCGGGGAATATCCACCGCCGGTGTTCCACACATATTTGGCGCCATATCAGACATGACAACTTGTACTTTACTGTCACCTACGCGTTCAAGTAACGCTTTCAGGACTAATTCATCACGAAAGTCGCCCTGAAGGAAGTCCACACCAACGATTGGATCCATAGGTAAAAGATCGCAAGCGATAATGCGGCCGGTGTTGCCGATCTGCGTAACTGCATATTGCGACCAGCCACCGGGTGCAGCACCGAGATCAACTATTGTCATCCCCGGTTTAAAAATTTTGTCACTTTGCTGTATTTCATCAAGTTTAAACCAGGCACGGGAACGTAACCCCTTTTTCTGCGCCTGTTGAACATATTTATCGCTAAAGTGTTCCTGAAGCCAGCGACTCGAGCTGGCAGAACGCTTTTTACCTGTCATTTCACATTCCCAAAGGGCAGTTCATCGTAACCAATGGTGTAAATTTCTACACAGCTATTTGGTGATATATGGGAGATGGCGGTAGAATGACCCGTTTTCAATCCCAACGTAAGCAAAAATATACGATGAATCTGAGTACTAAACAAAAACAGCACCTGAAAGGTCTGGCACATCCGCTCAAGCCTGTAGTTATGCTTGGCAATAATGGTTTGACCGAAGGGGTACTGGCCGAGATTGAACAAGCGTTAGAGCACCATGAACTTATCAAGGTGAAAATCGCCTCGGAAGATCGCGATACTAAAACCTTGATCGTGGAAGCTATCGTACGCGAAACCGGCGCCTGCAATGTACAGGTCATCGGCAAAACGCTGGTACTGTATCGCCCGACTAAAGAACGTAAAATCTCGCTGCCACGCTAAGAATATCCCAAAGTTGCACACGAAGTTTGTGTAAAACGCGGGGTTTTCCGCTAGCAGGAGAGCAAAATGCCACGCTCTCTTCGTTGATAAAAGGCCGCTATGCGGCCTTTTTCCTTTCTTTACAATGTATCAACATCTTAACCAAGATGCGAATTACAGGTATTCTACCTTCGTCACTTCATATTCCACTTCGCCGCCCGGCGTTTTGATAACTACGACGTCATCCTGCTCTTTACCGATCAGGCCACGAGCGATAGGCGAGTTCACTGAAATCAGGTTCTGTTTAAAATCGGCTTCATCATCGCCGACAATACGCCAGGTCTGCTCTTCATCGTTATCGAGATTCAGAACGGTAACCGTCGCACCGAAAACAACGCGGCCATTGTTCGGCATTTTAGTAACGTCGATTACCTGCGCGTTGGACAGTTTAGCTTCGATATCTTTAATGCGTCCTTCGCAGAAACCCTGCTGTTCGCGCGCCGCGTGATACTCCGCGTTCTCTTTCAGGTCACCGTGCTCACGCGCTTCAGCGATAGCGGCAATAATTTCAGGACGGCGCACAGATTTCAGAAAATCCAGCTCTTCGCGCAGTTTTTCAGCACCACGTAAGGTCATCGGGATAGCTTGCATTTGTTATACCTCTTGAACATTCCTGTAGGGGGTAGTTGCTCTCACCCCGGCTGCTAAGCCCACCCTGGCGTGTGTCATGCCAGAGTCAGAAGCAAAAAAATACCGACCCGGGGCTCAAGGTCCCAGGTCAGCTACAATTCTCTATTTGATGATCATTTTACCCTGGAGTTCCTTATGGGTCATCGTTTACTTTTTGGGGCGTTGCGCCGTAGTATGACGGCCTGTTTCCAGGTTGTTAGCGCGAGATTATGCGATTTTCCAGATTTACCATCGGATTGACTGCCAGTATAGCGTTCAGCGTTCAGGCTGCGAACGTCGACGAGTATATCAATCAGCTCCCTGCCGGGGCCAACCTCGCCCTTATGGTACAGAAGGTTGGCGCACCTGCACCCGCTATTGATTTTCATAGCCAGCAGATGGCGCTGCCCGCCAGTACCCAGAAAGTAATCACCGCGCTGGCGGCATTGATTCAGCTCGGGCCTGACTTTCGTTTTACCACCACACTTGAGACCAAAGGCAGCGTGGAAGGCGGCGTATTGAAAGGTGACTTAGTGGCACGATTTGGTGCCGATCCGACGCTAAAACGCCAGGATATTCGCAATATGGTGGCAACCCTGAAAAAATCAGGTGTGACGCAAATTGCCGGGAATGTCCTGATCGACACCTCTATTTTTGCCAGTCATGATAAAGCGCCCGGTTGGCCCTGGAACGACATGACGCAGTGTTTTAGCGCACCGCCCGCAGCGGCTATTGTCGATAGAAACTGTTTCTCGGTTTCACTCTACAGCGCGCAAAAACCCAACGATCTCGCCTTTATTCGCGTGGCATCTTATTACCCGGTCACCATGTTCAGTCAGGTGCGTACTCTCGCCCGAGGTTCTGCGGAAGCGCAATATTGTGAACTGGATGTAGTTCCCGGCGATCTCAACCGCTATACGCTGACCGGATGCCTGCCACAACGTGCCGATCCGCTGCCGCTGGCGTTCGCCATTCAGGACGGTGCCAGCTATGCCGGGGCAATTATCAAAGATGAGCTAAAACAAGCAGGTATCACCTACAGCGGTACACTGCTGCGCCAGACGTTGGTCAACGAACCAGGAACGGTGGTCGCCAGTAAGCAGTCTGCGCCGCTACATGACCTGCTTAAGATTATGCTGAAAAAATCGGACAACATGATTGCCGATACCGTTTTCCGTATGATTGGTCATGCCCGATTTAACGTGCCGGGCACCTGGCGGGCGGGTTCTGACGCCGTGCGCCAGATTTTGCGTCAGCAGGCAGGCGTCGATATCGGCAACACTATTATTGCCGACGGTTCTGGCCTCTCCCGCCATAACCTGATTGCCCCAGCGACCATGATGCAGGTGCTGCAATATATCGCTCAACACGATAACGAGCTGAACTTTATCACTATGCTGCCACTGGCGGGCCACGACGGCTCTCTGCAATACCGTGCGGGTCTGCATCAGGCTGGTGTGGATGGCAAAGTATCGGCGAAGACAGGCTCGCTGCAGGGGGTTTATAACCTCGCAGGTTTCATCACCACGGCAAGCGGCCAACGCATGGCATTCGTGCAGTATTTATCTGGTTATGCGGTAGAACCAGCTGACCAGCGTAATCGCCGTATTCCGTTGGTGCGCTTCGAGAGCCGGTTGTACAAGGATATTTATCAGAACAACTAAATGGGTAATTTGATTGCCGGATGGCGGCATTAACGTGCCTTATCCGGCCTACGATATGATGCCGTCCGTAGGCCGGATAAGCGCTAGCGCCATCCGGCGACGAGATTAACGCTTGTAGATGAACTCAACGCCTTCTTCGTCGTCTTCGTCCCAATCGTCATCCCAGTCATCTTCCGCTTCGTCTTCGACTTCAGCGAGCTGCTGGCGGTGATAATCATCCCACATGAACTCAACTTTCTCTGGCTGTTTCGCTTCTTCAGCCTGAACAATCGGGTTCTCGATGATAAAGGTCATCACATCCCAGCAGAGATCTTTCACGCCCAGCTGGCTGGCGGCAGAGATCAGGTAATATTTACCTTCCCAACCCAACGCTTCGGCGATCGCTTTCGCTTTCTCTTCCGCTTCAGCCTTGTCCATCAAATCAATTTTGTTGAACACTAACCAGCGCGGTTTAGATGCCAAATCCTGACTGTATTTTTCCAGTTCGCCAATAATGATACGGGCGTTTTCAACTGGATCAGAGCCATCAATCGGATCGATATCGATGAGGTGAAGCAGTACACGGCAACGTTCCAGGTGTTTCAGGAAGCGGATGCCCAGGCCTGCGCCTTCAGCCGCGCCTTCAATCAGTCCCGGAATGTCGGCAACCACGAAGCTCTTTTCGTTGTCCATACGCACCACGCCCAGGCTCGGCACCAGGGTGGTAAACGGATAATCAGCGACTTTCGGCTTCGCCGCGGACACCGCACGGATAAAGGTCGATTTCCCAGCGTTTGGCATGCCCAGCATACCCACGTCCGCCAGCAGCATCAGCTCCAGCATCAGATCGCGCTTATCACCCGGCGTACCCATTGTTTTCTGACGCGGAGTACGGTTAACCGAGGATTTGAAACGGGTGTTGCCCAGACCGTGCCAGCCACCTTTAGCGACCATCAGACGCTGACCGTGTTTGGTCATGTCGCCCATGGTTTCGCCCGTGCCCTGATCGATAACACGCGTACCAACAGGTACTTTAATGGTAACGTCTTTGCCACGCTTACCGGTGCAATCACGGCTCGCGCCATTCTGACCACGTTCCGCACGGAATGATTTTTCAAAACGGTAATCGATCAGCGTGTTCAGGTTTTCGTCGGCTTCCAGCCAAACGTCACCACCGTCACCACCATCACCACCGTCCGGACCGCCTTTTGGGATGTACTTTTCGCGGCGGAAGCTGACGCAACCATTACCGCCATCACCTGCAACGACCAGAATCGATGCTTCATCAACAAACTTCATTTTACTCTCCGTAAATCATTCGCCTGAGCGGGGTTGCGAAACCACCGTTTCATGCTTACGTAAACCGCCCCAAATTCGATGACCAATGGCGGAATACATCGCGCCCGCAACCACGATAAACGCACCGAGATAACCTAATAGGTTTAGCATCGGTCTGGCGAAGAAATCGGGCCAGGCCAGTGATAATAAATCTGAAAATAACAACGTAAACAGCGGTGTGAGCGTGATAAGAGCGCTCACCTGCGCCGCCTGCCAACGCGCCATTGCTTCCGCGAGAGCGCCATATCCTACCAGCGTATTCAGGCCGCAGAATATCAGGCATGCCAGCTGCCAGTCGCTGAGCTGCGTGATGACACCGGGTTTAGCCAGCGGCAACAACGCGATCGTACATAAAGTGTACAGTAAAAACAGGATCTGCGGTGATGCCAGGCGGCGCAATAACACCTTTTGCGCGACCCCATAGCTCACCCAGACCATCGCCGCACCGACACCAAAGATAACGCCCCAGGTGTAATCGGTGAGTCGGGTAAAAATTTCGATCAGGCTGGTATTAAAAAACAGGACCAGTCCGCTCAGAAGCATAATGGCGCCAATCACCTGCGTACCGCGCATCTTTTCTTTCAGGATAAAGACGCTGGCGATCATCATACCAACCGGTGACAGCTGACCGATAACCTGCGAAGCCGTTGGGCTCAAATACTGCAAGGATGAACTAAACAGAATGAAGTTACCGAACAACCCACCGGTTGCGATAGCCAGCAACACCAGCCAACGCGCTTTGCGAAAAATACGCAACGGAGGGAGCTTTTTTTTAACCGCAAGAATAGCGCCAAGGCCAACGCTTGCCATTAAAAAACGGTAGAACACCACGGTAGGAGGCTCCATCACCTCCAGCACTTGCTTCATTGCTATTGGCAAAGCGCCCCAACATACTGCCGTTGTGAGTGCTAACAGAATACCAATGCCTGCCTGCTGCTTCATGCCGTATTCCCTGCAAGGGCTCGTTTCCGGGTTGTCACGGCGCGACGAGCGTATTTACCGGCCGTCGAATGTAAAAAGCCCCGCAACGTGTTGCGGGGCTTTTATCCGTTACCGGGACGCGAAAAACTTATTCAGCAACGATGCTGATGAATTTACGGTTTTTCGGGCCTTTCACTTCAAATTTCACTTTACCGTCTGCTTTAGCAAACAGAGTGTGGTCTTTGCCGCAACCAACGTTGGAGCCAGCGTGGAATTTAGTACCACGTTGACGAACGATGATGCTACCAGCCAGAACTGTTTCACCGCCGAAGCGTTTTACGCCCAGACGTTTAGCTTCTGAATCGCGACCGTTACGAGTCGAGCCGCCAGCCTTTTTATGTGCCATTTAATCTGCTCCCCTTAACTTAAGCGCTGATGCCAGTGATTTTCACATCAGTGAACCACTGACGATGGCCCTGCTGCTTACGGTAGTGTTTACGACGACGAAACTTAACAATTTTAACTTTCTCGCCACGACCGTGAGCAACGACTTCAGCTTTGATAACGCCGCCATCAACGAAAGGAACGCCGATTTTGACTTCTTCACCGTTTGCGATCATCAGAACTTCTGCGAATTCAACAGATTCGCCAGTTGCGATGTCCAGCTTTTCCAGGCGAACGGTCTGACCTTCGCTTACTCGGTGTTGTTTACCACCACTTTGGAAAACCGCGTACATAAAAAACTCCGCTTCCGCGCACACCTTTTTGATGATTCAGAGTGCGCTATAAATATTCACAATAGGGCGCGAATATTACGCAAAACGCGAGCCTTTGACAAGTGCTACCGTCAATACATGAAGAAAAAAAACACAACACGTACGGTAACGTTTATCTACGGCGTTTTTTCAGTACAATCAGCATATATTTATAACCCTAAACCCGACGTTACCTTCCCACACAGTAAGGTAATCGGGGCGAGAAGCCCGGCTTTTGCGATGAATTTAGAAAAAATCAATGAGTTAACCGCGCAAGATATGGCGGGGGTCAATGCGACAATCCTTGAACAGCTCAATTCCGACGTTCAGTTGATCAATCAACTGGGGTACTACATCGTTAGCGGCGGCGGAAAACGCATTCGCCCAATGATCGCCGTCCTCGCCGCGCGGGCCGTTGGCTACCAGGAAAATGCGCACGTTACGATTGCGGCCCTCATCGAGTTTATCCACACAGCGACCCTACTGCACGACGATGTTGTGGATGAGTCAGACATGCGCCGTGGGAAAGCCACAGCAAATGCGGCGTTTGGTAATGCGGCCAGCGTGCTGGTTGGCGATTTTATCTATACCCGTGCATTTCAGATGATGACCAGCCTTGGCTCGTTGAAAGTGCTGGAAGTCATGTCGAAAGCAGTCAACGTCATTGCCGAAGGCGAAGTCTTGCAGTTGATGAACGTCAACGACCCGGACATCACCGAAGAAAACTATATGCGCGTCATCTACAGTAAGACCGCGCGTTTGTTTGAAGCGGCAGCCCAATGTTCAGGTATTCTGGCTGGCTGTAGCGAAGAACAAGAAAAAGGGTTGCAGGATTATGGCCGTTATCTCGGTACCGCTTTCCAGTTAATTGACGATTTGCTGGATTACAGCGCAGATGGCGAGCAGCTGGGTAAAAACGTCGGTGATGACCTCAACGAGGGTAAACCAACGCTGCCACTGCTGCATGCCATGCGCCACGGCACCCCAGAACAAGCGCTAATGATCCGCCAGGCCATTGAGCAAGGTAATGGTCGTCACCTTCTGGAACCGGTTCTGGAAGCGATGAACGCCTGTGGTTCTCTGGAATGGACCCGTCAGCGGGCAGAAGAAGAGGCTGATAAAGCCATCGCTGCGCTGCAGGTGCTGCCTGATACACCGTGGAGAGAAGCGCTGATTGGTCTGGCACATATTGCCGTACAGCGCGACCGTTAATTCCCTACAGCATCCTCCCTCATCCCGTGCCCTGCACGGGATTTTCTTATAAGTTCCAGTAATCATTTCCCCCTTCCAGATAATCACGAAGAACCTTGGCATATTCTGAATATACACACACTTTACATGAACATTTTAGAACATTCGTTCTTCGGGCGTTATAGTGTCGGCACAACCGATCGTGAAACCGTAAGCCGTTAACCAAAGGAGAGATGAATTGATGGAAAGCAAGCTGATTGACTGGCATCCGGCCGACATCATCGCCGGACTGCGCAAGAAAGGGACCTCAATGGCCGCTGAATCACGTAAAAATGGATTGAGTTCATCAACGCTGGCCAATGCGTTAACGAGACCATGGCCAAAAGGTGAGTTGATTATCGCCCGGGCACTGGGAACTGACCCCTGGGTGATTTGGCCGTCACGCTATCACGATGCCAAAACGCATGAGTTCATCGACAGAACGCGGATGATGAGGAGTCGCAGAGAGAAAAAGAATCCGGAATGAACATTGAGCTGTAACCCCCAGCCAACTGAACTGGGGGTTACAAGAGACGTTGACGATTACTCGCCTTTCACGCGCTCAATGTTTGCGCCCAGCGCACGCAGTTTATCTTCGATGCGCTCATAGCCGCGATCGATGTGATAAATACGGTCGACTACCGTCGTACCTTCAGCAATACACCCTGCCAGCACCAGGCTTGCAGATGCGCGCAGATCGGTCGCCATAACCTGTGCGCCAGAGAGCGTTTCCACGCCGTGGCAAATCACGGTATTGCTTTCGATTTCTGCGTGAGCACCCATACGGCTCAGCTCAGGCACGTGCATAAAGCGGTTCTCAAACACGGTTTCCGTGATGAATCCGGTCCCTTCAGCTACCAGGTTCAGCAACGTGAACTGGGCCTGCATGTCGGTAGGGAACGCCGGATGCGGTGCAGTACGCACATTGACCGCTTTCGGACGTTTACCGTGCATATCAAGGCTGATCCAATCATCACCCACTTCAATATCCGCCCCCGCATCACGCAGCTTCGCCAGGACGGCATCCAGCGTGTCCGGCTGTGCATTACGGCAGATAATTTTGCCGCGAGAAATTGCCGCCGCCACCAGGAAGGTACCGGTTTCGATACGATCTGGCAGAACGCGATAAACACCACCGCCAAGACGCTCAACGCCTTCGATGGTAATACGATCGGTGCCCTGACCCGTGATCTTCGCGCCCAGCGCAATCAGGAAGTTCGCGGTATCCACGATCTCCGGCTCGCGCGCGGCGTTTTCGATGATGGTAGTGCCTTCGGCAAGCGTTGCTGCGCACATGATGGTGACCGTCGCGCCGACGCTCACTTTGTCCATGACGATATGCGCGCCTTTCAGACGGCCCTCAACGGACGCCTTCACATAGCCTTCTTCCAGCTTAATAGTCGCGCCTAACTGCTCCAGGCCGGTAATGTGCAGGTCAACCGGACGTGCGCCGATGGTGCAGCCGCCCGGAAGTGAAACCTGGCCCTGACCAAAGCGGGCAACCAGCGGCCCGAGCGCCCAAATGGATGCACGCATGGTTTTCACCAGATCGTACGGCGCACAGAAGACGTTCACATCACGCGCATCGATGTGCACAGAACCATTACGCTCAACTTTCGCACCCAGCTGGCTCAGCAGCTTCATTGATGTGTCAACGTCCTTCAGTTTCGGGACGTTTTGGATCTCTACAGGTTCTTCAGCCAGCAGCGCCGCAAACAGGATCGGCAGTGCGGCGTTTTTAGCGCCTGAAATTGTGACTTCGCCCTGGAGCTTAGTTGGCCCCTGAACACGAAATTTATCCATTATTCTGTTCTCTGTTAAGAATTTATCTTCGCTACCGGCACATCACCCGTAGCTCAAAAACCGTTAAGTTTGCGATCGCGCGCCCATTCCGCTGGGGTAAACGCCTTAATCGACACGGCATGAATGCGGTTGTCCGCAATGTACTCCATCAACGGGCCATAGACCGATTGCTGCTTCTTGACCCGGCTCATGCCTTCAAACATCTCACCCACGGCAATAACCTGAAAGTGACTGCCGTCGCCAGAAACGTGGACTTCCTGGAGGGAGAGTGCATTCATCAGCACGCTCTGAATTTCATTATTTTCCATGGGCTCTTCATTCGTCAGATAGTGAAAACAGCCCAACATCTTAGAGCAAAGTGGCGCTGTCATAAATAAGCAAAAAGCCTCGCTGATAAATCAGACAAGGCTTTAGTGGCAGATCCCCCTCAGGGGTTTTGCCGGATAGCGGCACAAGACCTTATCCGGCCTGGAAAAATTAACGCGGAAGGACGTCGTCAGGCAGATTGTAAAGCTGCGCCAGCGTGTACACTTTATCGTTAACACCAGTGAGCGAAACGCTGTTTCCCTGCTGCTTGCCCTGATTAATCAGATGCAACAGTAACGCCAGACCGCCGGTATCTACCCGGGATACCTGGTTCAGGTCGATGCAGGATACCCCTTTCATCGCCTCAATTCGCGCATCCCATAATGGGTTTAACACGTCCTGATCCAGCTCCCCCACCAGCACCAGCTTGTCACCTTCACGCGACCAGGTGAGTGACTGCGTCATTATTTTTTCTCTTCCAGCGTGATTTTCTGCTGAGCAATAGATTTCAGCTGCGCCGTCAGGCCATCAATACCTTTGGTACGCAGCAGGTCGCTCCACTCATTTTGTTTGGTGGTGATCATACTTACGCCTTCAGCAATCATGTCATAAGCCTGCCAGTTACCGGTCTGGGAGTTTTTACGCCACTGGAAATCCAAACGTACCGGAGGACGACCGTTTGGATCGATGATGGTTACGCGGATAGGCACGATGGTCGCATCACCCAGCGGTTGCTCTGGTGCAATTTCATAAGTCTGGCCATGGTACATCGCCAGAGCCTGGCCGTAGGCCTGCTTCAAATATTCACGAAATGCGGCAAAATAGGCTTCACGCTGAGCAGGGGTCGCATCTTTGTAGTAGCGACCCAGTACCAGCGCACCCGCATATTTAACCTGCACGTATGGCAACAGTTCCTGATCGACAACCTGGCGCAGGTAATCCGGGTTTGCGCGGATTTTAGGTTGTTCATTCTTCAGACGGTCAAATGTCTTCTGCGCCGCCTCATTCATCTGTTTGTACGGGTTCGTTTGGTCGGCTGCAGTTGCTGCGCTAAGTGGAGCAATCACCAGCATAGCCACCATCATCAATCGTTTAAACATACGTCGATTCTCCTGAGATTATTTCGTTGCGCCCGCAGGCGTAGTGGCTTCATTATTGCCGTCAGTTGCGGCTGGCGCATCGCCAGAATTCTTATTGTCATCACCTTTACTGTTGCTGTTGTAAAGGAACTGACCAATCATATCTTCCAGCACCATCGCGGATTTCGTGTCCTGAATCGTACCGCCATCTTTGAGGATAGACGTTCCCAGCTCAGGATCTTCAAAACCCACATTCAATGCCAGATACTGTTCGCCCAGCAGACCGGAAGTACGGATGCTCAGAGAACTGGTGTCAGGAATATGGTTAAAACGCGATTCGATTTCCAGCGTCACGCGCGGCAGGTACGTTTTCGGATCTAACGAGATGTCCGATACGCGTCCAACTACCACTCCGCCAATCCGCACCGGAGAACGCTCTCTCAGGCCGCCGATATTATCAAAGGTCGCATAAATCGTGTAAGTCGGCTCAGTACGCATTGAGGTAACGTTCGCCGCCTTCAGGCAAACAAACAGCGCTGCCAGCAGCGCAACCAACAGGAATAACCCGACCCAAATTTCATTTTTTTTCGTTTGCATGAACTCAATTCCCAAACATCAGTGCGGTCAGCACAAAATCCAGCCCCAGAACGGCAAGAGAGGCGTGCACAACGGTGCGTGTCGTTGCCCGGCTAATCCCAGCAGAGGTCGGGATCGCATCATAACCATTGAACAATGCAATCCAGGTGACCGTAATGGCGAACACCACGCTCTTAATCAGACAGTTGACCAGGTCCAGACGCCAGTCGACGGCATTTTGCATAGCCGACCAGAAGAAGCCTGCATCAATACCCTTCCAGCTTACGCCAACCAGTGAACCACCCCAGATACCCACTGCGACAAAAATAATCGTCAGCAACGGCAATGAAATGACGCCAGCCCAAAAACGTGGGGAAATCACCCGGCGCAGTGGATCGACGGCCATCATCTCCAGACTGGAAAGCTGTTCGGTCGCCCGCATCAGGCCAATTTCTGCGGTTAAGGCCGACCCGGCCCGCCCGGCAAACAGCAGCGCCGCAACAACCGGTCCCAACTCACGTAACAATGACAGTGCCACCAGCATACCGAGGCTGGTTTCCGCGCTGTAGGTGGTCAGCACCAGGTATCCCTGCAACCCCAGCACCATACCGATGAACACGCCAGAAACAATAATGATCAGCATCGATAAGACACCGACATTATAGAGCTGGCGGATCAGCAGCGGCGCATGTTTGCGAAACTCCGGCTTGCCGACAACCGCATTGAACAACATTAATCCGGCTCGCCCGAACGTCCTGAGGGTTTTTATTCCCCGATGTCCGAGTGATGCCAGCGCATTTAACAACATGGGTGGCTTAACTCCCTGTTTTGAGTAAATCGATGTGGTAGTCGCCCGCCGGGTAACGGAACGGAACCGGTCCATCGGCAATGCCGTCAAGGAACTGGCGTACGCGCGGATCGGCATTTTCTTGTAGTGCCTGAGCACTACCGTAGGCCACTATTTTTTTGTCCGCCATTATATAGGCGTAATCCGCAATACTCAGTACCTCAGGCACATCATGGGATACCACCACACAGGTGACGCCCAGCGCGCTGTTCAGTTCTGAAATCAGCTTCACCAGAACGCCCATGGTGATGGGATCCTGACCGACGAACGGCTCATCAAACATGATGAGGTCTGGCTCCAGCGCGATAGCACGTGCTAACGCGGCGCGACGCGCCATCCCACCGGATAATTCAGAAGGCATTAATTTGGCCGCACCCCGCAGGCCGACGGCCTCGAGCTTCATCATCACCGTGCTCTTCAGCAACGGCGCTGGCAACGTCGTATGCTCGCGCAGAGGGTACGCGACGTTGTCAAACACATTCATGTCGGTAAATAGCGCACCAGACTGAAACAGCATACTCATGCGCTTACGCACGGTAAATAAACGCGAACGGGACATGGCCGGGACGTTCTCACCGTCAAACAGGATCTCGCCCTTATCCGGGGGGATCTGTCCGCCAATCAGACGCAACAGCGTCGTTTTGCCGATGCCTGATGGCCCCATGATCGCCGTCACCTTACCGCGCGGTACCGTCAGGGAAATATTATCAAAGATGCAGCGGTCACCCCGGGAAAAGCTGACATCGCGCATATCGACTAGATTCGCCACAGACTGCCCCATTGATTCATCCTTTACTATTGCCTCGTTGATCGAAGAGTTTGGCGCTCAATTTAGCCATGAACTCAACATATTTACAGATTATTGCCTGTCCTGGTTAGCGAAAGCTGGCATTTGTTTTACTTTTTAGCCGCATAAAGTCAAAATTAAGACTTCGTTACGGCTTCCAGAAGATCCTTCAAGTGGACCGGCGAGTATACCTGAAGAAAGGACTTTAGATGCTTTTAGCGACGGCGCTGTTAATAATTGGTTTACTTCTGGTGGTCTACGGTGCCGACCGTCTGGTATTTGCTGCATCCATTTTATGTCGAAACTTCGGTATTCCTCCCATTATCATCGGAATGACCGTGGTCAGCATGGGTACGTCGTTACCCGAGATAATTGTCTCCGTTGCCGCATCGATGAATGGGCAACTCGATCTGGCTGTCGGGACCGCTATAGGTTCTAACATCACCAACATTCTGCTTATTTTAGGCCTGTCGGCGCTGATTCATCCTTTTACCGTGCATTCTGATGTTCTGCGTCGTGAATTACCGCTAATGTTGCTGGTAAGTATTTTAGCTGCATCCGTCCTGTATGACGGGCAGTTAAGCCGCAGCGACGGTTTCTTTCTTCTGCTTCTGGCCGTGCTATGGCTGCTATTCATTGTTAAAATCGCCCGTCTGGCCGAGCGACAAGGCAATGACAGCCTGACACGTGAGCAGATAGCTGAGCTGCCGCGCGAAGGCGGATTACCGGTCGCATTTTTGTGGTTGGGCATTGCGCTGATTATCATGCCAATGGCAACACGTATGGTGGTGGATAACGCTACCGTGCTGGCGAACTATTTCGCCATGAGCGAACTTACTATCGGGCTGACAGTGGTCGCCATTGGTACCAGCCTGCCGGAGCTGGCAACAGCGATTGCGGGTCTGCGTAAAGGTGAAAACGATATTGCCGTCGGTAACATTATCGGCGCAAACATTTTTAATATCGTTATCGTCCTCGGGCTACCGGCGCTGATTACGCCGGGTGAAGTCAATCCGATGGCCTTCACCCGTGACTATAGCGTCATGCTGCTGGTGAGCGTGATTTTTGCACTACTCTGCTGGCGACGTCCGCGCCAGATTGGTCGCGGCGCAGGTGCGCTGCTGACCGGCGGTTTTATCATATGGCTGGCGATGCTGTATTGGTTATCGCCACTTCTCGTTGGATAACTGGAAACGCATTATGTCGCACTTAGAGTTGCAACCGGGTTTTGACTTTCAGCAAGCAGGCAAGGAAGTCCTGGCAATTGAACGTGAAGGCCTGGCGGAGCTTGATCAGTACATCAACCAAAATTTTACCCTCGCATGTGAGAAAATATTCAGCTGCCCAGGCAAAGTGGTGGTGATGGGAATGGGGAAATCCGGCCATATCGGGCGGAAAATGGCAGCCACATTTGCCAGCACCGGCACCCCCTCATTTTTTGTACACCCAGGCGAAGCCGCACATGGCGATCTGGGTATGGTCTCGCCGCAGGATGTGGTCATCGCCATCTCTAACTCCGGTGAATCCAATGAGATAGCGGCGCTGATCCCGGTATTAAAACGTCTTCATGTACCGCTTATCTGCATGACCGGTCGTCCTGAAAGCAGTATGGCGCGTGCGGCAGATGTGCATCTGTGTGTTAAAGTGCCCAAGGAAGCTTGTCCGTTAGGCCTGGCGCCGACCAGCAGTACGACAGCAACACTGGTGATGGGCGATGCCCTAGCGGTGGCATTATTAAAAGCGCGCGGCTTTACCGCGGAAGATTTTGCGTTGTCTCATCCCGGTGGCGCACTGGGCCGTAAGCTTTTACTGCGCGTTAACGATATTATGCATACGGGCGACGAGATCCCGCATGTGACCAAAAACGCCAGCCTGCGTGACGCCTTAATTGAGATCACGCGTAAAAATCTCGGCATGACCGTCATTTGCGATGATGCCATGAAGATTGACGGTATTTTCACCGATGGCGATTTACGTCGTGTCTTCGATATGGGCGTTGATGTACGCCAGTTAGGCATTGCCGATGTGATGACCCCTGGAGGCATTCGCGTGCGTCCGGGTATTCTTGCCGTCGATGCCCTGAACTTAATGCAGTCCCGCCATATCACCTCGGTAATGGTTGCTGATGGCGACCAGTTACTCGGTGTGTTACATATGCATGATCTGCTGCGTGCAGGTGTAGTGTAAGAAACTCAAGGATAACGAAAATGAGTAAAGCAGGTGCGTCGCTTGCGACCTGTTATGGACCCGTCAGCGCAGACGTTATCACCCGGGCAGAAAACATCCGTTTGCTGATCCTGGATGTGGATGGCGTACTGTCTGATGGTCTGATTTATATGGGCAACAACGGTGAAGAGCTGAAGGCTTTTAACGTCCGTGATGGTTACGGAATTCGCTGTGCGCTCACTTCCGGTATTGAGGTTGCCATTATTACCGGACGAAAGGCTAAACTTGTAGAAGATCGCTGTGCCACTTTGGGGATCACCCACCTGTATCAGGGGCAGTCAGACAAACTGGTTGCCTTTGGCGATCTCCTTAGCAAACTGGCGATCGCGCCGGAGAATGTCGCCTACGTTGGCGATGACCTGATCGACTGGCCGGTGATGGCTAAAGTGGGATTAAGCGTCGCGGTGGCAGATGCCCACCCTTTGCTGATCCCGCGAGCTGATTATGTCACCCACATTGATGGGGGACGTGGCGCTGTGCGTGAAGTCTGCGATTTATTACTCCTGGCGCAGGGCAAACTGGACGAGGCCAAAGGGCAATCGATATGAGCAAAACCAGACGTTGGGTTATCATTCTACTGTCGCTGGCTGTCCTTGTGATGATTGGTATTAATCTGGCAGACAAAGATGACACCACTCAGGTCGTCGTCAATAACAACGAGCCAACCTATAAGAGCGAACATACTGATACCGTCGTGTATAGTCCGGAAGGCGCGCTGAGCTATCACTTGATCGCACAACACGTTGAATATTATTCGGAACAAGCGGTTTCGTGGTTTACTCAACCGGTATTAACCACGTTTGATAAGGATAAAGTACCGACCTGGACGATCAAGGCCGACAAAGCCAAATTGACCAACGATCGGATGCTGTATCTGTACGGCCATGTTGAGGTTAACGCCCTGGTGCCTGACTCTCAACTACGCAGAATTACGACCGATAACGCGCAGATTAACCTGGTGACACAAGACGTCACTTCCGATGATCTGGTGACGTTGTATGGCACAACATTTAACTCCAGCGGACTGAAGATGCGCGGCAACTTACGCAGCAAGAACGCCGAGCTGATTGAAAAGGTTAGAACCTCATATGAAATCCAAAACAAACAAACTCAGCCTTAATCTTGTACTTGCCAGCTCACTTCTGGCCGCCAGCATCCCGGCATTGGCCGTCACCGGCGATACCGAGCAGCCGATTCACATTGAGTCGGACCAGCAGTCCCTGGATATGCAGGGCAACGTGGTGACGTTTACTGGTAACGTGATTGTGACTCAGGGCACCATCAAAATTAACGCAGATAAAGTCGTCGTGACCCGCCCTGGCGGTGAAGACGGTAAAGAAGTGATTGATGGTTACGGTGATCCCGCCACCTTTTACCAGATGCAGGACAACGGTAAGCCGGTGAAAGGCCGCGCCTCACACATGCACTATGAACTGGCGAAAGACTTTGTCGTTCTCACCGGCAAGGCATATCTGGAACAACTCGATAGCAACATCACGGGCGATAAGATCACTTATCTGGTAAAAGAGCAGAAAATGCAGGCCTTCAGCGATAAAGGCAAACGCGTCACCACCGTTCTGGTTCCGTCGCAGTTGCAGGACAAAAACAAGGCTCCGGCAGAGAAAAAAGGTAACTGATTCGTTATGGCAACATTAACTGCAAAGAACCTTGCAAAAGCCTATAAAGGCCGTCGTGTGGTTGAAGATGTCAGTCTGACCGTCAACTCCGGGGAGATTGTCGGTCTGCTCGGTCCTAACGGTGCAGGCAAGACAACAACCTTTTACATGGTAGTCGGCATTGTCCCGCGCGATGCGGGCAACATTATCATTGATGACGAAGACATCAGTCTGCTGCCTCTGCATGCGCGCGCGCGTCGCGGCATCGGCTACTTACCGCAGGAAGCGTCGATTTTCCGTCGCCTGAGCGTGTTTGATAACCTGATGGCGGTACTGCAAATTCGTGACGATCTGACCAGCGAGCAGCGGGAAGATCGCGCCAACGAACTGATGGAAGAATTCCACATCGAGCACCTGCGCGACAGCTTAGGTCAGTCGCTCTCCGGTGGTGAACGACGCCGCGTGGAGATCGCTCGCGCACTGGCCGCTAATCCGAAATTTATCCTGCTGGATGAACCGTTTGCCGGTGTTGACCCGATTTCTGTTATTGATATTAAACGGATCATCGAACACCTGCGCGACAGCGGCCTTGGCGTGCTGATTACCGACCATAACGTCCGCGAAACGCTGGCAGTGTGTGAGCGCGCCTATATCGTAAGTCAGGGGCACCTGATCGCGCACGGCACGCCAACAGAAATACTGCAGGATGAGCACGTTAAGCGCGTATACCTTGGGGAAGACTTCAGACTCTGATAGGGTAGAAGACTTCACGTCACTGCAGGAGAAAACAACTCTGAACATGAAGCAAGGTTTGCAACTCAGGCTTAGCCAACAACTGGCGATGACGCCTCAGCTACAACAGGCTATCCGTCTGTTGCAGCTGTCCACGCTGGAACTTCAGCAAGAACTTCAGCAAGCGCTGGAAAGTAACCCACTGCTCGAGCAAACCGATCTTCACGACGAAATTGATACCCAGGAAAAACAGGACAGCGAAACCCTCGACACCGCAGATGCACTCGAACAAAAAGAGATGCCTGAGGAGTTGCCGCTTGACGCCAGTTGGGATGAAATTTACACCGCCGGGACGCCTTCGGGCACCAGCGGAGATTACATCGACGACGAGCTGCCTGTGTATCAGGGTGAGACCACGCAATCACTACAGGATTACCTGATGTGGCAAGTGGAACTGACCCCGTTCTCGGATACCGATCGCGCCATTGCGACATCCATTGTAGATGCGGTAGACGAAACCGGTTATCTCACCGTGACCCTGGACGATATTCTCGAAAGCATGGGCGATGACGACGTCGGTATGGACGAAATCGAAGCTGTGCTTAAACGCGTTCAGCGCTTTGATCCCGTTGGCGTGGCCGCCAAAGATCTCCGCGACTGCTTACTGATCCAACTTTCGCAGTTTGATAAAGCCACGCCGTGGCTGGAAGAAGCGCGCCTGATCATCAGCGATCACCTCGATCTGTTAGCCAACCATGACTTCCGCACCCTGATGCGCGTGACCCGGCTGAAAGAAGACGTGCTGAAAGAAGCCGTCAATCTTATTCAGTCGCTGGATCCAAGACCTGGGCAATCGATCCAGACCGGCGAGCCGGAGTACGTCATTCCGGATGTGCTGGTGCGTAAGCATAACGATCGCTGGGTGGTCGAACTCAACGGCGACAGCATTCCGCGCTTACAGATTAACCAGCACTACGCCGCCATGTGCAATAGCGCGCGTAACGATGCCGACAGCCAGTTTATTCGTAGCAATCTGCAAGATGCGAAGTGGCTGATTAAAAGCCTGGAAAGCCGCAATGATACGTTGCTGCGCGTCAGTCGCTGCATCGTGGAGCAACAGCAAGCCTTCTTTGAGCAAGGCGAAGAGTATATGAAACCGATGGTACTGGCGGATATCGCCCAGGCCGTCGAGATGCACGAATCGACAATTTCCCGTGTGACCACGCAAAAGTATCTGCACAGTCCGCGCGGCATTTTTGAATTGAAGTATTTCTTTTCCAGTCACGTTAACACTGAAGGCGGAGGTGAAGCCTCATCCACAGCTATCCGTGCGCTGGTGAAGAAATTAATTGCTGCGGAAAACCCCGCGAAACCACTGAGTGACAGCAAGTTAACCTCTATGCTGTCAGAACAGGGTATCATGGTGGCGCGCCGCACCGTTGCGAAGTACCGAGAGTCTTTATCCATTCCGCCGTCTAACCAGCGCAAACAGCTGGTGTGACCCAACCGATAAGGAAGACACTATGCAGCTCAACATCACTGGAAATAACGTCGAAATCACTGAAGCCCTGCGCGATTTTGTGAATACAAAATTTGCCAAGCTCGAACAATATTTCGACCGGATTAATCAGGTCTATATTGTGTTGAAAGTGGAGAAGGTTACACATATCTCGGATGCAACACTGCATGTGAACGGTGGCGAAATTCATGCCAGCGCGGAAGGTCAGGATATGTACGCCGCCATTGACGGTTTAATTGATAAACTGGCTCGGCAGTTAACAAAACATAAAGATAAACTGAAACAGCACTAACTTGTCCGGGCAGTTAGCGGGTGCAGGACGGCCTGTTGTGTAGCACAACGGGCCATTTGTACAGTTAGCGCTTAGGTGAAATTATGACAAATAACGATACGACTCTACAACTGAGCACTGTTCTTAACCAGGAATGTACACGCGCAGGCGTTCACTGCCAAAGCAAGAAACGCGCACTGGAAATCATCAGCGAACTTGCGGCAAAACAGCTTAGCCTGCCTTCTCAGGTGGTATTTGAAGCCATTCTGACGCGTGAAAAAATGGGCAGTACCGGCATCGGTAATGGTATTGCTATCCCGCACGGAAAGCTGGAAGAAGACACGATGCGCGCGGTTGGTGTGTTTGTTCAACTCGAAACACCCATCGCCTTCGACGCCATTGATAATCAACCTGTCGATCTGCTTTTCGCCCTGCTGGTCCCGGCAGACCAAACCAAGACGCATTTGCATACGTTGTCACTGGTCGCAAAACGTCTGGCAGATAAAACCATCTGTCGTCGTCTGCGCGCCGCGCAGAGTGACCAGGAGTTGTATCAAATCATCACGGACACCGAAGGTGGACAGGATGAAGCATAACAACCCAATGGCATCCTTTTTTGTCGTTGTGAGGAGAAACAGTACATGGTACTGATGATCGTCAGCGGCCGTTCAGGGTCAGGTAAATCTGTCGCCCTGCGTGCGCTGGAAGATATGGGTTTTTACTGCGTGGATAACCTTCCCGTAGTGCTGTTGCCCGATCTGGCTCGTACACTGGCCGATCGCCAGATTTCTGCGGCCGTCAGCATTGATGTGCGCAACATGCCTGAGTCCCCGGAAATTTTTGAGCAGGCAATGAATAATCTGCCCGAGGGTTTCTCACCACAGCTGCTGTTCCTTGATGCAGACCGTAACACGCTGATTCGTCGCTACAGTGACACGCGCCGTTTACACCCGCTCTCCAGCAAGAACTTGTCTCTGGAAAGCGCTATCGATAAGGAAAGCGATTTGCTGGAGCCACTGCGCTCTCGCGCTGACCTGATCGTTGATACCTCCGAAATGTCCGTACACGAACTGGCGGAAATGTTACGTACCCGACTGCTGGGTAAACGTGAACGTGAATTGACGATGGTATTCGAATCCTTTGGTTTCAAACACGGTATCCCGATTGATGCGGATTACGTCTTTGACGTGCGCTTTCTGCCTAACCCACACTGGGATCCAAAGCTGCGCCCAATGACCGGTCTTGACCGCCCCGTCGCCGCATTCCTCGACAGGCACACAGAAGTACACAATTTTATTTACCAGACTCGCAGCTATCTTGAGCTATGGTTACCCATGCTGGAGACCAACAACCGTAGCTACCTTACCGTAGCCATCGGCTGTACCGGCGGGAAACACCGTTCGGTGTATATTGCTGAGCAGTTGGCAGACTACTTCCGCTCACGCGGTAAAAACGTGCAGTCACGCCATCGTACGCTGGAAAAACGTAAATCATGACCGTGAAGCAAACCGTTGAAATCACCAATAAGCTGGGCATGCATGCCCGCCCAGCGATGAAACTGTTTGAATTGATGCAGGGTTTCGAAGCAGAAGTTTTGCTGCGTAATGATGAAGGAACGGAAGCCGAGGCCAACAGCGTTATCGCTCTGCTGATGCTGGATTCAGCCAAAGGGCGTCAGATAGAAGTCGAAGCCACGGGACCACAGGAAGTAGAAGCCCTGGCCGCAGTGATTGCCCTGTTTAATTCAGGGTTTGATGAAGATTAATCGAGTACACAGAACGTAGCCAGTAGGCCGGATAAGGCGTTTACGCCGCATCCGGCAATAACTACGCTAATACAGCTTATTTTCCCGCATAAACGACTCACCACCTAACTGGCGCATTTGGCGCATAATCCAGGCCTGGCGGTTACGCACATAACCAGAAGGCGCATTCGCCTTAAAACGCAAAGGATTGGGCAATACTGCCGCCAGCAAGGCCGCTTCAGACAGGCTCAACCGACTGGCCGGTTTATGAAAATACCGTTGCGCCGCCGCCTCCACGCCAAATATCCCATCGCCAAACTCGGCGATATTCAAATAGACGGTCAGAATACGTTTCTTACTCCAGACGGTTTCCATACCCAGCGTTAGCCCGGCTTCAAGACCTTTACGCACCCAGCTACGTCCATCCCACAAAAAGAGGTTTTTCGCCGTCTGTTGCGATAACGTCGACGCCCCGCGAATGCGGTTTTCATTGCGTTCATTGTGCGCCAGCGCTTTCTCTATGGCGGTGACGTCAAACCCCCAGTGGTCTGGAAACTTCTGGTCCTCTGCAGCAATCACCGCCAGTCCCATCCACGGTGAGATCTCATCCATACTCACCCAGTCCGAGTGCGCTACATAGCCGAAATCACCGGACAGCCATGCGCCCAGCTGTCGCTCGACCATTACCGCCGAGAAAGGCACAGGCATCACGCTGAAAAGTGCGATGCCCCCGCCCCAGAATACGGCGAGGACAACCACCACCCGCAGAAAAATACGTCGCAGAAAGGCGGTTACTCCTTTTCTCATTCAGTCAGCACCAGCACACGCGATACCAGTTTATCGATGCCACTCGCAGCCTGAGCGATGTCCTGCGCCAGCATATAGGCAGGCGTGGTGACGATTTTGTTGTCTTCATCGACGACAATGTCATCAACCGGACAAGGCACATGCTCAGCGCCCATCTCTTCCAGCACCTCTGCCGTGTCGATATCAGTGCCGATGGTCAGACGCAGCGGGAAGTCAAAAATTTTAGGTAACATGGCAGGCGCAATGCACATAAACCCCAACGGCTTACCCGCCTGATGCATGGCCACCGCCAGCGCGGCTAAATCGCTGTCAACCCGGCATTCGCTGCCCTGACTGGCAAAATTGCTCAGATTTTTGGCCGCACCAAACCCACCCGGCACGATCAACGCATCCAGTTCCGATGAGACTGCCTGCGCAAGTGGGCGAATATCGCCACGTGTGATACGCGCGGCTTCAATCAGCACATTGCGAGTTTCCAGCATCGACTCGCCGGTCAGATGATTAATCACATCCGCTTGTTGTTTATCTGGTGCGAAACAGACAGCCTGAGCGCCGTTGCGGGTAATGGCCAGAAGCGTGAGAACAGTTTCATGGATCTCTGCACCGTCATACACGCCGCATCCGCTGAGCACTACACCCACTTTTTTCATCGCGATACTCCTTTTCTAAGCTGGCTGAAACATATTAGTTATTATGATTTAAATGCTACGCTTCACACATTTAACTGATTCATGTAACAAATTATTTAAGATTTGCTATCTTAACTGCGTGCGGCCTGAAAATTAGGGCTGCGCCCTTGTAAACAATGATAATAATTTACGGCGCAGCCACGATTTCCCTGGTGTTGGCGCAGTATTCGCGCACCCCGGTCAAGCCGGGGTCATTTTTTTTCCACACTCGCCACCCAGGCTTTTAATACTGCCACGTCGTGCTGCCACTCCTGCTTCATCTCTTCAATCCATTCAGCAACGTTATCTTCCCAGGCAGGAAGATCCGGCGACTGGATTTGCTGACCTAGCTGTTGCAGGTGACGCAGCCCCACTGAACCTGCTGCGCCTTTAATTTTATGGCCTTCCTCAACAACACCTTTTTTATCCCGTGCCGTCAGGTTGGACTCCAGCACGCTCAAATATCCCGGCATCATCTTCTCAAACACCGCCAGCCCGTCGGTAATTAACTTCGGTCCCACCAGCTCGAGGTATTGTTCCAACATAGGAATATCTAACAGCGCTTGCGATTTACTGCTTTCTTCAGATGTCACAGTGCTCTCCTCTTCGTTTCGGGTATCCCAGTATTTTTTGATCATGGCGGTTAGCGCCGGAACCGACAGCGGCTTACTCAGCACGTCGTCCATGCCTGCGTCAAGATACTCTTTTTTATCTTTCAGTACGTTGGCGGTGAGTGCAACCAGCGGTGGCAGATCTTCACGGGCGTATTTTTGCGTGAGCTCCCGCGAGATATCCAGACCGGTCATATCCGGTAGCTGAATATCCAACAACACCAGGTCATATTCACCCGGCGTAAACATTTCCAGCGCGGCTTTCCCGGTCATCGCGACATCCACGCTGTTGCCTAATTTTTCCAGCACGGAGCGCGCAACAATAACGTTCAGCTCAATGTCTTCTACCAGCAGCACATTCAGGGCTGGCAGCGGCAGTTCATCGTCTTCAAAAGCATCTTCAATCTCTTCCGCTACCGCAGGCGCATGCACAGTCAGCGTAAAGATGGAACCTTTTCCTGCCTGGCTGGAAACCGTAATATCACCGCCCATGTTTTTCGCCAGACGCTTCGACACGGCCAAACCAATCCCTGTCCCCGTAGCCGGTTTACCGCCGTTACTGTCCTTCACCTGATAATACATAGCGAAGATTTTATCCTGCTCATCCTGCGGAATGCCGATGCCGGAATCTTCAACTTCGAAATGCAGCATATTCCCCTGGTCATAGCGCGCCCGCACAGTCACCTGCCCCTGCTGGGTAAACTTCACGGCGTTGCTGATCAGATTCCATAGGATCTGACGCAGACGCGTTCCGTCGGTAATGACCTTATGCGGCAGCGGTAACGTCGGCTCAAGCACAAAGCGCAGCCCTTTTTGCTGCGCCTGTAGGCCAGAGAGGTTTTCCAGATCCGCCATAAAGCTGGTGAAATCGATTGGCTGGTTATCGAGCTGAACTTTACGTCGTTCCATCTTATCCATGTCGATAATATCGTTGAAAATATTCCCCAGCGTCACAGCAGAGACGTGGATTGTTTTCAGGTATTTTTCCTGCTCCGCGGTCAGATCCGTATCCAGCAGGATCCGGCTTAAGCCGACAATGCCGTTAAGCGGGGTGCGCAACTCGTGGCTGATGGTAGAAATAAAGGTGGTCTTATCGCGGCTGGCGCGCTCAAGCGCGTCCTGATAACGCTTACGCTCGGTAATATCGCGCCCAAAGCCCATCAGACCATGTCGCTTACCTACGCGGTCATAGTAAGGCACTTTGCGAATTTCAAAGCAGGCTTTGCGCCCGTCCGGGTAGTCCAGCCACTGTTCGTAGGTGAGCGAAACATTATGGCGGAACACCTTCTCGTCGGTCTCAATCACCTTTTCAGCCGCTTCAGGAGAGTAAACGTCAGCCGGTTTTAAGTTCACCAGCTGCTTTTCGCTTTTGCCGGTCAGCAGCTCCATGGCACGGTTACAGCCGGAAAACTCCTTATCTTCATTGCGATAAAAAACCAGATCCGGCGAGGCATCAAGGAAAGAGCGTAAAAAGGAAGACTGTTGCTCAAGCTGGATCTGCGCCTCTTCGCGCTCTTTGATTTCAACCTTCAGTTGCTCGAATGTTTCCTGGCGCTCTGTTTCGGCTTTTTCACGCTCAACAATTTCCTGATTGAGCTGGGCAATATTATCTTTCAGCTGCACATTGAGCTTGAGATCGCGCTCGCGCATCTCTTCCAGCTTTTGTACCAGTCGTGACAGGCGTTGCCGGGACTCCTCAAGTTGCTCCACCACCACAGACAAGAAATAGACGGCCCAGGGGGTAATTAACAGACCAAAAAAGATAGAACGGATGACATCAATGCTTTCTACCTGGCCATGCAGCACCATGGTGACAGCCATCTGCACCACAATTGCCAACACGACCAGAGCCAGCGCCAACAGCAGCGAAAAGCGCACCAGACCTAACTTCATCATCAGGTCGACGTAATATTGCGCCAGCATACGGATTTGCTTCATAGAGGGTTCCTTCACGACAACTTGGCACAATAATACTCAATTCTCAGCGTGACGTTGAAGATTGTGCAAGAAATGCGGAGGTTATCGGTGAAATGACCGCGGAGAGGCCATCGTAGGCCTGATAAGCAAAGCGCCATCAGGCAATGTGCGCCGGGCCGCCTGATGGCGCTTCGCTTATCAGGCCTACATGACTACGGAGAGTTAGTTCTCAGGCTGTACCCATGGCGTACCGAGCGCCGAGCCTTGCACACCGTACTTGTTAAGGTACTTATCCAGTTCGACCATCCCGGTCCAGCGGTTTTCACACCATAGCGGTGCCAACAGCGTTGGGCGGCGCGCGCTGGCGGAAATTCGATGATAAATCACCTCTGGCGGCGTATGACGGATCATCTCCCCGGCGGTAACCGTATAGTCGTCCAGTTCAATTCCGTTCAGCCGCCCGGCTTCCCAGGCTTTCGCCATCGTACTGCCTTTCACAATATGCAGCGGGTGCAGCTTAATACCGTCAACACCCGTCTCCACTACACGTTCCATGGTTTGCAGGCATTCTGCATGCCCTTCTCCCGGCAGACCGACAATCAGGTGCGAGCACACTTTCAGCCCACGCTCGCGTGCCAGTCGCGTAGTGCGTTGGTAGTAGGCAAAATCATGGCCACGGTTAATACGATGCAGGGTTTTGTCATGCGCGGTTTGCAAACCGAGTTCCAGCCATACCTCATAGCCGAGGTCTTTATACTCGCAAAGCAGATCGAGTACCGCATCCGGCACGCAGTCGGGGCGCGTCCCAACGCATAACCCGACGATACTGGCCTGGCTAACCGCCTGCTGATACATCGAACGCAGCACCTGCACTTCAGCAAAGGTGCTGGTATAGGCCTGGAAATAGGCCAGATAGCGTTTCGCGCGATTGACCAGATGCGCCTGATGCTCAAGCTGCTCGGCAATAGAATGGTGCTGCTGTGCTTCATCGGCAAACGAGGCGACATTGCAGAAAGTACACCCGCCACGTCCGATGGTGCCATCACGATTTGGACAGCTAAAGCCGCCGTGAAGCGTGAGTTTATGAACCTTTTGCCCGTAACGGCGAGAAAGATCCCCACCAAACATATTGACTAATTTCTGTAACTGCATAATCTGATAGACCGCGCCTTGAAAAGAGGCCAAAGCCTGCCATTTTTTGCCCCAGTCGGCGATGACCTGGATCAATCGCCCTGGCGTGCTTTTATTCATTGCATAACAAATCAAAATAATCGAAATTTCATTCATTCAAAATGAAATTACTTTTCCTTATATCCGACTGTTTTTTTTATCTTCTTATACTCTCAGCATAAAAACAGTATCTTTAAGACGCCAAAACTCCAAAAACCAGCATAAAATGCCAAGCATAGCGATAAACAAAGGGAGGACGGGGGATATACAGCCTTTCTTACAGTGAGACAGATCACACTTCGCTCCCCATCCCCCTTGCGTTAAATCAATGTAAAAAAGCCTTAAATTTCAACATATTCATAAAGTTAATCGCCCTATAGCACATTTTTGCATAAATAAGATTGCCATTTGACCTGTGTGTGGATTCCCGATAACGTGGAAATCCGCTGGAAGCTTTCTGGATGAGCAGCCTGCTCATCATATTTATGCAGTAATTGAGATTCCCTCTGAAGCAAGTCCTCAAACTTGTTTGACCTATGCGAAAAGGATATAGAGGGCGAATGCGAGGTAAGCGTATGACACGCAAACCCCGTCGCCATGCTCTTGGTGTGCCCGTGCGCAACGGTCCAGATGGGAATCCCGCAGAGCCTGGGGAGGTTCACTGATATGTTGTACGATAAATCCCTTGAGAGGGATAACTGTGGTTTCGGCCTGATCGCCCACATAGAAGGCGAACCTAGCCACAAGGTAGTGCGTACCGCCATACACGCACTGGCCCGCATGCAGCACCGTGGCGCAATTCTAGCCGATGGTAAAACCGGCGATGGTTGCGGTTTGCTGTTACAAAAACCTGACCGCTTTTTCCGCATCGTGGCGCAAGAGCGCGGCTGGCGTTTAGCTAAAAACTATGCCGTCGGCATGATCTTTTTAAATAAAGACGCTGAACTGGCTGCAGCTTCTCGTCGCATTGTCGAAGAAGAATTACAGCAGGAGACCCTGTCGATTGTCGGCTGGCGCGACGTGCCGACCAACGAAGGTGTTCTCGGTGAAATCGCCCTCTCCTCCCTGCCTCGTATCGAGCAAATTTTTGTCAACGCCCCTGCGGGCTGGCGTCCGCGTGATATGGAGCGCCGCCTGTTCATCGCGCGCCGTCGCATCGAAAAACGCCTCCAGGACGATAAAGACTTCTACGTCTGTAGCTTGTCGAACCTGGTCAATATCTATAAAGGTCTGTGTATGCCGGCGGATCTGCCGCGCTTTTACCTGGACCTGGCGGATCTGCGTCTGGAATCGGCCATCTGCCTGTTCCACCAGCGCTTCTCCACCAATACCGTACCGCGCTGGCCGCTGGCGCAACCGTTCCGCTACCTGGCGCATAACGGTGAAATCAACACCATCACCGGCAACCGCCAGTGGGCACGCGCACGTACCTATAAATTCCAGACGCCACTGATCCCAGACCTGCACGACGCCGCACCGTTCGTTAACGAAACCGGCTCCGACTCCAGCTCAATGGATAACATGCTGGAACTGCTGCTGGCTGGCGGGATGGACATTATCCGTGCCATGCGTTTACTGGTGCCGCCGGCCTGGCAGAACAACCCGGATATGGACCCGGAGCTGCGCGCGTTCTTTGACTTTAACTCCATGCACATGGAGCCGTGGGATGGCCCGGCGGGCATTGTTATGTCCGACGGCCGTTTTGCCGCCTGTAACCTTGACCGTAACGGCCTGCGTCCGGCGCGCTACGTCATCACCAAAGACAAGCTAATTACCTGTGCCTCTGAAGTTGGGATCTGGGATTATCAGCCGGATGAAGTCGTCGAGAAAGGTCGCGTCGGCCCTGGCGAGCTGATGGTTATCGATACCCGCAGCGGGCGCATTCTGCACTCCGCCGAAACCGATGACGATCTGAAAAGCCGCCATCCGTACAAAGAGTGGATGGAGAAGAACGTCCGCCGTCTGGTGCCGTTCGAAGACCTCGCAGACGATCAGGTCGGCAGCCGCGAACTGGACGATGACACGCTCGCCAGCTATCAGAAACAGTTTAACTACAGTGCCGAAGAGCTGGATTCCGTGATCCGCGTGCTCGGTGAAAACGGTCAGGAAGCGGTCGGCTCAATGGGTGATGATACCCCGTTTGCGGTGCTCTCAAGCCAGCCACGCATCATTTATGACTACTTCCGCCAGCAGTTCGCGCAGGTGACTAACCCGCCGATCGACCCGCTGCGTGAAGCGCATGTTATGTCGCTGGCCACCAGCATCGGTCGTGAGATGAACGTCTTCTGCGAAGCCGAAGGTCAGGCACACCGCCTGAGCTTTAAATCGCCGATCCTGCTGTACTCCGATTTCACCCAGCTCACCACCATGAAAGAGGAGCATTACCGCGCCGACCGCCTGGATATCACCTTCGACGTGACCGAAACCACGCTCGAAGAGACCGTCAAAGCATTGTGCGATAAGGCGGAACAGATGGTGCGTAACGGTACTGTGCTGCTGGTGCTCTCTGACCGTAACATCGCGAAAAACCGCCTGCCGGTTCCTGCACCGATGGCCGTAGGCGCAGTGCAAACGCGTCTGGTAGAACAAAGTCTGCGTTGCGACGCCAACATCATCGTTGAAACCGCCAGTGCCCGCGACCCGCACCATTTTGCTGTCCTGCTCGGCTTTGGCGCGACGGCCATTTATCCGTATCTCGCGTATGAAACGCTGGGACGACTGATCGACACTCAGGCGATTGCCAAAGATTACCGGACCGTGATGCTGAACTACCGTAACGGCATCAACAAAGGTCTGTACAAAATCATGTCCAAAATGGGCATCTCGACCATTGCCTCTTACCGCTGCTCGAAGCTGTTTGAAGCCGTTGGTCTGCACGATGATGTCGTGGCGCTGTGCTTCCAGGGCGTGGTCAGCCGCATCAGCGGCGCAGGGTTTAGCGACTTCCAGCAGGATCTGCTGAACCTCTCCAAACATGCATGGCTGGCACGTAAACCTATCAACCAGGGCGGTTTGCTCAAATACGTCCACGGCGGCGAATACCATGCCTACAACCCGGACGTGGTGCGCACGCTGCAACAGGCGGTACAAAGCGGCGAGTACAGCGACTATCAGGAATATGCCAAGCTGGTCAATGAGCGTCCGGCGGCCACGCTGCGCGATCTGCTGGCGATTACGCCTGGCGATGAAGCCGTAAGCATTAGCGAAGTAGAACCCGCGACCGAACTGTTTAAACGCTTTGATACCGCAGCTATGTCCATCGGCGCATTAAGCCCCGAAGCACACGAAGCGCTGGCCGAAGCCATGAACAGCATCGGCGGCAACTCGAACTCCGGTGAAGGCGGCGAAGACCCGGCGCGCTATGGCACCAATAAAGTGTCGCGCATTAAGCAGGTTGCTTCCGGTCGCTTTGGCGTAACCCCGGCGTATCTTGTCAACGCCGATGTCATCCAGATTAAAGTCGCTCAGGGCGCAAAACCTGGCGAAGGCGGTCAGTTACCGGGTGATAAAGTCACCCCGTACATCGCCAAACTGCGCTATTCGGTACCGGGCGTGACGCTGATCTCCCCGCCGCCGCACCACGATATTTACTCTATCGAAGACTTAGCGCAGCTGATTTTCGACCTCAAACAGGTCAACCCGAAAGCGATGATCTCCGTGAAGCTGGTTTCCGAACCAGGTGTTGGCACCATCGCCACAGGCGTGGCGAAAGCCTATGCGGACCTGATCACCATTGCTGGCTACGATGGCGGTACCGGCGCAAGCCCGCTCTCCTCGGTGAAATATGCGGGCTGCCCGTGGGAACTCGGTCTGGTGGAAACCCAGCAGGCGCTGGTCGCTAACGGTCTGCGTCACAAGATTCGTCTGCAGGTTGATGGCGGTCTGAAAACCGGTGTCGATATCATTAAAGCGGCGATTCTGGGTGCGGAAAGCTTCGGCTTCGGTACCGGTCCAATGGTGGCGCTGGGCTGTAAATACCTGCGTATTTGCCACCTGAACAACTGCGCAACCGGCGTGGCGACTCAGGATGACAAACTGCGTAAGAATCACTATCACGGCCTGCCGTTCAAAGTGACTAACTACTTTGAATTTATCGCCCGCGAAGTCCGTGAGCTGATGGCGCAACTGGGTGTGAAGCGTCTGGTGGATCTGATTGGTCGTACCGACCTGCTCAAAGAGCTGGAAGGGTTTACCGCCAAGCAACAGAAACTGGAACTGTCTCGTCTGCTGGAAACCGCCGAACCGCATCCGGGTAAAGCGCTGCATTGCACCGAGAACAACCCGCCGTTTGATAACGGCGTGCTGAACGCTCAGTTGTTACAGCAAGCGAAACCGTTTGTCGACGAGCGCCAGAGTAAAACCTTCTGGTTCGATATCCGCAACACCGACCGTTCCGTTGGCGCGTCGCTGTCGGGCTATATCGCGCAAACGCATGGCGATCAGGGGCTGGCGTCTGACCCAATCAAAGCGCACTTCAGCGGTACCGCAGGCCAGAGCTTCGGCGTGTGGAACGCGGGCGGCGTGGAGTTGTATCTGACCGGTGATGCCAACGACTATGTCGGTAAAGGTATGGCGGGCGGTCTGCTGGCAGTGCGTCCTCCGGTTGGCTCTGCTTTCCGTAGCCATGAGGCGAGCATCATTGGTAACACCTGTCTGTATGGCGCCACCGGTGGCCGCCTGTTTGCCGCGGGTCGTGCAGGTGAGCGCTTTGCAGTACGTAACTCCGGCGCAATCACCGTGGTTGAAGGTATTGGCGACAACGGCTGCGAATATATGACCGGCGGCATCGTCTGTATTCTCGGAAAAACGGGCGTCAACTTCGGAGCGGGTATGACGGGTGGATTCGCCTACGTGCTCGACGAAGACGGTGAGTTCCGCAAACGCGTGAACCCGGAACTGGTAGAAGTGCTGAACGTGGACTCGCTGGCTATCCACGAGGAACACCTGCGCGGTTTGATTACCGAGCACGTACAGCATACCGGCTCTTCACACGGCGAAGAGATCCTGGCTAACTGGCCAGCATTCTCGGCGAAATTCGCGCTGGTAAAACCAAAATCCAGTGATGTGAAAGCACTGTTGGGTCACCGTAGTCGTAGCGCAGCAGAGCTGCGTGTGCAGGCGCAGTAAGGGGTAGCAGCAATGAGTCAGAACGTATACCAATTTATCGACCTGCAGCGCGTTGATCCGCCTAAGAAGCCGCTGAAGATCCGTAAGATCGAGTTTATCGAGATCTACGAGCCATTTTCCGAAGGCCAGGCCAAAGCACAGGCAGACCGCTGCCTGTCCTGCGGTAACCCGTACTGCGAGTGGAAGTGTCCGGTGCATAACTACATCCCGAACTGGCTGAAACTGGCGAACGAGGGGCGTATTTTTGAAGCGGCAGAACTGTCGCACCAGACCAACACTCTGCCGGAAGTCTGTGGCCGCGTGTGCCCGCAGGATCGTCTGTGTGAAGGATCCTGTACGCTGAACGATGAGTTCGGCGCGGTGACTATCGGTAACATCGAGCGCTATATCAACGATAAAGCATTCGAAATGGGCTGGCGCCCGGATATGACTGGCGTGCGTCAAACCGACAAGCGCGTGGCGATCATCGGTGCCGGTCCGGCAGGCCTGGCCTGTGCTGATGTGCTGACCCGCAACGGCGTGAAGGCGGTGGTATTTGACCGCCACCCGGAAATCGGCGGTCTGCTGACCTTCGGTATTCCAGCCTTCAAACTGGAAAAAGAGGTGATGACCCGCCGTCGTGAAATCTTCACCGGTATGGGCATTGAGTTCAAATTGAACGTGGAAGTGGGCCGCGATGTACAGCTTGACGATCTGCTGAAAGATTATGACGCCGTGTTCCTTGGCGTAGGTACCTATCAGTCGATGCGCGGTGGGCTGGAAAACGAAGACGCTTCCGGTGTGTTTGATGCCCTGCCGTTCCTGATCGCCAATACCAAACAGTTGATGGGCTTTGGCGAAAGCAGCGACGAGCCGTACATCAGCATGGAAGGCAAACGCGTCGTCGTTCTCGGCGGTGGCGATACCGCGATGGACTGCGTGCGCACCTCGGTTCGCCAGAACGCAGCACATGTCATCTGCGCTTATCGTCGTGACGAAGAGAACATGCCGGGTTCCAAACGCGAAGTGAAAAATGCGCGTGAAGAAGGCGTCGAATTCCAGTTCAACGTCCAGCCTTTAGGCGTGGAAGTGAACGCCAACGGTAAGGTATGCGGTGTGAAAATGGCGCGTACCGAAATGGGTGAACCGGATGCGAAGGGCCGTCGCCGTGCGGAGATCGTCGCCGGTTCCGAACACGTTGTTCCGGCAGATGCGGTGGTACTGGCGTTTGGCTTCCGTCCGCACAGTATGGAGTGGCTGGCAAAACACAGCGTCGAACTGGATTCTCAGGGCCGCATTATTGCTCCAGAGCGCAGCGACAACGCCTTCCAGACCAGCAACCCGAAAATCTTCGCCGGTGGCGACATCGTGCGCGGTTCGGATCTGGTAGTCACCGCGATTGCCGAAGGTCGTAAAGCGGCAGACGGTATCCTGAACTACCTGGAAGTGTAATACAGCCTCTTAAGGCATCTCATCTGCCCTGGTGGGTGAGATGCCAAATTCCTGCCGCAATACCGCCAAACCTGCCGATTAAGCCAGTCTGACAACACGTTTAGTAAACAGGGCAAATAACCTTAACACCCCAAACAGATCAACATCATGAATAATAACCATGTAAAAATCAGACGAAAACGTTTGCTTTACGTTGAGAACTGTATATTATGCGGCGGATTTTTTGGGCAAAATTCATGGAGGCGTTGTGTCGCAAGACAACAATTATAGCCAGGGCCCCGTCCCTCTGGCGGCGCGAAAAGGCGTAGTTCCACTAACATTTGTCATGTTGGGACTCACATTCTTTTCCGCCAGTATGTGGACCGGTGGCACACTCGGTACCGGTCTTTCTTATAATGATTTCTTCCTGGCAGTTCTCTTCGGTAATCTTCTCCTCGGTATTTACACTGCATTTCTCGGTTTTATCGGCGCAAAAACAGGGCTCTCAACCCACCTTCTGGCGCGTTACTCATTTGGTGTGAAAGGTTCATGGCTTCCCTCTCTGCTGTTAGGCGGCACACAGGTAGGCTGGTTTGGCGTTGGTGTGGCCATGTTTGCTATCCCGGTTGGCAAAGCGACGGGAATTGACGTCAATATCCTGATTGCGGTTTCCGGTCTGTTGATGACCCTGACCATCTTTTTTGGCATCTCAGCGCTGACCGTTTTATCTATCATCGCCGTGCCTGCCATCGTCGTACTTGGCAGCTACTCCGTCTGGCTGGCAGTGAGCGATGTCGGCGGTTTGGAGCATTTAAAAGCGATAGTGCCGCAAACGCCGCTGGATTTCTCCACCGCACTGGCGCTGGTAGTCGGCTCGTTTGTCAGCGCAGGGACGTTAACCGCTGACTTCGTCCGTTTTGGCCGCAACGCCAAAGGCGCGGTGCTGATCGCCATGGTGGCGTTTTTCCTTGGCAACTCCTTGATGTTCATCTTCGGCGCTGCGGGCGCGGCTGCGGTTGGACAGGCGGATATCTCTGACGTGATGATTGCCCAAGGACTGCTGCTGCCCGCGATCATCGTTCTCGGCCTGAATATCTGGACCACCAACGATAATGCGCTGTACGCATCGGGCCTGGGATTTGCCAATATTACCGGCCTTTCCAGCCGTACGCTGTCGGTGGCTAACGGTATTATTGGCACACTGTGCGCGCTGTGGCTTTACAATAACTTTGTCGGCTGGCTGACATTTCTGTCGGCAGCAATTCCCCCGATTGGCGGGGTGATCATCGCCGACTATCTGCTGAACCATCGCCGCTATGCCGACTTCAGCAAAGCGCAATTTATTTCCGTAAACTGGATAGCGATCCTGTCCGTTGCACTGGGCATCGCCGCTGGTCACTATATTCCCGGCATCGTGCCCGTCAATGCCGTACTCGGCGGCGTATTCAGCTATATCCTGCTGAATCCACTTTTCAATCGCAGCCTTGCTAAATCCCCGGAGGTCAGCCATGCAGAATAATAACATCACCATTCATCAGGCGCGTTTACAGGGACGTGAAGGGTTATGGCAAATCACGATTGAAAACGGGCGCTTTAGCCGTATTGAGCCTCAAGACGCAGCGACGTTACCACAGGGTGAAGTGCTTGATGCTGAAGGCGGTCTGGCTATCCCACCGTTCGTTGAGCCACATATCCATCTGGACACTACGCAAACCGCGGGCGAGCCGAGCTGGAATCAGTCTGGTACGCTGTTTGAGGGCATTGAACGCTGGGCTGAACGTAAGGCAATGCTCACTCACGAAGACGTCAAAGCGCGCGCCATGCAGACCCTGAAGTGGCAGATGGCCAACGGCATCCAGTATGTCCGTACTCACGTTGACGTTTCCGACCCTACGTTGACGGCGCTAAAAGCCATGCTGGAGGTGAAGCAAGAAGTCGCTCCGTGGGTAGAGCTACAGATTGTCGCGTTCCCGCAAGAAGGCATTCTTTCTTATCCCAACGGTGAAGCGCTCCTGGAGGAAGCCGTGCGTCTGGGCGCCGACGTCATTGGCGCGATCCCGCACTTTGAATTCACGCGTGAATATGGCGTAGAGTCGCTGCATAAGATTTTCGCTCTGGCGCAAAAATACGACAAACTTATCGACGTGCACTGTGACGAAATCGATGATGAGCAATCCCGCTTTGTTGAAACCGTTGCGGCGCTGGCGCATCGCTACAATATGGGCGAGCGTGTGACCGCCAGCCATACCACGGCGATGCATTCCTACAACGGCGCGTATGCTTCCCGTCTTTTCCGCCTGTTGAAAATGTCCGGCATTAACTTTGTCGCAAATCCACTGGTGAATATTCACCTGCAAGGGCGCTTTGACACTTATCCTAAGCGTCGTGGTGTTACGCGCGTCAAAGAGATGCTGGAAGCGGAGATCAACGTCTGCTTCGGTCATGATGACGTCTTCGATCCGTGGTACCCGCTGGGCACTGCGAATATGCTGCAGGTGCTGCATATGGGATTACACGTGTGCCAGCTGATGGGATATGGACAAATTAACGATGGGTTGAACCTGGTCACCACCCACAGCGCGAAAACCCTACATCTGCAGGACTATGGTCTGAACGTGGGGAATTCTGCGAATCTGGTGATTTTGCCTGCAGAAAATGGGTTTGACGCGGTTCGTCGCCAGACGCCTGCCCGTTATTCCATTCGTCATGGTCGAGTCATTGCCGAGACGGTCCCAAGCCAAACCACACTGCATCTGACGCAGCCAGAAACGGTGACGTTTAAGCGCTAGGACGTTACATTCCATGTCGGATGGCGTAAGCCTTGCCATCCGACACAGTCTCTCATTCTCAAGCTTGTAATAAGCTGGCGCGGACTTTGATCACCACCTTTTTGATGTCCATCGGGGTCTGCACCACACAACCCGGTTTATGCGGCTCGCCCGGCATAAAAATCACAAATTTTCCCGGCTTCAGTACCATAGCCTGTTCATCGGCAATCTGGCTGCACAGCTGATAATCATCCTCGATGTGCATCTCTTCGCAGTGACGAGCAGAATCGGTCATCCCGAACAGAATCCGTTCTTCGCCGGACAACAGCATCTGAATATCAATGTACTGCTGATGCAGCTCCGCTTTCTTATGCTCTGGGCTCTGCGTTGTAAATTGCATGACATTCATAAAAATATTCTCGCCCTGCAACGTGTAGCGTCCAGGCGTTTTCTCCTGCGGATTCGCCGCAATGGCAAGCGTTAACGCCTGCTGCAAGACCGGATGTAATCCGGCAGAAGGCAGTGAATTCAACGCATCTGATATCATCATCATTCTCCCTGGACCAACAGCGCGGCCCCCAGTAATCCAGCGTCATGACGGCAATGCGCCGCCAGCAATTCAACGTGATAGGCCAAAGGCTCTTGTGCCAGATAATGTTCCACCAGCGCCAGATACCCTTCAGCCAGCCCAACGCTGCCGCCAATCACCACAATCTGGCAATCGGTCGTGGCCTTCACATCGGCAACAAGCCTTGCCAAAGTACGCGCCGAGCGATGGATCAACCGGCTTGCCTGCTCATCCCCCTGCCCGGCACAGCTAAAAATAGTTTTGGCGTCGCATCCGGCTAGCGCGCCTTCGGCAGCCGCCGCTATTCCACGACCGGATGCGATCGCCTCAACGCAGCCCACACGCCCGCAGCCGCACATGGGTCCATGGGGATCGGCCAGCGTATGTCCCAGATGCCCAGCCAGACCGCCGACTCCAGTCAGCAGTTTCCCACCGCTGACGACTCCCCCGCCCACGCCTGTGGAGACGGTAATAAACACCAGATCGCGGTACTCACCACCAAGCGCATGGTACTCAGCCCACGCCGCTGCCTGTGCGTCATTGACGGCCAGCGTCGGCAGGCCGGTGATTTGTTCCAGCGTTTGTGTCAGCGGAAAATGCATCAACCCGCCGAGGTTATGCGGATTCAGCGCCAGTAAAGCCCCCTCACGGATAATCCCCGTCGAGGCGATCGCCACCCGATTAGCACGCCCCTGTAGCGGGGCAACCAGTGTTTGTAACGCGGCGCGCAGCGCTTGCGGCGTTTTACTGGCAGGCGTCGGCAGTTCACGCCGCTCGCGGACTTGCAGATTGTTGTCTATCAGCGCGGCAGCCAATTTGGTGCCGCCAATATCAATCGCCAGTGTGGTCATGACGCCGCCTCATGCATCGTGGTGGCGCTCTGTAGCTCAAAGAACGACATATTCTTCCCTTACGGCTATTGCCCGGTTCAGCACCGGGCAACTGGATTAACTTTTGGATTTCACCATAGTGCTTTTGTCACCGCCGAACGGCACGGCACCGCTAAACGGTCGACCATCAATGGCATCATGCGTACGCAACGCTTCAGGACGCAGCCAGCGCTGTACACGGGACGGCATATCAAGACCAATCAGCAGGATCACTACAAATGTCAGGCCGAAAGAGAGCGATCCCAGCGCGGTACCCAGATCCAGACGTTGGGCAATCAGCGCGCCGATGATCGGTGCCAGAGCCCCGCCCAGTGCGCCTACGTTATAGGTGAAGCCCAGTCCCGCCGCACGCTGATCGGTATCGAAATAGCCACCAATCAGTTTTGGTAAGATCCCGGAGATCCCCTGGCCGAGCATTTGTTGGAAAAACAGCAGCAAACCGAGTACCCAGACGTTTGAACCACCGATCGCAAACACCGGAATAATCAGCAACTGCGAGGCCAGCAGACTGCAGACATAGGCTTTACGCGTGCCCAGCCAGTCACCGAGAAAACCACCGACGCAACAACCGACCGCCGCGCCAAAGCCGCTAAAGAAGAGCACTCTGGCCACCGTGGAAGGATCGTACAGCAGTTCCGTTTTCAGATAGGTTGGCAACAGCGCCTGAATCGGCCACGAGTACAGGAAGGCGAATAGCACGACCACCATCAGCATCACGCCCGTCGGCCAGCGTTTCCCGCTGCTTTGCACCATAAAGCTAATGAAGATAAAGGCGCATATCAGTCCCAGGACCGCCACGATAGCCGCATTTTGCAGGTTGCCAGCAAAGCAGAACCACAGCGCAGTTGCAGCGGCGAGCGTCATCAGAATATTAATTACCCGATGCTCGCCCCGGTAGAGAATGTCCACCATCGTGCGCACTGGCGCTTTGCCTTCGTGTTTCTCTTTCCAGTCTTCCGCTTCCGGAATATTTTTACGCAGCCAGAGGGCGAAGATAATTGGCAGGATGCCGATGAAGAACAGCGCGCGCCATCCCCAGACCGGGACCACCAGACTGTAAACCTGGGCGGCGATCACGGCACCAACGGAAAATCCGGAAATCAGGAAACCACTGGCTTTGTTTCGCAGGTGTTTAGGCCAACTTTCAATAACATAGGTTGCGCTGGAGCCATACTCACCGGCCATTCCCATACCGATAACCAGGCGGGCGATAAACATGGTGGTGTAGCCCGGCGCGAAACCGCAGGCCAGCGTTCCCACAGAGAACAGAATGATGCTGGTGACCATTGCCAGGCGGCGTCCGTAGCGGTCGCCCATTGCCCCCAGCATTAACCCGCCAAACCAACGGGAGATAAAGGCGGCCGAGATCAGGCTGGCAGCCTGCACCGTCGTCAGTCCGAATTCGCCCTGCACTTCTGTCAGCACCAGAGCGATTAACACAAAATCGAAACCATCAAGCAAATATCCCAGCCAGGCGGCGGAAAATGCCCGCCATTGTGCCCGATTGAGATGGCGATACCACGGGATGCTTTGGGTAGAAGTACTCATTTTACTCTCCCGACGATTTTTGTTGTTGTGCCGGGTGGTGGCTTTGCCTTACCCGGCCTACGGTCGAAAATCCAGGCCGGGCAAGCGAAACGCCCCCGGCGACCCGTGATTACGCCTTTTCCGCCAGCAGTTGGTTTGCCAGCGCTTTCAGTTCCGGCAGATAGTGTTCATCTACCGGGGCAAAGGGTTTACGGCACAGTGGGACAGAAACCACATCCATATAGTGCAATACTGTTTTCAGGCCGCGGAACACGCCAACCTTAATAAGCAGATCGATAACCTTATTGCACTCGGTTTGCAGCTTTTGCGCCGTGCGGATGTCACCTTCTTTGAGCGCTTTCACAATTCCCTGATAGCGCCACCCCATGATGTTGTAAGTGCTACCGATACCGCCATCTGCGCCCGCAAGCAGTCCGGAAGCAAAGATCTCGTCATAGCCGTTATAAAGCACCAGATCGGGATGAGCGCGGCGGATCTGTTCCATCTGATAGAGATCGCCCGAAGTTTGCTTCAGTGCGCCAACACCTGGCAGCGTCACCAGTGTGTTGATTTGATCCAGCGTCAGTTTTACGCCACTCAGCGCCGGAATGTTATAGACCACCATCGGTAAACCATCAGCGGAATCAATAATTGCGCGGTAGTGATCGCAATGTTCTTCAAAGCTGAACGGATAGTAAAACGGTGTAACGGCCGAAACGGCATCAAAGCCGTAACGATGTGCCGCGCTCGCCAGCTGTTGGCTTTCTTCAGTACTCACCGTGCCAACATGGGCGATCAGCGTCACCTTACCTTTCGCCTCTTCGGCAACAATTTCCAGTACCTGCTCTCTTTCAACGCGGTTTTGGACAAAGGCCTCACCCGTTGAGCCACCGACATAGAGCCCATCGACACCCTGACCAATGTTGAAACGCACCAGGCGGCGCAGACTCTCGATGTCCAGTCTCTGTTGGTTATCGAATGGGGTTAACAACGCTGGCATTACGCCTTTTAAATCTCTTGCCATAACGACCTCTAACGATGATTAGTGTTATCTAACTGCATACCTTTATACCTGTTATACCAGATCAAATAAGCAGCAATACAATACAGAACGCTTATAGTGCGATCTACTTCACTAAACACTTCATCCTTCGAGCCGCCTCTGCGTTAGCTGCGTTCGCTCACCCCTGTCACATAGTTATCTATGCTCCAGGGAACTCGCTCTCTTGCCGCCTTGATGCAACTTGAATGATTTTGTGTTTAAACGATCGTCGGGATCGCGATCACTTACGCAACTTTTTACTTTTGCTGAAGGCGTGCCAGGTCGCGGAAACGCTATTGAGATGTTCTTGCAGTGCGCGGTCAGCTTCTTCAGGATCGCGCTGGCGAATTGCGTCGACAATAGCGATATGCTGCTGATAACTCACGTTGTTGTGCTCATACAACTCTTGATCGGCGACGGTTGGACGGGCGGCAATCAGCCAATCTAACAGCGCAACATGGATAGCCATAAAGATAGGATTGCCCGGGATCTCAGCCAGTACACGGTGAAAATCAACGTCCGAGCGGATGAACAACGTATTGTCATCGAGCGACTGGCTGTTGATCTCCAGTGCTTTAGCCAGTCTGTCGATTTGCTCATCTGTCGCATGTTCGGCGGCGTATCGTACCAGGCTGGATTCAAAGAACAGTCGCAACTGCTCGAAGTGGGCAATGCCACCGGGATGTGCGAGGAAATCTTTCGCCATGCCAGACAGCTCGCTAATGATAGTATCAGCTGAAGGACGCGAAACGCGGGCGCGCTCGCCGTTGTTGATTTGTACCAGACCTTTGCGTTTTAACGCGGCCAGCGCTTCTCGTACAGAAGGACGGCCCACGTTAAAGAAGGCCATCAGCTCCCGCTCAGACGGCAACTGTTCGCCCTCGCCAAATTCCCGACGACGAATCATCTGCTCCAGTTCTTCTTCAACCATTTCAGACAGTTTTTTACGCGCCAACGGGCGATTGCGTAAGCTACGGCCAATGGTGGATGGAGAGTCTTCAGCTTGCGAATCAAATGCGTTCATAGGGTCCATTCAGCTAAGTCGTGGTGACAAACAACTGCGGGTTTATCCTAACACAGGATCGAAAGCAGGGTGAAATGATGGACGATCTGATCCGGCTGGCCTATTGATAATATACGTAACAGCAATATTATTTTAAGCGAGTATCTTCTGCCTCATTTTAATTGAATGGAGTTAAACGCCTTCATGAAAATTATGAATATGAACGTGATAATTTATCATAACCTTCTATTTTATAACGATAAATAATTACATCATCGAATTAAAAATAAGATATTCACTCCATAAAAAATGCCCAGAAAAATATAACATCCGTTTTGACAACAGCGTTATTACCGGATTTATCTTCTTCTCTGGCATGGAGTGAAACAATGTTCGGCATCATTATCTCTGTCATCGTTTTATTAACGATGGGTTACCTGATCCTCAAAAACTACAAACCGCAGGTCGTGCTGGCCGCCGCCGGGATCTTCCTGATGATCTGCGGCGTCTGGCTGGGCTACGGCGCGTTGGTCGCTAACGACAAAAGCAGTGGCTATCTACTGGTCGATATTTACAACGAAATTTTGCGTATGCTCTCCAACCGCGCGGCCGGACTGGGGTTATCAATCATGGCGGTGGGCGGTTATGCCCGTTATATGGACAGAATGGGGGCCAGCAGAGCGATGGTTAGCCTGTTAAGCCGCCCGCTCAAGCTAATCCGTTCACCCTATGTAGTGCTTGCCGCCACCTATGTGATTGGTCAGATCATGGCGCAGTTCATTACCAGCGCATCCGGGTTAGGTATGTTGCTGATGGTGACGCTGTTCCCAACGCTGGTTAGTCTTGGCGTAAGCCGTTTATCCGCTGTTGCGGTCATTGCCACTTCGATGTCGATTGAGTGGGGCATTCTGGAAACCAACTCTATTTTTGCCGCGCAGGTCGCGGGCATGAAAATCGCCACCTATTTCTTTCAATACCAGTTGCCCGTCGCGTCGTGTGTCATTGTCGCCGTCGCCATTGCGCATTTTTTCGTTCAGCGTCAATTTGATAAAAAAGCCGCACCGGAAAGTAACGGATTTGCGGAACAAAAGGCGCTGGAAAACGTACCCCCGCTCTATTACGCCATTTTGCCGGTGATGCCGCTGATCCTGATGCTGGGCTCGCTTGCCCTTGCACAAATGGGGCTAATGAAAGCAGAGTTGAATCTGGTGGTGGTGATGTTGATGAGCATGACGCTGACTATGTTTGTTGAATTCCTGCATAAACATAATCTGCGCGAAACGATGGATGATGTGCAGGCTTTTTTTGACGGCATGGGGACGCAGTTTGCCAACGTTGTCACCCTGGTGGTCGCCGGTGAAATCTTTGCGAAAGGGTTGACGACTATCGGGACTGTCGATGCCGTAATAAAAGGCGCAGAGCATTCCGGTCTTGGCGGTATCGGCGTGATGATCATCATGGCGGTGGTCATCGCCGCCTGCGCAATCGTCATGGGGTCAGGCAACGCGCCGTTTATGTCTTTTGCCAGCCTCATTCCGGATATTGCCGCCGGGCTGCATATTCCTGCGGTAGTAATGATTATGCCGATGCATTTTGCCACTACGCTTGCCCGCGCGGTGTCACCCATAACCGCTGTAATTGTCGTGACATCGGGTATTGCCGGCGTATCGCCCTTTGAAGTGGTAAAACGTACAGCAATCCCGATGGCAGTAGGATTTGTGGTGAATATGGTAGCCACCATCGCGCTGTTTTATTGATACCAAAGCCAGAAAACAGAACAGGCCCCAAAGGGCCTGTTTTTCATTTCACTACTTATTTCACTACGCGCAGCGCTGGACGCCCACCGCGAGGCGGTGGCGGAGTATCATCCGGATCGTTGTCGTCGCCATTATCAGGTTTATCGCCATCAATGACCGACATGACCGTTTCACTCTCAAAACCAGACGCGTCGTTGTCGTCATCATTTAAGCTGGCAACATCTTCGTCGTAGGCGGCTTCCGGTTCGAACATCGTACCGGCGCCATTTTCACGTGCATAAATTGCCAGAACGGCAGCCAACGGCACAGATACCTGACGCGGCACACCACCGAAGCGCGCGTTAAAGCGCACTTCATCGTTAGCCAGTTCCAGGTTGCCCACCGCACGCGGTGCAATATTCAGAACAATTTGCCCGTCACGCGCATATTCCATTGGAACCTGCACGTCCTGGAGCGTCACATCCACCACCAGATGCGGCGTGAGCTGGTTGTCCAGCAACCACTCATAGAACGCGCGCAGCAGATACGGACGGCGTGGTGTTAGCTGTGGCAAATCCATACAGGTTAACCCCGGCCCAGACGCATTTCACGTTCAGGCTCAGTCAGAGAAGCCAGGAAAGAGTCTCGTTCGAAGACGCGAGTCATATACCCTTTCAGTTCTTTCGAACCTGCACCGTTGAATTCAATACCCAGCTGCGGTAAACGCCACAGCAGCGGCGCCAGATAGCAGTCTACCAGGCTGAACTCATCGCTCAGGAAGTAAGGTTTCTGGCCAAATACTGGCGCGATTGCCAGCAGTTCTTCGCGCAGACGCTTACGCGCGACTTCGGCTTCAGATGCAGAACCGTTCACGATGACGTTCATCAGCGTGTACCAGTCTTTTTCAATACGCTGCATGTACAGGCGGCTTTCACCACGCGCAACCGGGTAAACCGGCATCAGCGGAGGATGCGGGAAGCGCTCATCCAGGTATTCCATAATGATGCGAGATTCCCACAGGGTCAGCTCACGATCCACCAGTGTCGGTACGCTCTGATTCGGGTTGAGGTCGATCAGATCCTGAGGTGGATTGTCCTTCTCCACATGCTCAATCTCGAAACTAACACCTTTCTCAGCCAGCACAATGCGGACCTGATGGCTATAGATGTCAGTAGGACCAGAAAACAGCGTCATTACCGAACGTTTGTTGGCAGCGACAGCCATGAAAACCTCCAGGTATATTCAGAATTTTTACTGCTACCAGCCACTCAGTGGCCAGCCAGAAGTGATGTCACCCAAACTCGGGAAAGTCATTACTGCTCAAAATGCAAACAAAAAATGAACGATACCGGACATTTGGGCAGAAAATTGGATGATAGTTTACCAGATTTTGTGACCTTTGTGGTGAGTCGATTCTTGAAATGGGGAAAAAGAGGTGGCAATCAGCGGATTACCGTGGTTCTGAGGCGAGAAATAACGATAAAAAAACCCGCCGAAGCGGGTTTTTTCGCAAATTGTCGTCTGCCGAAGCAGAGTACAATTAACGTTTGGAGAACTGAGGACGACGACGTGCTTTACGCAGACCGACTTTCTTACGTTCAACCTGACGAGCATCACGGGTAACGAAGCCAGCTTTACGCAGTTCGCCACGCAGGGATTCGTCGTACTCCATCAGAGCGCGGGTGATACCGTGACGGATCGCACCAGCCTGACCAGAGATACCACCACCTTTAACAGTGATGTACAGATCCAGTTTCTCAACCATGTCGACCAGTTCCAGCGGCTGACGAACTACCATGCGGGCAGTTTCACGACCGAAGTACTGTTCCAGAGAACGTTGGTTGATTACGATTTTACCACTGCCCGGTTTGATGAAAACGCGAGCTGCGGAACTTTTGCGGCGACCAGTGCCGTAGTATTGATTTTCAGCCATTGCCTATAATCCCGATTAGATGTCAAGAACTTGCGGTTGCTGTGCCGCGTGGTTGTGCTCGTTGCCAGCGTAAACTTTCAGTTTACGGAACATAGCACGACCCAGCGGGCCTTTTGGCAGCATGCCTTTAACCGCGATTTCAAGCACACGCTCAGGACGGCGAGCAATCATCTCTTCAAAGGTCGCTTGTTTGATACCACCGATGTGGCCGGTGTGGTGATAGTACACTTTGTCAGTACGCTTGTTGCCGGTTACAGCAACTTTGTCAGCGTTCAGAACGATGATGTAATCACCGGTATCTACGTGCGGAGTGTATTCCGCTTTGTGCTTACCGCGCAGGCGCAGAGCCAGTTCGGAAGCCAGACGGCCCAGAGTTTTACCGGTCGCGTCAACAACATACCAGTCGCGTTTTACGGTTTCTGGTTTAGCTGTAAAAGTTTTCATTAAAAGCTTACCCAAATAAATAAGTTACACGTTGGTGAACACCCAAACGTTTTGTCAGTTGAGGTTCACACGACATTGTCCAGCAAACCTACCCCTTCGAATAGCCTATGCCGGCGCATAGAAAGTTTTGGGAAAAAAACTCTCTCGTAACGTGGGGTCGCAAGATTATAGAGAAGTCAGGGTCAAAGATCGACCCCTTTATGTGATTTGCGGCAGGTTTAACCGGCTAAATGTTCCCGCTTCAGATACTCTTCGCTTTGCATCTCCTGCAAACGCGACAAACAACGCTGAAATTCAAACTTCAGACGCTCACCCTGATAAATTTCATAGAGGGGTGATGCCGCACTGACCACCAGCTTGACGTGGCGTTCGTAGAACTCATCCACCAATGCGATAAAGCGTCGCGCTTCACTCTCCATCAGCGGGGTCATGACCGGCACATCAGACAACAGCACCGTGTGAAACAGACGCGACAGCGCAATGTAGTCATGCTGACTCCGGGCATCGACGCAGAGCGTAGTGAACGATACCGCCAGCGTCTGATTTTCTACAGCCAGGGTTTGCATAGGTCGATGATTGATCTCCAGCGTTGGCGCATGTTCACCTTTGGTTCCCGCTAATGCCAGCCAGAGCTTATCCATCTGCTGGCGGGTTTCCTCATTCAATGGCGACAACCACAAATGCGCCTGCGTTAAGGTGCGCAGACGATAATCGACGCCGGCATCGACATTCATGATGTCGCAATGCTGTTTGATCGCATCAATGGCAGGAAGAAAACGCGTGCGTTGCAAACCGTTACGATATAGCTCATCTGGCGGAATATTAGAGGTCGCCACCAGCGTAATACCGCGGGCAAACAGCGCTTTCATCAGGCCGCCGAGCAGCATGGCGTCGGTGATATCAGAAACAAAAAATTCGTCGAAGCACAGCACGTCGGTTTCGGCCTTAAAGCGGTCGGCGATGATTTCCAGCGGATCGCTCTGCCCCTGTAAGGCAGTAAGCTCTTCATGCACGCGCAGCATAAAACGGTGAAAGTGCAAACGCTGTTTACGTTCGCCCGGCAGGCTATGGTAGAACAGATCCATCAGCCAGGTTTTTCCGCGCCCAACTCCGCCCCACATATATAAACCACGCACCGGCGCGTTGATCGGTGACTCACGCTTGCCCAGCAACTTACCAAAACGCGCCATCAGTCCACCCTCCTGCGGCGCAGGACGTGCTGACGTCGTAAGCGCCTGGAAAATGGTTTCCAGTCGATTCACGGCTTCGAGTTGTACGTTGTCGGGTTGATGACTGCCGTCGTTGAGGGCTTGCTGGTAACGCGATGTAGGGGAAAAGCTTTGCATGATGTTATTGTTATTCCTTGAGAATCGATGTGCCGTCGCTCACGGTTGACGAAAAAAAGGCCGTTCTACATTACGTGATATAAACACGGGATTCCACTTCTACGGGATTAGCGGTTATAGTGGCATAATCAGGCGCAGGCATGGAGCCTAAAGCCAACACCCTACGGAAACACAAGACAACGGGAGATGTTCATGACCTGGGAATATGCGCTAATTGGGTTAGTCGTCGGTATCATTATTGGTGCTGTAGCCATGCGTTTTGGTAATCGTAAATTACGCCAACAGCAGGCATTGCAGTACGAACTGGAAAAAAATAAAGCTGAGCTGGAAGAGTACCGCGAAGAGCTGGTGAGCCACTTTGCCCGCAGCGCTGAATTGCTGGATAACATGGCGGACGATTATCGTCAGATTTACCAGCACATGGCGAAAAGCTCCAGCAACCTGCTGCCGGGTATGTCGCCGGAAAACAACCCGTTCCGTAACCGTCTGGCAGAGTCTGAAGCAGGCAACGATCAGGCGCCGGTTCAGATGCCACGTGACTATTCTGAAGGGGCATCCGGCCTGCTGCGTAGCGGCGCAAAGCGCGACTAACCGCACATCGTTAAGAAATTTATTGGGCGCAGCAATTGCGCCCTCCGCTTCTCTTCCTGTCCCAGCTATTATTTAGTCGTTAGCCGCATTGTGACCTAACCGAAAATTCAATAACATCAACCTGTTTTGAATCATCTTCCGTTTACTCAAGGTACGAGAGCAGGATCCATGAAAAAACAAACCCAGCTGTTGAGTGCATTAGCGTTAAGTGTCGGGTTAACTCTCTCGGCGCCATTCCCGGTCGCAGCGTCTATCCCCGGCCAGGTTCCCGGTCAGGCTGCGCTTCCCAGCCTCGCTCCGATGCTGGAGAAAGTGTTACCTGCCGTGGTGAGCGTAAGGGTTGAAGGTACAGCCACTCAGGGGCAGAAAGTCCCGGAAGAGTTCAAAAAGTTTTTTGGTGATGAACTTCCCGATCAACCGTCACAACCCTTTGAAGGGCTGGGTTCAGGGGTCATCATTGACGCAGCCAAAGGCTACGTTCTGACCAATAACCACGTTATTAATCAGGCGCAAAAAATCAGCGTTCAGCTTAATGATGGCCGAGAGTTCGACGCTAAGCTTATCGGCAGCGACGATCAGAGCGATATCGCACTGCTACAAATTCAGCACCCCAGCAACCTGACGCAAATTGCCATTGCTGACTCCGACAAACTCCGCGTGGGTGATTTCGCGGTGGCTGTGGGTAACCCGTTCGGTTTGGGTCAAACAGCCACCTCCGGCATTGTATCTGCCTTGGGTCGCAGTGGGTTGAACCTGGAAGGTCTGGAAAACTTTATTCAGACTGATGCCTCTATCAACCGCGGTAACTCCGGCGGCGCATTGCTCAACCTGAACGGTGAGCTGATCGGTATTAACACCGCGATTCTGGCCCCCGGCGGCGGCAGCATCGGGATTGGTTTTGCAATCCCGAGCAACATGGCGCGCACGCTGGCACAGCAGCTGATGCAGTTTGGTGAAATCAAACGCGGTCTGTTGGGTATCAAAGGCACCGAAATGACCTCGGATATCGCCAAAGCGTTCAAACTGGACGTACAGCGTGGGGCGTTTGTCAGTGAGGTTCTGCCTAACTCCGGCTCCGCAAAAGCGGGAGTGAAATCTGGTGACGTCATTACCAGCCTCAACGGTAAACCGCTCAACAGCTTCGCCGAACTGCGTTCACGCATTGCGACAACTGAACCTGGGACCAAGGTCAAACTGGGCCTGCTGCGTAACGGTAAACCGCTGGAGGTTGAAGTCACCCTCGATACCAGCACATCATCGTCCGCCAGCGCAGAGATGATTGCGCCTGCGTTGCAAGGGGCCACGCTCAGCGATGGTCAGTTAAAAGACGGCACCAAAGGCATCAGAATTGATAACGTAGAAAAAAGCAGCCCTGCAGCACAGGCCGGTCTGCATAAAGATGATGTTATCATTGGCGTTAACCGCGATCGCGTAAACTCAATCGCCGAAATGCGAAAAGTGCTGGAAGCGAAACCGTCGATCATTGCTCTGCAGGTGGTGCGCGGTAACGAGAGTATTTACCTGCTCCTGCGTTAACGCATGCAACCGGACATCAGCCCCTCGTGTGATGTCCGGTAAACTCGTGATATGCTGCTGCCGTTCCCTTTATTAATGACGCCGCCATCATGTTTGTGAAGCTTTTACGTTCGGTCGCGATTGGTTTAATCGTCGGCGCCATCCTGCTGGCCGCGATGCCCTCTCTGCGAAAAATTAATACGCTTACCGCACCGCAGTTCGACAGTGCAGATGAAACGCCCGCTAGCTATAACCCGGCGGTTCGCCGCGCAGCGCCTGCCGTCGTGAACGTTTATAACCGCAGTATGAACAGTACCGCGCACAACCAGCTTGAGATCCGCACGCTCGGCTCAGGCGTTATCATGGATCAGCGCGGCTATATCATTACCAATAAGCACGTCATTAACGATGCTGACCAAATCATCGTCGCATTGCAGGACGGTCGCGTATTTGAAGCGCTGCTTGTGGGGTCTGATACGTTAACCGACCTTGCGGTGCTGAAAATCAACGCCACTGGCGGGCTGCCAACAATCCCAATTAATAACAAACGCGTGCCGCACATTGGTGACGTGGTACTCGCCATCGGTAACCCGTACAACCTTGGGCAAACCATCACTCAGGGGATCATCAGCGCCACCGGTCGAATTGGCCTGAACCCGACAGGACGGCAAAACTTCCTGCAAACAGATGCTTCCATCAACCACGGAAACTCCGGCGGTGCGCTGGTCAACTCACTGGGTGAATTGATGGGGATTAACACGCTGTCATTTGATAAGAGCAACGATGGCGAAACCCCGGAAGGGATCGGCTTTGCCATTCCGTTTCAGTTGGCGACTAAAATCATGGATAAGCTGATTCGTGACGGGCGCGTGATTCGTGGCTACATCGGTATCAGCGGTCGCGAAATTGCACCACTGCACGCTCAGGGCGGCGGGATGGATCAAATTCAGGGGATTGTGGTTAACGAAGTTTCCCCGGATGGTCCGGCAGCACAGGCAGGCATTCAGGTTAACGATCTGATTATCTCGGTCAATAACAAACCGGCGGTGTCTGCGCTGGAAACGATGGACCAGGTGGCAGAGATTCGACCAGGTTCAGTTATCTCCGTTGTCGTGATGCGTGATGACAAACAGTTGACGCTGCAGGTAACGATCCAGGAATACCCTGCCACCAATTAACGTCACGTCTGGCGGCCTACTGACCATAAAAAAACCGGAGCATGTTGGCTCCGGTTTTTATTAGGCGATATCGTAGAGAGTTAGTACGTAATGCCTGATGGCGCTACGCTTATCAGGCCTACAAATACACGCAGGCCTCTCTCGCGTTACTTAACGAACTCTTCGCCCAGAGTAATATCTTTTTTCAGCGTATCCAGCATGCCTTCCAGCGAGCTTTGTTCAAACGCGCTCAGCTTGCCGATAGACTGACGCTCTTCTACGCCGTTTTTACCCAGCAGCAGCGGCTGAGAGAAGAAACGAGCATACTGGCCGTCGCCTTCAACGTAAGCACATTCAACCACACCTTTTTCGCCGCTCAATGCGCGAACCAGGGACAGGCCGAAACGTGCAGCAGCCTGACCCATAGACAGGGTTGCAGAACCGCCACCGGCTTTGGCTTCCACAACTTCAGTACCCGCATTCTGGATACGTTTAGTCAGGTCAGCTGCTTCTTGTTCGGTGAAGCTTACGCCAGGAATTTGTGACAGCAGTGGCAGGATGGTCACGCCAGAATGGCCGCCAATAACCGGAACTTCAACGTCGCCTGGTTGTTTGCCTTTCAGTTCCGCCACAAAGGTGTTGGAGCGGATGATGTCCAGCGTGGTCACGCCAAACAGTTTGTTCTTATCGTATACGCCTGCTTTTTTCAGCACTTCTGCAGCGATAGCAACGGTAGTATTCACCGGGTTGGTGATGATACCGATACACGCTTTCGGGCAGGTTTTAGCAACTTGCTGCACCAGGTTCTTCACGATACCGGCGTTGACGTTGAACAGGTCGGAACGATCCATACCCGGTTTACGTGCGACACCCGCAGAGATCAGTACCACATCAGCACCTTCCAGTGCAGGGGTAGCATCTTCGCCGCTGAAGCCTTTGATTTTCACAGCAGTAGGGATATGGCTCAAATCAACGGCCACACCAGGTGTTACTGGAGCGATGTCGTACAGGGAGAGTTCTGAACCTGAAGGCAGTTGGGTTTTTAACAGTAATGCTAGCGCCTGACCGATACCACCAGCAGCGCCGAGGACTGCAACTTTCATCCTAAACTCCTTATTATATTGATAAGCAAAATGTCTATTGCTCCGCGGCGGCGACCTTAATTCACAAATCCAATGAATACAACAACCACGCGTCAAGAATGCGTAGTCACGCAAATTTGGCTTTTATGCATTTAACTTACGTAAAATAAAACCTAAGTTACGTAATTCAAAACCACCCACACAGTAGAGCAACTTTCCAACAGGTGCTGACAATATACCCTACCCGCCTCTCAAAACAACATCAATTTGATAACATTTAATTTACTTTTAACCTTATTTGCGAGCCGTGACACAGGCATGTTTCTTGATAACGAAATTTGATAAAATTCCGCTCTTTCATAACATTATTTCAGCCTTGAACAAGGCAGACTGTTTGCATAAAAATTCATCTGTATGCACAATAATGTTGTTTCTACCGCCATATTACGGGTGACTTATGCGAAGCTCGGCAAAACAAGAAGAATTAGTAAAGGCGTTTAAAGCGCTGCTTAAAGAAGAAAAGTTCAGCTCTCAAGGCGAAATCGTCCTCGCGTTGCAGGATCAGGGCTTTGATAATATCAATCAGTCCAAGGTTTCACGCATGCTGACCAAATTTGGCGCCGTGCGTACCCGCAATGCGAAAATGGAAATGGTGTACTGCCTTCCGGCGGAACTGGGCGTACCCACGACCTCCAGCCCGCTGAAAAATCTGGTGTTGGATATCGACTATAACGATGCGGTCGTAGTTATTCATACCAGCCCTGGCGCTGCTCAGTTGATTGCACGTCTGCTGGACTCATTGGGGAAAGCGGAAGGTATCCTGGGTACGATTGCCGGTGACGATACCATCTTCACCACCCCAGCTAAGGGTTTTACGGTAAAAGATCTGTACGAAGCCATTCTGGAACTGTTCGAACAAGAACTGTAATACCGCCTCCCCGTCGCCTCGCGGCGGGGGAAAACACTCTCTTTTCATCCCCCTCCTTCTCTTTTCCACTGCTATTGATTTAACAAATGGTGCGTTTAACCATCAAAATACATTCACATGGTGAATGTGCAGCCTTAAAAACGCACATTTTGCAAAATAAAGTATCTGCATGATTTAATTGAATTTATTTTGTACAGGCTGTTTGAAATGCTCTTTTTAATTCCATTGAGTTATAAAAAATAATTTTCTTAACACTCAAAACCCAATGAAACAATTAGCGTGGTATTAATTTATCGAGTGATTAGTGTATACTTGATTTTGTGATGAGGGTCACGAAACACAGACCCCAATAAAAGAATTCGACGAGGTAAATATCATGAAAATCAAAACTACTATTGCAACCTTAAGCCTTCTTTCTGTTCTCTCCTTCGGTGCAAGCGCCGCGGTTACTCAGGTGAACTCACAAGAAGCACAGAATCTGCAATCCATCGGTAGCATCTCCGTCTCTCAGATCGGTAGTTCGCCAATGGACATGCGTCAGGCCATCGCCGCTAAAGCTGAAAAAGCAGGCGCCAGCAGCTATCGCGTCACCGAACTCCGTGAAGGTGCTCACTGGCACGCTACTGCAGAACTCTACAAATAAACCCTCGTCGTCTAAGTCCGACGACTTGCCCCCGCCTGCCGGGGGCTTTTTTATGTCTTACATTGAGTGACGAACATTAAAACGCAACTGCCCTTCCAGCTCTTCTTCCGCTTCATCGAACAGTAAAATCAACGCGCCGTATCGCCTGCGCAGCTTGTCCGGTAAATGGACAAATTCAATCTCCAGCGGCAGCGGTAAGACTTCCCCGATCACCACCTCCCACAGAGAATCCAAATCAACCACCTTTTCCCGGGCCAGACCGAATGTGCGCGTGAACTCGCGGTAGAAATCGCCCTGATCTTCTATCTCGTCAAAATCAAATGTATAGATGTTCATCTATAGCCACCATCCCGACGCCAGCTACTCTACAGACCGCCAATATCCAGGGGTCTCTCGCATTTTCAGGTAAGTATAGCCATAAAAAAACCGACGCTTTTAGCGTCGGTTTACAACTCTTAATTACTGACCAGCGCATGCTGGTATTTGTGCAGCATCCCACTGAGTCGTTTTACCGGCTCGGTCACCTGCGGCGGTGCTTGCCAGATAATTAATTTCTCCTGGTAGACCTCAAGCTCCTCCAGTAACTGGCTAAAGTAGCGTCGGCGCTTGTCGTCATTTCCTGCTGAAATTACGTGATCGGCAGTACGACGAAGCTGGCGATGGAATGCGGATAGATCCTCGTTTACCGGTACCGGTGCATCACGCAGGCGCTGGTGCGCGATGATCATCGTCAGCGCCAGGCGAAACTTCGCCAGATCGCCGGGAAACTTGTTCATCAGCAAAAACAGCTGCTGATAAAGTGCCGGAAGATGATTTTCTTTACGACGGACAACATTGGTGGTCATCGCTGAAACCGCCGCCGAAACAAACTGATTGAGCAATACGCGGCCTGTTCTGTCACGAGAGTTATCACGCACCAGCAGAATGACGATAAACGCCAACACGCAGCCAACAATCTGCCCCAGCGCACTGTCAAGGAACTGGCTAAAGTGGAAGGTCATCGGGTTATCCAGCACAATGATATTAATGGTGCTGGCCAGCGCCCCCATCGATCCCAGCCGTCGTTTCTGTACCTCAATCCCCAGAAAGAATCCCAGCACCGCCAGGCTCAGGCACAGTAACAGCATGCTTTGTTGCGTATTAGGGATAATCACCAGGAAATAGAGCGCTCCGAGCGGTAACGCTGCCAACGTCCCATAGATAAAGTCTATCGCCACCATGCGAGGATTTGGCAAACGCATTGCCAGCGAGGTGACGACCGCAATCATCACCATTGCACCGCTGCCGGAGGTCCATCCGGTCCATAGCCAGAATAAGGTCCCCAGCACACAAGAAAGCGTGGTACGCCAGAAGTTAACCATCGCATGATGACGCTCGGCAGACTCCACTTTCACCACCGGCTCACCTTGCAGGATCTCTTCTTCCGTAGCGCTAATCTTGGTATTACTCACCACACCACGTTTGAGCAGCAGGTAGCGCGTCGCCGCACCTGCCCAGCTATAAATCGTTACCGGTGTTTCACGTTCGCCAGTCCAGACAATCACACGACGCATCCGCTTCAGCTGTTTGTGGACATCCTGCGCCGTTTCAACCGACGTATCGAACAACTCGCGGAAAGTATCAGTGATCAGTTCCGGTCGGGTATTCTGAATAAGATAGGTTTCGCAGGACTGCGTGATAAGCGTGAGCGACAGCGTGTTCAATGCCTTAAGCCTGCGGTTAGCACGCCCCCAGCGTGAAGACTCCATATTCAGGTTACTGCGCATACCTTCCAGCGCTGCCGTACGACGGACTAAATCGCCCCAGGCTTTATCCACAACCTCGCTGTCGCCGTGCTTAATGCACAACTGCATCAGTTGATATTGCGCCACCAGCAGGCTGTCCAGCTCAACATCAATCTCTTGTTTTATCGAACGGGGAGAGAAAAGTAGATCGGCCACAATGGCACAGACAATCCCCATCACAATTTCACTGCAACGTTCGAGCGCAAATTGCGGCGTCAGCAGCGGTTCGGCCTGAATGGTAATGACGATGATCAGCGCCGTATAGCCCGAAAGCCCCCAGGCATAGGAGTTCTCGATCTTCACCAGTGACGAGATCCAGGTACAAAATCCGGCCCAGATACAGCACACCAGGATCATCAATAACGGAGCGCGGATCATACTGATGATAATGATCAGTCCGGCAATACAACCGATAAATGTCCCGACAATACGCAGCATGCCGCGATAGCGAATAGCCCCTGAATAGGGTTCCCCACCGGCAGCAAAGGCCGGGCCTGCCGCCACAATGGCTGCAGTCAGCACCGCCCAACGCGGAGTCTCAAGTTGGAAGTGAAAACCAACGAACAGCGCCAGTACAATCGCGCACGCCAGTTTTACCGCAAAGCGGATATGCTGATTGGCAATGGAGAAAATACCCATCGCGATTAACCAAACTCGCGCAGGCGGTGCGCCATTTTACGGAAGAAGGACTCCTGGCTTGCATCACGGTCCTGCTTACCGGTAATGACAACGGTAGCCGTTGTCCCGGCAGGCCACAGAGTTCCCTGCTGCTCATCAAGGCGGATTCGCACCGGTACACGCTGCGCCAGGCGCACCCATTCCAGATTTGAATCAATGGTCGCCATACCTTTTGCATCCTGCGTACTGCTGGCATTTGTTACCCCCGCCGCCACGCTATCAACGGTACCTTTTAAGACATTATTACTGCCAAGCGGGGTGATCTCAGCGCGATAACCAGGGCGAACGCCTTCTAGTTTGGTTTCTTCCATATAAGCCAGCACATAGAAAGAATGCTGTTTGACCAGTGCCACCGCTGTGGAACCACGCGTAATAAATTCGCCGCTATAAACGTTCAGGTTAGTGACCCAACCGTCTGCTGGTGCGCGAATGACGGTACGTTCCAGATCTAATTTTGCCAGGTCGCGGGTCGCTTGTGCTTTCGCAAGCTGGTGTAATACGGTTTGCAGGACGTTGTTTGACTGGTCAATCTCTTCACGAGACATGGCCTGCACGCCCAGGCGGTTACGACGGCCAGCCTCCTGGCGTTTTTCCTGGGCCAGAACCTGATAATAAGAAACATCAGCTTCGGCCTGCTCAAGGGCTTTCTTATAGCGTGGCTGATCGATGGTGAACAGAATCTGATCCTTTTTCACCAGTTGGTTATCATGGACGTTAACGTTGGAAATAAGACCCGCAACATCCGGCGCAATAGCGACAACTTCCGCGCTGAAACGCGCATCACGTGTCCATGGCGACTCGGTGTAATACACCCATGCGCGAAAAATAGCGATGAAGGCCAGAATGACCAGTACGAGAGTCGTGGCCGTACGGGAGAGTTTTTTTGTTAGTGTTTTCACTTCAACCTCAAACGAACAGGCGCGTTATTAAATAGAACAGGCAGCAATACAGCGCGGTGTTAAACAGAGCCGGATGCCAGACAAAATCATAGATGCCGGTTGGAACCAGCATCCGGCGCACCAGCCAGAAAATCGCCAGTGACAAAAGTAATTCGAAAAAAATCGGTGGGAAGGACAAACCAAACACCACGATAACGGGAAACAGACTCATGTTGACCTTGGTAACTTAAGAGAGTGCAGGTGATAGATTTTCTAGCGTATGTCACCGCAGAGAAGGGCAAGGATGAGCCAGGCGAGAGCGACATAGCTGTTATTTGAATAATAATATATTAACGTAACTGTTATGCTGTTATCTATATTATGTGATCTAAATCACTTTTAAGCCAGAGTGAACAATGGAACGATTAAAACGTATGTCGGTGTTCGCCAAAGTCGTCGAACTGGGCTCCTTCACCGCCGCCGCAAGACAGCTACAAATGAGCGTTTCATCGATAAGCCAGACGGTCTCCAAACTGGAAGATGAGCTACAGGTTAAGCTGCTAAACCGCAGTACACGCAGCATTGGGCTGACCGAAGCCGGTAAAATTTACTACCAGGGCTGCCGGAGAATGCTGCACGAAGCGCAGGATGTTCACGAGCAGCTTTATGCCTTTAACAACACGCCCATCGGCACGCTGCGCATTGGTTGTTCTTCAACCATGGCACAAAATGTCCTCGCCGGATTGACCGCGACCATGCTGAAGGAATACCCCGGTCTGACGGTAAATCTGGTAACAGGCATCCCGGCCCCGGATTTAATCGCCGATGGTCTGGACGTGGTTATCCGCGTCGGTGCGTTGCAGGACTCCAGTCTGTTCTCGCGTCGCCTGGGTGCCATGCCGATGGTAGTCTGCGCGGCTAAAAGCTATCTCGCACAGTTTGGTGCCCCGGAGAAACCCGCCGATCTCAGCAACCACTCGTGGCTGGAATACAGCGTGCGCCCGGATAATGAATTCGAGCTTATCGCTCCGGAAGGAATTTCCACCCGTCTGATACCAGAGGGGCGTTTTGTGACTAACGATCCGATGACATTGGTGCGCTGGCTGGCTGCGGGTGCAGGCATTGCCTATGTGCCGCTAATGTGGGTGATCAATGAGATCAATCGTGGCGAAGTGGAGATCCTGCTCCCCCGCTACCAGTCGGATCCGCGTCCGGTCTATGCGCTGTATACCGAAAAAGACAAACTGCCGCTCAAGGTCCAGGTGGTGATTAACTATTTGACGGAGTATTTTGTCGATGTAGCGCAGCTTTTTCAGGGGATGTACGGCCGGGGAAAAGAGAAATAAAAAGAGTATTGGCCGGATAAGGCGTTGACGCCGCGTCCGGAAAGATGCCCGATAGCGCTGGTGCTTATCGGGCATACATCATGATGTTATGCTGTACCACCCACCGTCAGGTTATCCACCTTCAGTGTCGGCTGGCCCACGCCCACCGGCAGGCTCTGCCCTTCTTTACCGCACACACCAACCCCGTTATCCAGCTTCAGGTCGTTACCTACCATTGAAATCTGCTGCATCGCTTCGATACCAGACCCAATCAGCGTCGCGCCTTTCACCGGTTTGGTTACTTTACCGTTTTCAATCAGATACGCTTCAGACGTCGAGAACACAAATTTCCCGGAGGTGATATCCACCTGGCCGCCGCCGAAGTTAGGCGCATAAATGCCGTATTCAACGGATTCGATGATTTCCTGCGGCGTGGATTTCCCCGGCAGCATGTAGGTGTTGGTCATACGTGGCATCGGCAGGTGCGCGTAAGATTCACGGCGACCGTTACCCGTTGGCGCGACGCCCATCAGGCGTGCATTCAGTTTGTCCTGCATGTAGCCTTTCAGAATACCGTTTTCGATCAGCACGTTGTACTGACCCGGCGTGCCTTCATCATCAATAGCCACAGAGCCACGACGGTCCGCCATTGTGCCATCATCCACAACGGTACACAGTTCCGACGCCACCAGCTCACCCATGTGACCGCTGAAAACCGAGGTACCACGGCGGTTAAAGTCACCTTCCAGACCATGACCGACCGCTTCATGCAGCAGAACGCCAGGCCAGCCAGCGCCGAGTACTACCGGCAGCGTACCAGCAGGCGCTGCTACCGCGGACAAATTAACTAACGCCATGCGTACGGCTTCTTTCGCCCAAGCGTCAGCACGGACTTCACCATCAAGGTCGCCAAGGAAATAGTCATAGCCAAAACGACCGCCACCACCGCTGGCACCGCGCTCGCGCTTACCGTCCTCTTCGACCTGTACGCTTACGGACAGGCGTACCAGCGGACGAACGTCAGCGGCCAACGTACCGTCGGTCGCTGCTACCAGGATCAGTTCATAAACACCGGTCAGGCTGGCGGTTACTTCCTGGACGCGTTTGTCGGCGGCACGGGCCACGCTATCAACGCGACGCAGAATATCCAGTTTCTCTTCGCGGCTCATGCTCTGTAACGGATCAACCGAAGTGTAAAGCGCCTGATGCTCAACCGCTCCCAGCGTTTTTACTTTGCCGTCACCGCTGTCACGCACGATAGTACGGGCAGCATGAGCACTTTGCTCCAGCGCCAGCAGGCTGATCTGGTCTGCATAGGCAAACCCTGTTTTTTCGCCGCTGATGGCACGCACACCAACACCCTGATCGATATTGTAAGAGCCGTCTTTAATGATGCGGTCTTCTAAAACCCAGGATTCGTGATAGCTCGACTGAAAGTAGAGATCGCCGTAGTCAAGACGGCGTTCGGCCAGTTGGCCCAGAATGGCAAACAGATCCTGATGTTTCAGGCCATTCGCCGCTAGCAATTGTTCACTTACCAGGTTCAGACTCATCGTTTTGGTTACTCATTTAATTCTGCCGGATGGCGGCAAAAACGCCTTATCCGGCCTACGTTGTTAGGCTACTGTAGGCCGGATAAGCGCTGCTCCATCCGGCAATACTATGTACTGAGATTGGGGCAATTACTTGCCCCCGTCAAATCATTGCTGGCTTTCTTTACGTGGCTGACGCAGAACTTCGTTAATCTGCGGTTTATCGACCGGACCGGTGATGCGATAGCGCAGAATCGAAACTTTGCTCCATAATGGCCCCAGAACCTTACTGGCAGCAAATACCGCCGCGCCGACAATCGGGTTGACAGCAAACGCAGCGGCAACCCCTACGGTGGCAGAAATTTCAGGCGCGACAATGGCTTCCATATCCAGCTCCCGACGGACCAGGTTCACTGAGCCTTTCATCGCAATGTCTGCCTCCAGACCATCCACCAGCGTGTCGTCGGTATGCATCACACCATCTTTGATCCACGCCGTGCTGCGAATCGAGTCGAAATAGAAACCTTCACTGAAGGTATCGCTAAAATCAAAACGCAGTTTACGTAGCAACGCATCAAAGCTCAGCAGTCGCAACAGTTGCCCCGCATGCCCGGTACTGAGTTCGGTAAGCTCACCTTTGCCCAACCGGGTACGCAAAATCCCATTCAGCGAAGCTTCGTCCGGATCCCATGGCGGGTTACGCCAGTGCAGGTCATACTCCACGTTGAACGAAGAATTACGAATCGGGGTCGATACGCCAAAGAAACTGGCCGCAGAGTCAATTTTATTACCGCTCAGTTTACCCTTCAGTGACGTTCGCTCTTTGCCCGGTGCATTCACCCACACGCCATCGGTGGTCAGTCTGGCAAAGCCCGTATCCAACAGACCGTTGCTCAACGTTAGCGTGTCGCCTTTAATTGCTACATCGGCATCAATGCGCCCATATTTCTGTCCCCACATCCAGCACTCGGCACAGCGTAACTGAAGGTCCGGCCAGCCGCGGAAGCTGAAGTTGTCCACGGCGGAAAACGGCGAGGCTGATGTGTTGCCCGGTGACGCTTTCGCCGCGCTGGGGTTGTAATAAAGATACTTAATATTGGCCAGCCATGGCGCATTATTGCGCATCGCCAGCGTGGCATTAATTTCACGACCCTGCGCCTGCACGATGGAGCCATTGCTCGCAGGCTCAGACACAATACTCAAATTATTCCACTGCTGACCGCCCAGGGATAACGATGGCGTACGCACGGTGATGCGTTGTGGGAAGTTGGCATTAGTGCCAACGTTATCCGCTGCGCCTTTTTGGAACAACGCCAGCCATTGCGCGCCATCCATAGGGGGAAGATTAAGCTCAATGCCTTGCTGATCGGGTAACGCGGGCACAGTACGGCTTTCCGACGTCCAGATAGCGCGGTCAAGCGTCAGTTTCTGATTCAGCAACCAGCGGCTGTTAAAGTGGTTCTTACTGCCAGCATTGCCGGTCAGTTCAAAGCTGCGCAGATTGCCGTTAGCCTTAACGTTTACCGGCAACGCTTCACCGGGCGCTTTATTCAGCGGAGCAGGTAAGTGACTACTTACATTCTTCAGGTCACCCTTTAGCTCAATGTCGTAGGTCGGCCCGGCATGATACGGAAGATCGATACCCACTTTGCCATTCCACGCCATGCTGCCGCTTAAGGCGTCGTTGACCTGCGCCGGTAAAATCCCCATGCGGGTTGGCTGCCAGTCGCCTTGCAGGTTCACGGCTACCTGATAGGCTTTCGCCCCTTCGGTGGTGGAGAAGTCGACGTTCAGCGGCTGATTAAACCAGTTCGCCGTCATCGGCTCGCTCTTCAGATCGCCGTTGATAAAGCTGAATTTACCATTCAAATTCTTCAGCGTGCTGTCGAGTGGTTTAATAAACAAGCTGTTATTACGCAGGTTGACGTCGCCTTTGGCGGTAACCAGCGAGCCGTCTAGCGGAATATCAAGATGTAAGCGAGCATTCACATCACCGTCAATTTGCAACTGTTCCAGCGTGGCACCGAGAGAATCCTTCAACGGAGTCTCATCAAAATAAGGTCCAACCGCCTTGCCTGGCCCGTTGATATCGGCATCAATCAGCAGCTTTTCTTTTGCATAGTCGGGAATATTAGCCGTCAGGTTACTGGCCTTCACGCCGCCTAGATTGACGCTATCCGTCTTCATCCACAGGCCATCGTTAATGAAGTTTAGTTCGATATTAAGATCGGTTAGCGCAGGCCAGTCGGGCTGGAAAGCAAATTTCGCATTGCGTAGCGGCACCAGGACCTGAAACTGCCCTTCATTGTGCAGATACGGGAACAGATTCGGGTTACCGCCATACACCAGCGTGGCGTTATCCGCTTCGCCGCCCTGAATAGCGCCGCTGAGGTAGTCAACCAGATCCTTACCCATCAGGTTTTCCGGGAAATAGCGCCAGGCCTGGGAGCCATCGTCGGTGCTGATACCGGCCAGAATGCCCAACCATGGCTCATCATCAGCCGGTTGCAGATAGCGAAAACCACCGCGCGCATGTACCGCTTTCGCTTTAACATCAATGTTGCGCCCGTCTAACTGGAAGCCTTTATCATTCTTCAGCCAGCTTAGCGTCGCCACGCCGTTCTCTATTTCCAGCGGCGCGCGGAAGACGGTTTCATACGGCATTTTGGCTTGTTTCATGGAGGCGGTAAGCGCCCCATTTTCAACGCTGCCCGCAAGCGTACCGGAGAAATGTTCTGCCCCCGGCAGCAGCTTCCACTGTTTCCAGGCCAAATCGGTCCACGAGGACAGGAAGCGGGTTTTTTCTGTCGCCTGTAACGGGATATCCAGCGCAAGCACATCTATTTTGCCGCTGGGTTGCGTGGCCCGCCAGATATCACCCAGCGCAGGCGATAACCTGGACGCCATCGGACGCAGTCCTTCTAACCCGGCCAATTCCAGATTACTGGCGCGAATGCGTAGCTCATCACTGCGTTTGTTATTCTCGCCACCGACTTCCTGCTCAGGGATCCAGGCCAGCGTTAATGCCCCGCTCGGCCAGGGTTTATCATCCATGGTGATTCGCGTATCGGGAATAGAGAATTGCCAGCCCGGCTCTTCACGGCTGATGTGCGCCGTCAGATTATCGACAGAGAGCGTGTGCGTACGATTTTCACCCAGCCAACTAGCTCCGCCTTTTTTCAGCCAGACATCGCCACCAGAAACGACGCCTTTGCTGATCGTCATCCATGCTTCCAGGCTAAAACGCGCGGTTTGTAGCGCGACATTATCCTGCATCCATTTGCCCAGCCACGGTTTGACGTCGATGTCGTCTGCCTGCAGCCAGACTCGACCGTTATTCAACAGCCCTTCGCCATCACGCAGATCCATACGCACCTGCATAATGCCGTGCTGTCCGGTCAGGCTGGAGAGACTGACCTGACCCTCGGCGCGATGCCGATTTTTACCATTCAACCAGGTAAGCTGTGGGATCGCCAGTTCAGCACGTTGACCTGAGAGGGTTATAAAGCTGATATGGCTGTCGCGTAGATCGAAATGATCAAACTGACGCAGGAAGAGATCGCTGAGATGGCCGGTTTCAATCCCATCTCCGCCTTCGCTGCGCTGGATAGGAGTATTGGTGCGCAACTGCAGTTGCCAGAAGGTGAGATCGCGAAACTGCCAGCGCATGTGCAGCAAACTTTGCCAGACATCCAGCGCCAGCGTGACGCGTTTTACCGAAAATTCTCCCCCATCTTTCAGCTGCGCATGGATATTGCGCGCTTCAAGCGTAGGACCGAAATTTTGCCAGCTGGCAGAAAGCTGGCTGGCGGAAACAGGCAGACCTGTGGCGGATTCAATCTTGCCAAGAATGGCCGGACGCCAGCTATCAAGATGAGGTAACGCAAGGCGCAGTCCACTGACCAGCAGCGCTGCGATGACAACGAATGCGGCTCCAGTGAGCAGTAAAATCCCCGGCAATCGCCTCACGCGCCTCTCCTTGTCTACCAAAAAATATGACTCACACCCCTTGAGTGAATATTGCCGGATAACGGCGCTTGCGCCTTATCCGGCTTACATGCGCGGGTGCCACTACACGATTTACATCATGACGACGTCGAACTGCTCCTGGTTATACAGCGGTTCGATTTGTACTTTGACCTGTTTGCCGACAAAGATCTCAACTTCCGCCAGCGCATGTGACTCTTCACCTTTCAGGGTTTCAGCCACTGCCGGAGAGGCATAAACCAGGAAACGATCGGAGTCATATGCATGGTGTACGCGCACGATTTCGCGCATGATTTCATAGCATACGGTTTCCACCGTTTTCACCGTACCACGCCCATGGCAGGTCGGACACTCGTTGCACAGTACATGTTCCACGCTTTCACGTGTGCGTTTACGCGTCATCTCCACCAGGCCCAGCTGTGAAAAACCGTTAATGCTGGTTTTTACGCGATCCTTGCTCAGAGCCTGCTCCAGGGAGTGCAGCACCCGACGACGGTGATCTTCATTATTCATGTCGATAAAATCGATAATGATAATACCGCCGAGGTTACGCAGACGCAGCTGACGAGCAATGGCCTGCGTTGCTTCAATATTAGTATTAAAGATAGTGTCGTCGAGATTACGATGCCCAACAAACGCGCCGGTATTGATATCGACGGTGGTCATCGCTTCGGTTTGATCGATGATCAGATAACCGCCGGACTTCAGCTCAACTTTGCGTTCCAGCGCGCGCTGGATTTCATTCTCAACGTCAAAGAGATCAAAAATAGGCTGTCGCCCGCTGTAATGTTCCAGCTTGCTGGTCATCTCGGGGATATATTCCGCCGTAAATTCCAGTAACGCCTCATAGGTCAGACGGGAGTCGACGCGGATGCGGTCAAGCTGCGCATCGGCAAAGTCACGCAACACGCGCTGTGCCAGTGCCAACTCACCGTACATCTGGTAGCGCGTTTGCGGGCGCTTTTTACGCTCCATGACTTTCGTCCAGACGCGCTTCAGGTAGGCAGCATCCGAGGCCAGATCCTCTTCGCATACGCCTTCCGCCGCCGTACGAATGATGAAGCCGCCCTGCTCATCGCAGTAATCCGCCACCACTTTTTTCAGGCGTTCGCGTTCGGTTTCGCTTTCGATACGTTGGGATACGCCAACGTGCGAAGCACCCGGCATAAAGACGAGATAACGGGAAGGTAGCGTGATGTCCGTCGTCAGGCGTGCGCCTTTAGTTCCCAACGGATCTTTTACCACCTGCACCATCAGATCCTGACCCTGGCGCACCAGTTCAGAAATGTCGCGTACGGTGAACTGTTTTTGTTCTTCACCCGCCACGCATTCGGTGTGCGGCATGATGTCAGAAGCGTGAAGAAATGCGGCTTTATCCAGTCCAATATCTACAAAAGCCGCCTGCATACCCGGAAGTACACGACTTACACGACCTTTGTAGATATTGCCTACGATTCCGCGTCGCGCCTCACGTTCAATATGAATTTCCTGCAGAATACCACCATCGATGTAAGCCACCCGAGTTTCCGATGGCGTTACGTTTACCAACAATTCAGCCGTCATGTTTATCCCTTTTCTCACGCAGTGCGTTAAAATTGGTCAGCAACTCATACGTTTCTACCAGCGGTAAGCCGACTACGGCGTGATAGCTGCCATTTATCTTCCTGACAAAACAGCCACCCAACCCTTGAATACCGTATGCACCTGCTTTATCCATTGGTTCACCGCTGGCAACATAGCCCGCGATGTCCTCATCGGTTAGTGCTCTGAACGTCACTTCCGTCACAACCAGGCAGTCCAGACTGTGCTGGCGATCGGCCAGTGCCACGGCCGTCATAACTTGATGCGTTTTGCCCGACAGTTTGCGCAGCATTGCTGCGGCATGGTCGGCGTCGTGCGGTTTTTCCAACACTTCGCCATTAAGGATAACGATGGTATCCGCACCCAATACCGGCAAATCGCGCTGTGCCAGCACTACGCCAGCCTGCGCTTTTTCGCGCGCCAGACGGGAAACGTACTGCTGCGCGCTTTCCTGCGGGTGACGCTGTTCTTCAATCCCAGGGACCAGTCGTTCAAACGTAACACCAAGCTGAGCGAGCAACTCCTGACGACGTGGAGAACCTGAAGCAAGATACAGAGTATTCATATCAACCTTATTGCACCGCAAACTGCTGACGGACTTTACGCATCAGTAAGAATAGCCATGGCCAAAGCACACCATTCACTACACTACTCCAGAACACTTCAGGTCTGAAAGAGACGTTGATCACTAAAAACTCGGCCCAGAAAACAATAATATCCACGACCAGTGATAACAACATGACCACCAGCGCCTGTTGCCAGAGCGCGAGGTTTCGGAATAGCTGGAATTTCAACGCGACCAGATAAGCAATGATACTCATCGACAATGCGCGCACGCCAAGCGTGGAGCCGCTGATGAGATCCAGTATGGCACCCACCACAAATCCCGTGCCCACATTTACGCGATGCGGCAGTGCCAGGATCCAATACAACAAGATGAGCAGCACCCAGTTTGGCCGGAAAACCAGAATGTCATCCGGCCAGGGCATGACTTGCAGCAACAGTGCAATAAGGAACGAGAGCCAAATCACCCAACGTCCCTGGCTACGATAGCTTGCCACTTACTGTCCTCCCGGCTTACGCGGAGCAGGTTGTGGCGGCGTGGTATCTGCGGGCGCTGGAGCCACGCCTGTTGCAGGTGCTGGTATTGGCGCAGGCGGTCCCATGGTATCTGGTGCAGGCAGAACTTGCGGCATCATTTGCATCAGACGTTCATTAGCAACGCGGTGTACTTCTTCCGGCGTCATCGGGTTTGCGCCATTACGATCGGCACCCCACAACAGCAGCAGATAGCGCAGACGCTGCAGACCCGCAGTCGGGCGAGCCTGAATCACGGTATAAGCACGCTGAGTGTCCAGCTTAACGGAAGAAACAACAGCAACCGGATAACCTTCAGGGAAACGTCCACCCAGACCCGAGGTGACCAGCACATCGCCAACGCGAATGTCGGTGTTAGCCGGCAGGTGTTCGAGCTGAAGATCGTCGGTGCAGCCGTTACCCGCAGCGATCACGCGGATATCGTTACGCAGTACCTGAATGGGCAGCGCATGCGTCGCATCGCAAATCAGCAGCACGCGGCTGGTCAATTTAGCCACCGCCACGACCTGACCTACTACGCCTTTGTCGCTAATAACCGGCTGGCCTTCGTAGACGCCGTTAACGCTCCCTTTGTCGATCACGACCTGATCGCTGTAAGGGTCATTAACCGTTGAGATGACCTGCGTCACCATCTTTTGTTCGTCCTGACGCAATGGCGATCCCAGCAGCTCACGCAAACGCGCGTTCTCCTGTTTGTATTGCCCCAGCATCAGCAGTTCGCTGTTTTTCAGCAGCAGCTCCTGACGCAACGCCCGGTTTTCAAGTTCGAGTTGGTCACGCGAAGCCAGCGTTTGCGACACGCCGTCGAGTAATTCACGAGGACCATTTGAGATAAAGTAGAAAGGACTGACGGCGGTATCCATGTACGTTCGGATTTGACTAAACGTACCCAGGCGGCTGTCGGCAATAATAACGCCGAGCGCCACCAGCACCGCCAGAATAAGGCGAATCTGTAGCGACGGGCCACGGCTAAAAATTGGCTTCATAGTCTATGCGTATTCTCGTATCAGAGCGGAAGGGCAACCCGCGGGGGCTACCCAACCTGCATCCGATTACTCTTCGCTGAACAGGTCGCCGCCGTGCATGTCGATCATTTCCAGCGCCTTGCCGCCGCCGCGCGCCACGCAGGTCAGCGGATCTTCAGCAACAACAACTGGAATACCGGTTTCTTCCATTAACAGACGGTCAAGGTTACGCAGCAGCGCACCGCCACCGGTCAGCACCATACCGCGTTCGGAGATGTCAGACGCCAGTTCCGGCGGGCACTGTTCCAGTGCAACCATTACTGCGCTTACGATACCGGTCAGTGGTTCCTGCAGAGCTTCCAGAATCTCGTTAGAGTTCAGGGTAAAGCCGCGCGGAACGCCTTCAGCCAGGTTACGACCGCGAACTTCGATTTCGCGCACTTCGTCACCCGGATAAGCGGAACCGATCTCGTGTTTAATACGTTCTGCGGTCGCTTCACCGATCAGTGAACCGTAGTTACGACGAACATAATTAATGATGGCTTCATCGAAGCGGTCGCCGCCAATACGGACAGAAGAGGAGTAAACCACGCCGTTCAGGGAGATAACGGCAACTTCAGTGGTACCACCACCGATATCAACAACCATTGAACCGGTTGCTTCAGAGACTGGCAGACCCGCACCGATCGCGGCCGCCATCGGCTCTTCGATCAGGAACACTTCACGAGCACCTGCGCCCTGAGCGGATTCACGGATCGCACGGCGTTCAACCTGAGTTGCTCCAACCGGTACACACACCAGTACGCGCGGGCTTGGGCGCATGAAGCTATTGCTGTGCACTTGCTTGATAAAGTGCTGGAGCATTTTTTCAGTCACGAAGAAGTCAGCGATAACGCCGTCTTTCATTGGGCGAATTGCAGCGATATTGCCCGGCGTACGACCCAGCATCTGCTTCGCATCATGACCTACTGCAGCCACGCTTTTCGGCGAACCGGCACGATCCTGACGAATGGCCACAACAGAAGGCTCATTCAATACGATGCCTTGTCCTTTTACATAAATAAGGGTATTCGCGGTACCCAGGTCAATGGACAGGTCATTGGAAAACATGCCACGAAATTTTTTCAACATACTAAGGGATAATCCTGAAAGCTGGGGCGGAAAACAAAATCCGCTTACTTTACCAACCACACGCAGCAGCGACAAGGCGCAAAAATCATCTGCTACGGTGAAAATTAGTGCAGTTCGTTTCCTTTGTTACAAAACCGGCCTGAGTCCATCAGGGCTGAATAAATCAGCAGCACTCCTCGCTTTTGTTTGCAACCTGTCAAAGGTCATTCACCTGCATGTTTGCTGTTACAACCTGGCGAGCAGGCAAGCACACCCCCAGAAGGCACAGCGCGCGTTATTCTACGTGAAAACAAATTAAACGGCAGGTTAAACCGAGTATCTTTGCGAATATTTTTTCACGTTAGTGTCAAGTGGTTGTGATGCGGCAAAAAAATCCCCTTGCCCACCTGCAACTCCGCGTTCTGTCAGCGTATGCCACTCACTACGCGAACGTACGCCCGTGGCGTAAACCTGCGTGGGTGTTCCCGAACAGGCCTCCACCAGGCTTTGAACCAGAAGCTGATTTTCCGTTCGCTTATCAATGTTCCTCACCAGACTTGGATGAAGCTTCAATAACTCAACGTTAAGCTCTTTGATCCAACTGGTGCTCACCAGCGTTAACCCCGCCTGCGTAACGGCAATACGCACGCCCAGCGCATTCATCAATCTAATAACGGGCTGTAACCGGCTGATATGTTGACAGACATCTGCCTCAGCAAGTTCAATAATTATGCGTTTGCGTAATGATTTTTCGCACTGCATCAGCGTATCACGCAGCCAGCGCTGAAAACGTGGACGAATAAGCGATTCAACCGTTGTCTGCATCGCCAGATTTTCCTGCGGCCAGTAGCCCAAAAGCAGGATCAGACGGCTTATCTGCAAACGGTCATATTCTTCTGCCAGACCAAATTGCAGGACCATCGGCATATATTCCGCCGAAATGACCTCTTCGTTGCCATCAAAAATACGGCACATCAACTCCCGATGGTGCACCCGGCCTTCGCGCGTTACCGCAGGCTTTTGATAAATTCTTGGCCCACCCCGGCTGAGCATCTGTTCGATCAGCGTTCGCCAGCGTACATTGCCCCGACCTTTTTCCGGCAGCGAGTCATCATAGACCGACCAGCTATTTCCGCCCTGCAATACCGAATTCCGGGTGGCGGCTTCGGCATGATCCATTACTTGCTCCGGCGACTGACCGCTGCGGCAAACGCAAATGCCAATATGAACCATATCGGCACGATCGATCATTTTATTAGCCGGAAGTGCATCTACCGCTTTTAATAATTGCCCGGCGATGCTTTCCGCCTCTTTTAGAGTACGGTGCGGCAGCAGGATAGCAAAATCGCTACGGTGGTAGCGCGCCAGCAACGCGCCCGGATAGCGCGTCATAAAAGTCGACAACAAATTGATCAGCGTCGAGATTTGTTCTTCCGCGAGGGTGATTCCCCAGCTATCGCGCAGCAGCGTAAAGTCCGGCAGGCGCACCATCATCACGACGCCATGCGAGCCTACTTTTTCCTGATCTTCCAGCAGCGTGGCCAGTTGGTTATCAAAGAACAAGCGGTTGCTTAGCCCGGTTTTTGTATCCTGCGCGACATAGGAACGAATCAGCGTATCCAGGCGGCTGCGTTGCTCGCGGGCATTTTGAATTTCAGTCAGCAGCATATCGAGCGCACTGCTGGTACGCGCAGGCCATTCATAGACCGTTCCCCGCACGTTCGGTCCACGTTCGCCGTTCAGAATACGCGTAGAACGGATCTCCAGCAGCTCCTGACCCGAAAGCTGGCGCTGAAGCCAGCGCACAGACAAAAAGAGCATCAGAATAATGAAAGCAATGGCTATCGTGAGCGGTGCGGTGGTCAGTAGCGAATGGAAATAGTTACCCATCGGATCCTGATAAACCAGACGCAATGACATACCTGGATGCTTAACCAACGGTACGGTAATCTCGCGGTAGAGATTGTTTGTCCCTGCCGGTCGGTAGCTGCTGGTCCGTGAGTGGTCATACACCACGTTTTCGCCCTGCAACAGTTCGATGCGCACGATATCAACAGAAACCATCAGTTCATCTATTTGCGGAGTTAACGCAACGACATCTCTGGAGACCAGATGCGTATCAATCGCCGTCGCGACTGCATGAACGCGCGTGGTGAACTTATATTGAATAGCGTTGTAGAAACTCAGCGAACAGCCGATCAGAGTCACGAAGATCGTTAACCCAGTAAGCAGCGTGACAAAAGCTGAAAATTTCGTCGTTAATCGCATCCTTGTGTTAACTCCGACAGTTATGAAACAGGCCTGAAAGTGATAAATCGACTCTAAAATGCAAAACTGACCGCAAAATCCGCCAATTTATACAAACTGTGAGGGCATACTACCAAATCAGGTATATCTGGCAATTTATTGCGCTGAATCGGCATCATGTTTTGATTAGCGAGTATAGTCTTCATTATTAATTTTCCAATCCACTATACGAATTGAGGACAGGTTATGCAGGCTTTGATCTTAGAACAGCAGGACGGAAAAACCCTCGCATCCGTTCAACCCCTCGACGAAAATCAGCTACCGGAAGGCGATGTAACGGTGGATGTCCACTGGTCAAGCCTGAACTATAAAGACGCCCTGGCTATCACCGGCAAGGGAAAAATTATTCGTAATTTTCCGATGATTCCTGGTATCGATTTCGCTGGTACCGTGCGTGCAAGCGAAGATCCCCGTTTTCATGCGGGTCAGGAGGTTTTACTGACCGGTTGGGGCGTAGGTGAAAATCATTGGGGTGGACTGGCAGAACGCGCACGCGTGAAAGGCGACTGGCTGGTTGCGCTGCCAAAAGGGCTGGATGGACGTAAAGCCATGGTCATCGGTACCGCTGGCTTTACCGCCATGCTTTGCGTCATGGCGCTTGAAGATGCAGGAATTCGTCCGCAAGACGGTGAGATTGTCGTCACTGGTGCCAGCGGAGGCGTGGGCAGCACGGCCGTTGCGTTACTGCATAAACTGGGTTATCAGGTTGCGGCGGTTTCGGGTCGTGAAAGCACCCACGACTACCTGAAAAGCCTGGGCGCTAATCGTATTCTTGGCCGCGATGAATTTGCTGAATCTCGCCCGCTGGAAAAACAGCTGTGGGCTGGCGCGGTGGATACCGTTGGCGACAAAGTTCTGGCGAAAGTCCTCGCGCAGATGAACTACGGCGGCTGTGTTGCCGCCTGCGGTCTGGCGGGCGGTTTCGCTCTGCCAACCACGGTAATGCCATTCATTCTGCGTAACGTTCGTTTGCAAGGAGTGGACTCGGTGATGACCCCGCCGACACGCCGTGCAGAAGCCTGGGCGCGTCTGGTTAAGGATCTGCCGGAATCGTTCTATGCTCAGGCTGCAACGGAAATTACGCTGGCGGATGCGCCGAAGTTCGCCGATGCCATCATCAATAACCAGGTGCAAGGCCGTACGCTGGTGAAGGTGAAGTAACAGACCCTGGCGCAGAAATTTACACTTAATTAACGAAATTTCGCGGCACATCTACAGACTCCCTGCCATATTAACTACGCGTCCCCTGTCAGTTATGACGCGTAAGCCGGGAGTCTGTTATGAAGAAATTACGTCTATTTACAGAAGCCGACGTCACTGACGAGTCGGCTTTTTTTATGCAGCGTCGCCATGTGCTGAAAGCATTAGGGATCAGCGCAGCCGCGTTGTCTTTACCCCACTCTGCGCAGGCTGACCTTCTGAGTTGGTTTAAGGGTAATGACCGCCCGCCCGCGACCGCGGGAAAGCCGCTTGATTTCAGCAAGCCCGCCGCCTGGCAAAATTCGCTTCCTTTAACCCCAGCGGATAAAGTTTCTGGCTACAACAACTTCTATGAATTCGGTCTCGACAAAGCGGATCCGGCAGCCAACGCGGGTAGCCTGAAAACCGATCCGTGGACATTAAAAATCAGTGGTGAGGTCGCCAAACCACTCACTCTCGATCACGATACCTTGACCACCCGTTTCCCGCTGGAGCAACGGATTTACCGCATGCGCTGCGTGGAAGCCTGGTCAATGGTCGTGCCGTGGATTGGCTTTCCGTTACATAAACTGTTGGCGCAGGTAGAACCCACCAGCAATGCGAAGTATGTCGCGTTCGAAACGCTGTACGCACCGGAAGAAATGCCAGGACAAAAAGATCGCTTTATTGGCGGCGGGCTGAAGTATCCCTATGTTGAAGGGTTGCGCCTGGATGAAGCAATGCACCCACTCACACTGCTTACCGTGGGGGTTTATGGTAAGGCCCTTCCGCCACAAAATGGCGCGCCCATTCGCTTAATTGTGCCGTGGAAATATGGATTTAAAGGCATTAAGTCGATCGTGAGTATCAAACTCACACGCGAACGCCCTCCGACAACCTGGAATCTGGCCGCACCCAATGAATACGGGTTTTATGCCAACGTGAATCCGCATGTCGATCATCCCCGCTGGTCCCAGGCCACAGAGCGTTTTATTGGCGCTGGCGGTATTCTGGACGTACAGCGTCAGCCCACGCTGATGTTTAACGGCTATGCCGAAGAGGTTGCGTCACTGTATCGCGGACTCAATTTGCAGGAGAATTTTTAAGTGCGACTGACCGCAAAGCACATTACCGGGCTGAAAGTTTGCCTGCATCTTGCCGGTTTTTTGCCGTTTATCTGGCTATTTTGGGCGATAAATCACGGCGGTCTGAGCGCCGATCCGGTCAAAGATATCCAGCACTTTACCGGTAGGACAGCTCTGAAATTCTTGCTGGCAACCTTGCTGGTCTCTCCACTCGCGCGCTACGCTAAACAGCCATTATTGATACGCACACGTCGCCTGTTAGGGCTATGGTGTTTCGCCTGGGCAACACTGCATTTAACCAGCTACGCGTTACTGGAACTGGGCATTAATAATCTGTCGTTGTTAGGGCGGGAATTAATTACGCGGCCTTATTTAACCTTGGGCATTGTCAGTTGGGTCATATTATTCGCCCTCACCTTAACGTCCACGCAGGCTGCACAGCGAAAGCTGGGTAAAAACTGGCAGTATTTGCATAACTTCGTCTATCTTGTGGCGATCCTGGCACCCATACATTATCTGTGGTCGGTAAAAATTATCTCCCCTCAACCGATTATTTATGCAGCGCTCGCTGCGGTGCTGTTAGCGTGCCGTTACAAGAAGTTTCGCCAGTGGTGGCGGTAGTTTCACGATATGTGCAGTGCGTTGCAAAACACGGACGATCCGATTTTCTTTACATGTTAACGGTTGATTATCTTCCCTGATAAGACCAGTATTTAGCTGCCAATTGCTACGAAATAGTTATAATGTGCGACTTTGCTATCCCCGGTAGCGTTTTTAAGGCGCTGAAAGGGTGACAATCGCATATTGAAGGTATATTTTGTCTTTTACCCGAAAATGGCAGAAGATAGCCGCACAATGACTAACAAGTCTGGCAATCTCACTTAATGGCAGCAGCACCCAGTGCAGCGCCTGAGATGCGTGGCATCTTGTCACTCACTGTTATAAAAATGCTATACAGACGGCGGTAAAACGCCTGTCACAATCTCACTAAACAAAGAGTACGGAACCCACTCATGGATATTCGTAAGATTAAAAAACTGATCGAGCTGGTTGAAGAATCAGGCATCTCCGAACTGGAAATTTCTGAAGGCGAAGAATCTGTACGCATCAGCCGTGCAGCGCCAGCTGCAAGTTTTCCGATGATGCAACAGGCTTATGCTGCACCAGTGATGCAGCAACCAGCTCTGTCTAACGCTGTCGCACAAACTGCCTCTCCAAGTATGGAAGCTCCGGCAGCAGCGGAAATCAGTGGTCACATCGTACGCTCCCCAATGGTTGGTACGTTCTACCGCACCCCGAGCCCGGATGCTAAAGCGTTCATCGAAATCGGACAGAAAGTGAATGCGGGCGATACCCTGTGCATCGTTGAAGCCATGAAAATGATGAACCAGATCGAAGCCGACAAATCCGGCGTAGTTAAAGCGATTCTGGTAGAAAGTGGTCAACCGGTAGAATTTGACGAGCCGCTGGTCGTCATCGAATAACGAGGCGAACATGTTGGATAAAATTGTTATCGCCAACCGCGGCGAGATTGCCCTGCGTATTCTTCGTGCCTGTAAAGAACTGGGCATCAAGACTGTCGCTGTGCATTCAAGTGCGGATCGCGATTTAAAACACGTATTGCTGGCGGATGAGACGGTCTGTATCGGCCCGGCTCCGTCCGTAAAAAGCTATCTGAACATCCCGGCTATCATCAGCGCCGCTGAAATCACCGGCGCGGTGGCAATTCACCCGGGCTATGGCTTCCTCTCTGAGAACGCCAACTTTGCTGAGCAGGTAGAGCGTTCTGGCTTTATCTTCATCGGCCCGAAAGCCGACACCATCCGCCTGATGGGCGACAAAGTGTCTGCAATCACCGCGATGAAGAAAGCGGGCGTACCGACAGTCCCAGGCTCTGACGGCCCGCTGGGCGATGACATGGACGCTAACCGCGCTCATGCTAAACGCATCGGCTACCCGGTTATCATCAAAGCCTCCGGCGGCGGCGGCGGTCGCGGTATGCGCGTCGTGCGCAGCGATGCCGAACTGGCACAATCCATCTCCATGACCAAAGCGGAAGCAAAAGCCGCTTTCAATAACGACATGGTCTACATGGAGAAATACCTGGAAAACCCACGCCACATTGAAATTCAGGTGCTGGCTGACGGTCAGGGTAACGCGATTTATCTGGCAGAACGTGACTGCTCCATGCAGCGTCGTCACCAGAAAGTTGTCGAAGAAGCACCAGCGCCGGGCATTACCCCGGAACTGCGTCGCTACATCGGCGAGCGTTGCGCCAAAGCGTGTGTTGATATCGGCTATCGCGGGGCGGGTACTTTCGAGTTCCTGTTCGAAAACGGCGAGTTCTACTTCATTGAGATGAACACCCGTATTCAGGTTGAACACCCGGTAACCGAAATGATCACCGGCGTTGATCTGATCAAAGAGCAGCTGCGCATCGCAGCGGGTCAACCCCTGTCCATCAAGCAGGACGAAGTTGTGGTTAAAGGCCATGCGGTAGAATGCCGTATCAACGCCGAAGACCCGAACACCTTCCTGCCAAGCCCGGGTAAAATCACGCGTTTTCACGCGCCGGGTGGCTTTGGTGTGCGTTGGGAGTCTCATATTTACGCAGGCTACACCGTACCTCCGTACTATGACTCAATGATCGGTAAGCTGATCTGCTATGGCGAAAACCGCGACGTCGCTATCGCCCGTATGAAAAACGCATTGCAGGAACTGATCATCGACGGTATCAAAACCAACGTTGACCTGCAGATCCGTATCATGAATGACGAGCACTTCCAGCACGGTGGAACCAATATCCACTACCTGGAGAAAAAACTCGGACTTCAGGAAAAGTAAGCGTGCGTTAACCGAAAAGGCCGGAAATTCCGGCCTTTTGTTTTTCTCCCCTCCCGCACGTGCCATAAGGTACAATCCCCGCTTTCTTTATCCACAAGGGACAAAAAATGGACGCTCGTTTTGTTCAGGCCCATAAAGAGGCGCGCTGGGCGCTGTGGCTAACCCTTTTATATCTGGTCACATGGTTAGTGGCCGCTTACTTACCAGATTCAACGCTGGGTTTTACCGGCTTACCGCACTGGTTCGAAATGGCCTGCCTGCTAACGCCGCTGGTTTTTATCGTGCTGTGCTGGGCGATGGTGAAGTTTATCTATCGCGACATTCCGTTGGAGGATGACGATGCAGCTTGAAGTTATTTTTCCGCTGGTCGCCTATCTTCTGGTGGTCTTCGGTCTCTCAGTTTATGCCATGCGCAAGAGATCGACCGGTACCTTCCTGAATGAATATTTCCTCGGCAGCCGCTCCATGGGCGGCGTCGTGTTAGCGATGACGCTAACGGCAACCTACATTAGCGCCAGCTCGTTTATTGGCGGTCCTGGTGCCGCTTACAAATACGGACTGGGATGGGTGCTGCTAGCGATGATCCAGTTGCCCGCCGTATGGCTCTCATTGGGGATTCTTGGTAAGAAATTCGCCATTCTGGCACGCCGTTATAATGCTGTTACCCTCAACGATATGCTATTTGCACGCTACCAGAGCCGCCTGCTGGTATGGCTGGCAAGCCTCAGCCTGTTGGTCGCGTTTGTCGGGGCAATGACCGTACAGTTTATTGGCGGCGCACGTTTGCTGGAAACCGCAGCGGGTATCCCCTACGAAACCGGTCTGCTGATTTTTGGCGTCAGCATCGCGTTATACACGGCGTTCGGCGGCTTTCGCGCCAGCGTGTTGAACGACACCATGCAGGGCATGGTGATGCTGATTGGTACTATCGTTTTGCTGGTCGGCGTTGTTCATGCTGCCGGTGGCCTCAGCAATGCGGTGGTAACCCTGCAGACTATCGATCCTAAACTGGTTTCGCCGCAGGGCGCTGATGACATTTTGTCACCCACGTTTATGACCTCATTCTGGGTGCTGGTATGCTTTGGCGTGATTGGCCTGCCGCATACGGCGGTACGCTGTATCTCTTATAAAGATAGTAAAGCGGTACACCGCGGCATTATCATCGGCACCATCGTGGTGGCGATTCTGATGTTTGGTATGCATCTGGCGGGCGCTCTGGGACGGGCGGTAATCCCTGACCTGACGGTACCGGATCTGGTAATCCCTACGCTGATGGTCAAAGTCCTGCCGCCGGTCGCTGCCGGGATCTTCCTCGCCGCACCTATGGCTGCGATTATGTCGACGATCAATGCCCAATTGTTGCAAAGCTCCGCTACGATTATTAAGGATCTGTACCTGAACCTTCGCCCGGAACAGCTGGAAAACGAAACCCGGCTGAAACGCATGTCGGCAGTGATTACCCTGCTGCTGGGCGCGTTACTGTTGCTGGCCGCCTGGAAACCGCCAGAGATGATTATTTGGCTTAATCTGCTGGCGTTTGGCGGGCTGGAAGCCGTCTTCCTGTGGCCTCTGGTGCTGGGCCTCTATTGGGAGCGGGCAAACGCGTCAGGCGCATTGAGCGCGATGATTGTCGGCGGCGTGCTTTATGCTCTACTCGCCACCTTTAACGTTCAGTTCCTGGGCTTCCACCCAATCGTGCCCTCGTTACTGATAAGCTTGCTGGCTTTCCTGATAGGCAACCGTTTCGGTTCCGCCGTCCCGCAAGCCGCCATATTGACTACTGATAAATAAAGAGTTTTGCCATGCCATGGATCCAACTGAAACTGAACACGACCGGTGCCAACGCTGAAGAGTTGAGCGATGCGCTGATGGAAGCGGGCTCCGTTTCCATTACTTTCCAGGATACGCATGATACGCCGGTGTTTGAACCTCTGCCGGGCGAGACTCGCCTGTGGGGTGATACCGACGTTATCGGCTTGTTCGATGCAGAAACCGACATGAAAGAAGTAGTTGCTATCCTGGAACAGCATCCGCTGCTGGGTGAAGGCTTCGCGCATAAAATCGAACAACTCGAAGACAAAGACTGGGAACGCGAATGGATGGATAACTTCCACCCGATGCGCTTTGGTGAACGTCTGTGGATTTGCCCAAGCTGGCGCGATGTCCCGGATGAGAATGCTGTCAACGTGATGCTGGACCCGGGTCTGGCGTTTGGTACAGGCACGCACCCCACTACCTCTCTGTGCCTGCAATGGCTGGACGGTCTTGATCTTAACGGTAAAACGGTTATCGACTTTGGCTGCGGCTCCGGCATTCTTGCTATTGCGGCACTGAAGCTGGGTGCGGCGAAAGCCATTGGCGTGGATATCGATCCGCAAGCGATTCAGGCCAGCCGTGATAACGCCCAGCGTAATGGTGTTTCTGAGCGTCTGGAGCTTTATCTGCCGAAAGACCAGCCAGAGGCGATGAAAGCCGACGTGGTGGTCGCCAACATCCTTGCTGGCCCATTACGTGAACTGGCTCCGTTAATCAGCGTACTGCCCGTTGAGGGCGGTTTGCTGGGGCTTTCTGGTATTCTTGCCAGCCAGGCGGAAAGCGTCTGTGAAGCCTATGCCGATCTCTTTACGCTCGATCCGGTTATCGAGAAAGAAGAGTGGTGTCGCATTACCGGCCAGAAAAAATAATCCCTTCCGGCGTGGTTATCTGACCACGCCATTTTCAGACAATTGACCAGCATACCGACACTTTCCTCAGCGATATAATAATCAATTGATTTTGTTATTTTTTATATTGATTCTCGTTGAGTAAACGTATGCGTTTCAACTGTTTTACAACAACTTTGCTGGCAGCATGCATGATGCCACTGACCACGCTGGCCGTACCATGGGGATATACCGAAGAAAACGGCCCCGCACGGTGGGGAGAAATCAGCAAAGCGTATGCAACGTGCCAGACAGGCATAAACCAATCCCCCATAGACATCCAGACCACCACAACCAGTAAACTCGGTCTCCCCGCGCTGAACATGCAGTACGTCGATGGCCCAACCAGATTTCGGAGCATTAACCATACGTTGCAAGCAACGATGAGTAGCTACGCATCTAATTCTATTGAAATTGATGAAACGCTTTATTATTTAAAACAATTTGATTTTCATGCCCCGAGCGAACATACCCTCAACGGTAAAACCTATCCGCTGGAGCTGCAGCTGGTCCACAAAAATCAATCCGGAGACATCGCTATCGTGGCGGTTATGTTTGAGATCGGCGAGCCAAACCAGGCGATTCAAAATTTGTGGGAGTCCTTTCCAACCATGGAGGACAGCAGCATGGCCATCTTCTCGCCGGTCGATATCCACCAGCTTTTACCCGACAATAAAACCTACTGGCGCTACCGTGGTTCGTTAACAACGCCTCCCTGCACCGAAGGCGTCACCTGGACTATCCTGAAAACGCCTGTTGCTCTTTCTGCCGAACAAATGGATAAATTCCACTACATTGTTGGGCCAGCAAACAATCGCCCGCTGCAGCCGTTGAATGAACGCAAGATTACGGACAGCTATTCTGGGGATACCGAGATCCTGTACTAAAATGAGGTAGCGATCACACAATGACGAGGTAATTTGCTGATTAATTCAGCAGAATATCTTGTCAGTACCGTCTGCAGCTGAAGAAAAAATGAGAAGTTACGCAAAATTATATGTGTATATAAAATCGACACATTTTTATAATGCGATGATTTATATGATTAAATATTTTCATGCGTTCACATTTACGGCAATTCATTGATCCACCTCAGTGGATTGGTCAAAGTTTGGCCTTTCATCTCGTGCGAAAAATGCGTAATATACGCCGCCTTGCAGTCACAGTATGGTCATTTCTTAACTCATGCGCATCGGACAATACCAGCTCAGAAATCGCCTGATCGCAGCACCTATGGCTGGCATCACTGACAGACCATTCAGGACGCTGTGCTATGAGATGGGAGCAGGATTGACAGTATCCGAGATGATGTCTTCTAACCCGCAGGTTTGGGAAAGTGACAAGTCTCGTTTACGGATGGTGCACGTTGATGAGCCAGGAATTCGCACGGTGCAAATTGCCGGTAGCGACCCTGTTGAGATGGCCGATGCCGCACGTATTAACGTGGAAAGCGGCGCCCAGATTATTGATATCAATATGGGGTGTCCGGCTAAAAAAGTGAATCGCAAGCTCGCAGGTTCAGCCCTCTTGCAGTACCCGGATTTAGTGAAATCGATACTAACCGAGGTCGTCAATGCAGTGGACGTTCCTGTCACACTCAAGATTCGCACCGGCTGGGCTCCGGAACACCGTAACTGCGTAGAGATTGCCCAACTGGCTGAAGACTGTGGCATTCAGGCTCTGACCATTCATGGACGCACCCGCGCCTGTTTGTTCAATGGAGATGCTGAGTACGACAGTATTCGGGCAGTTAAGCAGAAAGTTTCCATTCCGATTATCGCGAATGGCGACATTACTGACCCGCATAAAGCCAGAGCTGTACTCGACTATACGGGGGCGGATGCCCTGATGATAGGACGTGCAGCTCAGGGAAGACCCTGGATCTTTCGGGAAATCCAGCATTATCTGGACACTGGGGAGCTGCTGCCCCCGCTGCCTCTGGCAGAGGTGAAGCGCTTGCTTTGTGCGCATATTCGGGAACTGCACGACTTTTATGGTCAGGCAAAAGGGTACCGAATTGCGCGTAAACACGTATCCTGGTATCTCCAGGAACACGCTCCGGATGACCAGTTTCGGCGCACATTCAACGCCATTGAAGATTCCAGCGAACAGCTGGCGGCGTTGGAGGCATACTTCGAAAATTTTGCGTAAACAGAAATAAAGAGCTGACAGAACTATGTTCGAACAACGCGTAAATTCTGACGTACTGACCGTTTCTACCGTTAACTCTCAGGACCAGGTAACTCAAAAGCCCCTGCGTGACTCGGTTAAACAGGCACTGAAGAACTATTTTGCTCAATTGAATGGTCAGGATGTGAATGATCTCTATGAGCTGGTACTGGCTGAAGTAGAACAGCCCCTGTTGGACATGGTGATGCAATACACCCGCGGTAACCAGACCCGTGCTGCCCTGATGATGGGCATCAACCGTGGTACGCTGCGTAAAAAACTGAAAAAATACGGCATGAACTGATACTAATCAGTTAAATGTTTGTTTTAAAAGGCGCTACTCGGCATGGGGAAGCGCCTTTTTTATTGACGTCACACGGGAGGCTTTGGCGATGAACGCGAGATGTGAACCTGTCTATTTTGGCGATGAATCTAAAAAGATAATCCTGGGTGACGCACTAACTGAACTGAAAAAACTGCCGTCTGAAAGCGTTGAACTCATTTTTGCTGACCCTCCTTATAACATCGGGAAAGACTTTGACGGGATGGTTGAATCCTGGGACGAAGAGACCTTTCTGGCGTGGTTGTTTGAGTGCATCGACGAGTGCCATCGCATCCTCAAACCACACGGCACCATGTACATCATGAACAGTACGGAGAACATGCCGTACATTGACCTCAAATGCCGCCCGCTTTTTACCATCAAGAGTCGTATCGTGTGGTCATACGATAGCTCAGGGGTACAGGCCAAAAATTACTTTGGTTCGATGTATGAACCGATCCTGATGATGGTAAAAGATCAGAAAAACTACACATTTAATCGTGACGATATTCTGGTTGAAGCCAAAACTGGCGCTAAACGCGCGCTAATAGACTACAGAAAAAACCCGCCGCAGCCCTACAATCAGAAAAAAGTGCCGGGCAATGTCTGGGAGTTCCCACGCGTACGCTATCTGATGGACGAATACGAAAACCACCCCACCCAGAAACCCAAAGCCCTCCTGGAGCGTATAATTCTGGCGTCCTCGAACCCAGATGACAAGGTACTCGATCCGTTCGCCGGCAGCTTCACCACCGGAGCTACCGCCGTGGAATTGGGTCGCAAGTTTGTCGGGATTGAGATCAATACTGAATACGTAAAAATGGGGCTCAGAAGACTGAGTATCGGTTCTCATTTTTCAGAAATTGAGCTTGCCAAGGTGAAAAAACGTAAGACAAAAAACCTGTCTAAAAAGAGTCGATTGACGGCAAAGAGTGGCGATCTTTCAACAAAGTAAAGGCATTGTAAGTCTGCTTTTCAGCTTAAAAATTTCGTGTATATTCCCTGCACGCTTGGGCATGAATACACAGGGTTTAGGAATGATTCGCAAGTATTGGTGGCTGGTTGTTTTTGCGGTCTTCGTTTTTCTTTTTGATGCGCTGCTCATCCAATGGATAGAGCTGATGACAACAGAGCACGACAAGTGCCGGAATATGAACTCAGTGAATCCCCTTAAGCTGGTCAACTGCGTCGACCTCGAATAGCACCTCAGGTAATGCTTCGACAGCCGTCAGCCTCTGGCGGTAAAAACTATCCGACCTGGTTTTCACTCTGCATTAATTGCATAACGCTACCGTCTGGGCTTAACATTTTTAGTACATTATCAACTAATACTGGAGCTTGCCCATATAGATCATAACTCACTGGATTCATTAACCAGTTTTTTATAATTCCGCTAAAACTACCGTGCAGAATAATGATGATGACATCTAAATCAAGAGTGGTGGCAATCAGATTGTCATCTACACACTTTTGCAGGGAATCACGAATGCTTTGATGACTGATACCTATTTTATCGCGAATAGCCTGCTCAGATATCATATCGTTATGAAATTCGCACTTATGATATAAAATCTGCATTAATGCCTGCTGACGAGGGTTCTCTGCAATATATTGTAACCCCACCACAAACTTTTCTCGCAATCGCTGTAGAGGGTTATCACCCCAACGACCAATTAGCTTGTCCTGAATAAGATCGCGTAAAGGTGGTTGTTGTAACCATAGCTCATTAAACAGTTGAGTTTTATTTTCGAAATGCCAATAGAGCGCGCCACGCGTCACGCTAGCAGCATCCGCAATGTCGTTTAGCGTCGTATTGCTTACGCCACGTGCGGCAAACTGTACAATCGCCGTTTCTATCAGGTGCTGCCGCGTTTTGAGGGCATCAGCTTTCGTTTTTCTGGCCATGGTTCCGACTGTCTGAGGTAGAGTAGAGAATGATTAACTTTCTTATCTAATATTTGCGACACGGAACAAATGTATCACTTAGCATTTATTTAAACGAGTTCTAAAAAATATTATTACGGACTTTGCACACGAATAAACAAAACGAATACCAACAAACAATATATTCACAAACCAAATACTTATTTCAACTTGTGTTTATGCGAATCATAGTATTGCTATTAACACCACAATGAAACAGCTGTCGATTAATCTTTTTTTGCTTTTATGTGCCGTGAACCCCGCCCATAAATAAGTATTGCTTACATCGCAAGCTAATAATTTGTAGGATAGCCAACTATTATTTTTTCTTGTGCGCGTTATCACCCCTATTGTTACTCGGTTAATAACGAGCGTTCGGTTTTTTAAGGAATAGAAATGACGAAAAATGCCAGGTTTTCACTCCTGCCCTCATTCATCATCATCTCCGCTGCATTACTCGCCGGTTGTAACGATCAGGGAGAAACACAAGCACATCCCGCAGAGCCGCAGGTGACTGTCCATGTCGTCGAAAAGGCCCCTTTAGCCGTGACGACCGAATTACCCGGACGCACCACAGCATTTCGTATTGCAGAAGTCCGTCCTCAGGTTAGTGGAATTGTACTTAAACGGAATTTCACTGAGGGAAGCGATATTGAAGCCGGGCAGTCACTTTATCAGATCGATCCCGCGACTTATCAGGCTGACTATGACAGCGCCAAAGGTGAACTGGCGAAGAGTGAAGCGGCGGCTGCAATCGCGCATTTAACGGTGAAACGCTATGTGCCGTTGGTTGGCACCAAGTACATCAGCCAGCAAGAGTACGATCAGGCAATTGCTGATGCTCGTCAGGCCGATGCCTCCGTGATCGCAGCAAAAGCGGCGGTCGAAAGCGCGCGTATCAATCTGGCCTACACCAAAGTGACATCGCCAATTAGCGGACGCATCGGTAAATCCAACGTCACCGAAGGTGCATTAGTCACGAATGGCCAGGCTACAGAGCTTGCTACCGTTCAACAGCTCGATCCCATTTACGTCGACGTGACACAGTCCAGTAACGACTTTATGCGCCTCAAACAGTCCGTTGAACAAGGGAGTCTGCATAAAGACAGCGCCAGCAGTACTGTCGAACTGGTGATGGAAAATGGTCAGTCATACCCGCTAAAAGGCTCTTTGCAGTTTTCTGATGTGACGGTTGATGAAAGCACCGGCTCAATCACCCTCAGAGCCGTATTCCCTAACCCACAGCACACGCTGTTGCCGGGCATGTTTGTGCGCGCACGCATTGATGAAGGCGTCCAGCCGAATGCCATTCTCGTTCCGCAGCAGGGGGTAACGCGTACTCCTCGCGGTGATGCCACCGTAATGGTCGTTAACGACAAGAGTCAGGTTGAGTCTCGCGCAGTCGTTGCCGCACAAGCTATTGGTGACAAGTGGCTCATCAGCGAAGGCCTGCAACCGGGTGACAAAGTTATCGTGAGCGGCTTACAGAAAGCACGTCCAGGCGTTCAGGTTAAAGCAACCGCCGATACCGAAACCCCTGCCACGAAAGCCCAATAAGGTAACCGGACATGGCTAACTTTTTTATCAGGCGTCCTATCTTTGCCTGGGTATTGGCTATCATTCTGATGATGGCGGGTGCTCTGGCAATCATGCAACTGCCCGTGGCACAGTACCCGACCATTGCGCCTCCTGCGGTCGCCATTTCTGCCACCTACCCTGGTGCAGATGCACAGACGGTTCAGGATACAGTCACACAGGTTATCGAACAGAATATGAATGGTATCGATAACCTGATGTATATGTCCTCCACCAGCGACTCGGCCGGAAGTGTGACTATTACACTGACTTTCCAGTCCGGTACCGATCCCGATATCGCGCAAGTGCAGGTGCAAAATAAACTGCAGCTCGCCACTCCGTTACTGCCGCAAGAAGTTCAGCAGCAAGGGATCAGCGTTGAGAAATCCAGCAGCAGCTTTTTGATGGTTGCGGGTTTTGTTTCTGACAACCCACAAACCACACAGGATGACATTTCCGACTACGTCGCTTCGAACGTTAAAGACTCAATCAGCCGTCTGAATGGCGTGGGTGACGTGCAGCTGTTTGGTGCACAGTACGCCATGCGCATCTGGCTGGATGCAAACTTATTGAACAAATATCAGCTCACGCCGGTTGATGTGATCAATCAGTTGAAGGTACAGAACGATCAGATTGCCGCAGGTCAGTTAGGGGGTACGCCTGCATTACCTAACCAGCAGCTGAACGCCTCTATCATTGCGCAAACGCGACTGAAAGACCCTGAAGAGTTCGGCAAAGTGACGTTACGCGTGAACAGCGATGGCTCGGTTGTTCACCTGAAAGACGTCGCGCGTATCGAGTTAGGCGGGGAAAACTACAACGTCGTGGCGCGTATTAACGGTAAGCCTGCATCCGGCCTTGGGATCAAGCTGGCAACCGGGGCAAACGCGCTGGATACTGCTAACGCGATTAAAGCCAAGCTGGTTGAACTGCAGCCATTCTTCCCACAGGGAATGAAGGTGGTCTACCCGTACGACACGACGCCGTTTGTGACCATCTCCATTCATGAAGTGGTAAAAACGTTGTTTGAAGCGATCGTGCTGGTGTTCCTGGTCATGTATTTGTTCCTGCAAAACATCCGGGCAACGCTCATTCCAACCATCGCCGTACCTGTCGTATTGTTGGGCACATTTGCCGTGCTTGCTGCGTTTGGCTACTCAATAAACACCCTGACGATGTTCGGCATGGTACTCGCCATCGGTCTATTGGTCGATGATGCGATAGTGGTGGTGGAAAACGTAGAACGCGTGATGATGGAGGATCATCTGCCGCCCAAAGAGGCGACGGAAAAATCAATGTCACAAATACAGGGAGCACTGGTTGGTATTGCCATGGTGCTGTCTGCGGTATTTATCCCGATGGCCTTCTTTGGCGGTTCAACCGGGGCTATCTATCGGCAATTTTCCATCACCATCGTTTCCGCCATGGCGCTTTCAGTACTGGTCGCGCTGATCCTGACTCCCGCACTTTGTGCAACGTTGCTGAAGCCCGTATCAGCTGAACATCACGAGAAAAGAAGCGGTTTCTTTGGCTGGTTCAATGCCAAATTCGATCACAGCGTCAATCACTACACCAATAGCGTCAGCGGTATTGTGCGTAAAACTGGGCGTTACCTGGTCGTCTACCTGATAATCGTCATCGGGATGGCTGTGCTGTTTATGCGCCTGCCAACCTCCTTCCTGCCAGAGGAAGATCAGGGCGTCTTCCTGACGATGATTCAACTTCCTGCAGGCGCCACGCAAGAGCGAACCCAGAAAGTGCTGGATCAGGTCACCCACTACTACCTGAATAACGAGAAAGCCAACGTCGAAAGCGTCTTTACGGTTAACGGCTTTAGCTTCAGCGGCCAGGGGCAAAACTCAGGGATGGCGTTCGTCAGCCTCAAGCCCTGGGAAGAACGTAGCGGTAACGAAAATAACGTTGAATCAATTATCGCCCGCGCTACCCGAGCGTTTAGTCAGATTCGTGATGGTCTGGTGTTCCCTTTCAACATGCCAGCCATCGTTGAACTGGGTACCGCGACGGGCTTCGACTTCGAGCTGATTGATCAGGGCGGGTTGGGGCATGCTGCGCTAACCCAGGCACGTAACCAACTGCTGGGCATGGTTGCCAAACACCCTGACCTGCTGGTTCGTGTGCGTCCAAACGGGCTCGAGGATACCGCACAGTTCAAGCTGGATGTCGATCAGGAGAAAGCGCAAGCGCTTGGTGTCTCACTGTCTGATATCAACGAAACCATCTCAGCTGCGCTGGGCGGCTATTACGTCAATGACTTCATTGACCGTGGTCGCGTGAAAAAAGTGTACGTACAAGCCGATGCCAAATTCCGTATGTTACCGGAGGACATCAATAATCTGTATGTCCGTAGCGCCAATGGCGAAATGGTTCCGTTCTCCACGTTCAGTTCCGCACACTGGATCTACGGCTCACCGCGCCTGGAGCGCTATAACGGTATGCCTTCTATGGAACTGCTGGGAGAAGCAGCGCCTGGCAGAAGTACCGGTGAAGCAATGGCGCTAATGGAAAGCCTGGCGGAAAAACTGCCAAACGGTATTGGTCATGACTGGACGGGGATGTCCTATCAGGAACGACTGTCGGGTAACCAGGCTCCTGCGCTGTATGCCATCTCGCTAATCGTTGTCTTCCTTTGCCTTGCCGCATTGTATGAAAGCTGGTCTATTCCTTTCTCGGTGATGCTGGTTGTACCGCTCGGTGTTGTGGGCGCATTGTTAGCAGCATCACTGCGTGGGATGAATAACGATGTGTATTTCCAGGTTGGCTTACTAACCACAATCGGCCTCTCGGCTAAGAACGCCATCCTGATCGTCGAGTTTGCCAAAGACCTGATGGATAAAGAAGGCAAGGGGTTGATTGAAGCGACGCTGGAGGCATCGCGCATGCGTCTTCGTCCTATCCTGATGACATCCCTGGCCTTTATTCTGGGGGTTATGCCTCTGGTTATCAGTCACGGTGCAGGTAGTGGTGCGCAGAATGCGGTCGGTACCGGTGTTATGGGAGGAATGCTGACCGCAACATTGTTGGCTATCTTCTTCGTCCCCGTCTTCTTTGTTGTCGTAAGACGGCGTTTTAGTCGGCACAACGATTAATTTGTAAAATAAAGGCGTCTACGGGCGCCTTTTTCACCTACGATGCTCCTCTTTATTTATTAGTAAGATAGCCATTTATTTCATTTAAACTATCCCTCTAAACTCGCCTGCAGCCTTTCTTTTTATCCATTATTTTTACAATCCACATGAATTGAGATTATTCCTCATGTCAGTCCTTTTTTAAGAAGTGGTAAAATAATCGCCGAGTTCGCAGATGGCTTAGCGTTTGTCTTTGCTTAATTAGCGAAACGCTTATTTTGAGGTAACACCATGAAAAGATTAATATCCGTTGCACTGCTTACCGCATTCCTGTCTGGCTGTGCACACGATTCTCCTTGCGTACCTGTATACGACGATCAGGGACGCCTTGTTCATACCAATACCTGTATGAAAGGCACCACCCAGGATAACTGGGAAACAGCCGGAGCCATCGCCGGTGGTGCTGCAGCCGTTGCCGGACTGACGCTTGGGATTGTCGCCCTGACCAAATAAATCATCTTAAAAGCGCGGTTATTACCGCGCTTTTAGCAATAAGCATAAAATCTGCATATAAGACAAAACGTTGCTTAATAGAACCTGACATGTAATAAAATTATTATAGATTTCACTCACACATCCGCGATTTGAAATTAGCATTTTTTCTGTTTTTCGTAACACCACATTTTCTTTTCATTATTCTCACGTCATTAATATTAACGCCAGAAATCGTTATCACGCGTCCTGTCTGATTTTTAAATTTTTTGCGCCGAAATGTGGCTTACGTTTCAATTTTGCACCACTTCAGGGCGCTGCATTTATTTTTTCCTGTCTACACTCTGCATATTGCGTCGAATAATCAGGCGCAAAAAACTGGCACTACCTTTGCTTAAAAGAGTATGGCCAAAGCCACAGACAGGTAAAAGACGTTTTCAGAACGTTTCCATAACAATAATTCCTCCACACAGGATGCTCTATGAAAAAGATGATAATCGCCAGCCTGGCTGCGGCCGGTGTGCTGCTTGCTGTTGCAAATCAGGCACATGCCGGCGCAACACTTGATGCCGTAAAGAAAAAAGGGTTTGTGCAATGTGGGATCAGCGACGGCTTGCCTGGCTTTTCTTACGCCGATGCAAGCGGCAAGTTCTCGGGTATTGATGTTGATGTATGTCGTGGCGTTGCCTCCGCCGTATTTGGCGATGATAGCAAAGTAAAATATACCCCGCTCACCGCCAAGGAACGCTTTACCGCATTACAGTCTGGTGAAGTCGACATGCTCTCTCGTAATACCACGTGGACCTCTTCTCGTGATGCCGGTATGGGCATGTCCTTCACTGGTGTAACGTATTACGACGGCATTGGCTTTCTTACCCACAATAAAGCAGGCCTGAAGAGCGCTAAAGAGCTGGATGGTGCAACGGTCTGTATTCAGGCGGGAACCGATACCGAACTAAACGTGGCCGACTACTTTAAAGCCAACAAGATGAAGTACACCCCTGTCACCTTTGACCGTTCGGATGAATCAGCCAAAGCTCTGGAATCTGGACGTTGTGATACGCTGGCTTCCGACCAGTCTCAGCTGTATGCCCTACGCATCAAGCTGAGCAATCCTGCGGAATGGATCGTCCTGCCAGAAGTTATTTCTAAAGAACCGCTGGGACCTGTCGTACGTCGCGGGGACGATGAGTGGTTCTCCATTGTTCGCTGGACACTGTTCGCCATGCTAAATGCGGAAGAAATGGGTGTTAACTCGAAAAACGTCGATGAAAAAGCGGCTAATCCAGCAACACCGGATATGGCACACCTGTTGGGTAAAGAAGGGGATTATGGCAAGGATCTGAAGCTTGATAACAAATGGGCCTACAACATTATCAAGCAAGTTGGTAACTATTCGGAGATCTTTGAACGTAACGTTGGATCGGAAAGTCCGCTGAAGATCAAACGTGGACAGAACAACCTCTGGAATAACGGTGGCATTCAGTATGCGCCACCGGTGCGCTAATGCGTAGTGATGTAACGGGCGCCGCAACTGCGGCGCTCAGCCCAGAGTCATAGTTACTGAGGTTTTCTTATGTTCCATCGCCGCTCAACCGTAAAAGGATCGTTATCCTTTTCTAACCCTGCGGTCCGCGCCTGGTTATTTCAAATACTCGCCGTCATTGCGGTTATCAGCATTGCGGTCTATCTCATTCATAACACGATAAATAACCTGAACAATAGCGGTATTACCTCGGGGTTTTCTTTTCTCGATCGCAGCGCCGGATTTGGCATTGTCCAGCATCTGATCGATTACGAGCAAGGCGATACGTATGGTCGTGTCTTTGTGGTCGGCCTGCTCAATACGCTGTTAGTTTCAGCACTGTGCATTGTTTTCGCATCAATTCTCGGTTTCTTTCTCGGGCTGGCACGCCTGTCAGATAACTGGTTATTGCGAAAGCTCTCGACGATCTACATCGAAACGTTCCGCAATATACCGCCGCTGCTGCAGATCTTCTTCTGGTATTTCGCCGTATTACGTAATCTGCCCGGCCCACGCCAGGCCGTTAACGCGCTGGATTTGATGTTCCTGAGTAACCGGGGGCTCTATATTCCGTCCCCGCAAATGGGAGAAGGTTTTTTTGCCTTTTGTACCGCTGTCGTTATCGCTATCGTCGTCACCATCGGATTATTTCGCTTCAACAGAATGCATCAGACCAAAACCGGTCAGCTACGTCGGACCTGGCCCACGGCTCTGGCGTTGATCGTACTTTTACCGGTGATTTCACAGTGGATGTTTGGCGCTGCGCTTCACTGGGATATTCCCGCGCTCCGTGGTTTTAACTTCCGTGGCGGTATGGTGCTTATTCCTGAACTGGCGGCACTGACTCTGGCGCTTTCGGTATATACCTCGGCATTTATTGCAGAAATTATTCGGGCGGGCATTCAGGCCGTTCCTTACGGCCAACATGAAGCCGCACGCTCGCTGGGTCTGCCAAATCCGGTGACGCTACGCCAGGTAATCATTCCACAGGCGCTACGCGTCATCATTCCCCCACTGACCAGCCAGTACCTGAATATCGTCAAGAACTCTTCTCTTGCAGCCGCCATTGGCTACCCGGACATGGTTTCACTGTTTGCCGGCACGGTACTCAATCAAACAGGGCAAGCCATTGAAACGATCGCCATCACTATGTCGGTATACCTGATCATCAGTCTGAGTATTTCTTTGCTGATGAATATTTATAACCGCCGTATTGCACTGATTGAGCGCTAAGGAGCCATGATGACAAAAGCACTGCTGTCTCACCCCTCGCGCCAGCGCAGCAATCCGGCAAGCCGCAGTCTACTCTGGGTGCGTAAAAACCTGTTCTCCAGCTGGTCAAATAGCCTGCTCACCCTGCTATGCGTATGGCTGATTTGGTCATTTCTCCCGCCACTATTGAACTGGGTATTCTTTCAGGCCAACTGGGTCGGTTCTACCCGGGCAGACTGTACCAAAGCCGGAGCCTGCTGGGTGTTCATCCATGAACGCTTCGGGCAATTCATGTATGGGCTTTATCCACACGATCAGCGTTGGCGTGTAAATCTGGCCCTGATAATTGGTCTGGTTTCTATTGTTCCGATGTTCTGGAAAACCATTCCCCACCGAGGCCGTTATATCGCCATCTGGGCAGTCATATATCCGATAGTCGTCTGGTGGCTGATGTACGGTGGTTTTTTCGGGCTTGAACGCGTAGAAACCCGGCAGTGGGGTGGATTAACACTGACGCTTATTATTGCATCCGTGGGGATTGCAGGCGCGCTTCCATGGGGTATTTTACTGGCGTTGGGACGTCGTTCCCATATGCCAGTCGTGCGGGTTTTATCCGTCATTTTCATTGAGTTCTGGCGCGGTGTACCGTTGATTACCGTTCTGTTTATGTCCTCGGTCATGCTTCCTCTGTTTATGTCCGAAGGAACCAGTATCGACAAGCTTATCCGGGCGCTGGTCGGCGTTATTCTTTTCCAGTCGGCCTATGTCGCAGAAGTGGTTCGCGGAGGGCTACAGGCCCTACCGAAAGGTCAGTATGAGGCCGCGGAATCACTGGCGCTAGGGTACTGGAAAACTCAGGGGCTGGTCATTCTTCCGCAAGCCCTCAAGCTGGTTATCCCTGGTCTGGTTAACACGATTATCGCCCTGTTCAAGGATACCAGCCTGGTCATCATCATCGGTCTGTTTGATCTCTTCAGTAGCGTACAGCAGGCAACTGTGGACCCTGCGTGGCTGGGTATGTCGACAGAAGGATATGTTTTCGCTGCACTGATTTACTGGATCTTCTGTTTCAGTATGTCGCGTTACAGCCAACATCTGGAAAAACGTTTTAACACCGGGCGTACACCGCACTGAGGAATTTATGAGCCAATTATTAATGCCGTCTACCGACGCGATGATTACGCTGGAAAACGTCAACAAATGGTACGGACAGTTTCATGTCCTGAAAAACATCAACCTGAAGGTAAAACAGGGAGAGCGCATCGTATTATGCGGGCCTTCCGGTTCGGGTAAATCGACAACTATCCGCTGTATTAACCATCTGGAAGAACATCAGCAAGGACGCATAGTAGTGGATGGGATTGAGCTCAATGAAGACGTCCGCAATATTGAGCGCGTCCGACAAGAAGTTGGCATGGTCTTTCAGCACTTTAATCTCTTTCCTCATTTAACTGTCTTGCAAAACTGCACGCTGGCACCTATCTGGGTGCAAAAGATGCCGAAAAAAGAGGCTGAAGTACTGGCAATGCACTACCTTGAGCGGGTCCGCATTGCCGAACATGCACATAAATATCCCGGGCAAATCTCTGGTGGACAACAACAGCGCGTGGCCATTGCACGCTCGCTGTGTATGAAACCCAAAATCATGTTATTTGATGAACCCACATCAGCGTTGGATCCTGAAATGGTAAAAGAAGTGCTGGATACCATGATAGGTCTGGCGCAATCGGGCATGACCATGCTATGTGTAACCCATGAAATGGGCTTTGCCCGCACAGTAGCTGACCGGGTGATCTTTATGGATCTTGGCGAGATTGTGGAACAGGCACCACCGGATGAGTTTTTTGCTCACCCCAAATCGGAACGCACTCGCGCGTTTTTATCGCAGGTTATTCATTAAATATATATATGCCGGATACAGTTCCGGCTGATTTCCGCGTATAAATGCAAAAAGGCCATCCTTTCGGATGGCCTTTTCACTTATTTGATGTCTGGCAGTTCCCTACTCTCGCATGGGGAGACCCCACACTACCATCGGCGCTACGGCGTTTCACTTCTGAGTTCGGCATGG
>NZ_JAOWHD010000052.1:0-5332 GCF_030332785.1 Citrobacter sp. Cpo069
CTGTCGGTGAAGGATACGCTGAAAACCTGGGGTCTGCTGGAGCTGGTAAACTCCGTGGTTGGCCTGATAATCGTGTTGATCATCAGCATGATTGCATAACGTCGATACCGCTCTGGCCCACAGCGCCAGAGCGGTTTTCCATCCTGCCTCAACAATCCTCAATAATCAGATATACCGCCTTCACCGGACCATGCACCCCAACCACCTTGATAAGCTCAATATCCGCCGTCGAGCTGGGTCCACTGATGATATTAATGCACGATGGCATACGCTCACCGGCCTGTGCTTTCTGATGCAGTTTTTCTGCCAGCTGCGCCACGCGCGGCAGGATGGTGCTTTTACGCAGCACGAAAATCGAGGACTCCGGCAACAGGCTCAGGGAGCGCCCGCGCTCCGGCGCGGAAAACAGCACCACGCCGCCGGACTCGGTCAGGCCATATTCGGCATACACTACGCCGACTTTCGCCTGCTCGGCCTGGGTAATATTTTCGCTACCACGCGCCGGATCCCAGACCACGGCGTTGCATTCCTGCTGCAAGCGTTCGGTGATGCCCAGCTCCACCAGCCGGCTGTCGCCGCTCAGCACCACCGGCTGCTGACCCAATTCTTCGCACAGGCGCAGTGCCGCGTCTGCGGCCTGGTCCTCGCTGGTCAGTTCGCAGCGGGCCAGCATCACTTCGCTGGCAAACTGGATAAACGCAGAGCAGCGCTGCTCGGGGCTAAGCTCGGTCAGGCGCTCGTTGGCATAGTTGTTAACCAGTGCGGCATCCGCTTGCGGTTCGAAGCGCAGCGGGCGACCCAGCGCCTGGGCGATGGTGTTTAAAAACGCGGTACGGTTATCCATTCTTTTTCTCCTGCGCCTGATGTTTCTTAAACCAGCTGCGGAAGCTCTCGCCGTCAGCATCAGGCAGATCGCGCGCCTCCATCCAGTCACCAATCGCGCCAACCTTGAGCGGGGTTTTGCCGCCATTGATAAACCAGCTCGCCGCATGCGCGCCCGCCATCATCCCGACTTTCCACAGCCCCGGATGGCTATTGGCATAGGCGAACATCTTGATCGCCCGTCGCTCGGCTTTCGGCGTAATGCCCTCCTCGGCCATCACCCGGCGATGACGCAGGATCAGTTTTGACAACGGAATACGCACCGGGCAGACGCTGTCACAAGCCGTGCACAAAGAACAGGCGTACGGCAGGTCTTTAAAATCTTTATAGCCGCCGAGCAGCGGAGAAATCACCGCGCCGATAGGGCCGGGATAGATAGAGCCATAGCCGTGCCCGCCGATGTGGCGGTACGCCGGACAGGTGTTCATACAGGCTCCGCAGCGGATGCAGCGCAGCACATCGCGAAACTCTGAGCCCAGCACCTGCGAGCGACCGTTATCGACAATCACCAGATGGAACTCTTCCGGTCCGTCAACGTTGTCCGCCTCACGCGGGCCGGTCAGCCAGGTGTTGTAGCCCGTCAGACGTGCGCCCACGGCGCTGCGCGCCAGCATGGTAATCAGCACATCCACCTCGGCAAAGGTCGGCGCGATACGCTCCATGCCCATCACCGCAATGTGCGTTTTCGGTAGCGTGGTGCACATGCGCGCGTTGCCTTCGTTGGTCACCAGACACACCGAGCCGGTTTCCGCCACGGCAAAGTTACAGCCAGTAATACCGATTTCGGCACTGAGGAAATCCTCGCGGATCTTCTGACGAATGAACAAGGTCATAGCTTCCGGGGTTTCCGGGCCGTCATACCCCAGACGTTCGTTCAGCACGCGGCGGATCTGGTAGCGATCTTTATGAATCGCCGGAACCACGACGTGCGAAGGCGGATCCTGATCCAACTGCAGGATATATTCCCCGAGATCGGTTTCGATCACCTGGATTCCGGCATCCTGCAACACATGGTTGACGCCGATTTCTTCGGTCACCATCGACTTGGACTTCACCACCTTCTGCGCATTTTTACTCTGCGCGACCTGCAAAATGTAGCGAGTGGCGTCTTCTTTGGTTTTGGCGAAATAGACGTGTCCGCCGTTTTCCGTCACTTTCTCGGAGAGTTGGTACAGGTAAGCGTCGAGGTTGCTCAGAACGTGATCGCGGATCTGGCTGGCACGATCGCGCCAGTCTTCCCAGTGGCCTAACTCATCGACCATTTTTTGCCGATTCGCGCCGATACGCTCCTGCGCATTAGCCACGGCTTTGCGCATAATCGGATCTTCTATCTGCTGACGAATACGCAGTTTAAATTCTACATCGCTGGTTTTTATCGACATCTCTTTCCCCTCAGCGGCTCATCAGCACTTCAGCAATATGCATCACTTTGACCGGCTGGCCTTCCCGTTGCAGTCGACCGCCAATGTTCAGCAGGCAGCTAACGTCTGCGCCAATCAAAAATTCCGGCTTTGCGTCCATCAGATGTAATACTTTCTCTTTCACCATCTCACCGGATATCTCGGCCATCTTGACCGAGAACGTCCCGCCAAAGCCGCAACAAGTATCCTGATCGGCAAACGTCAACAGCTCCAGTCCGCGCACGTTTTTCAGCAGCGTAAGCGGCTCTTCCTTCACTCCCAGTTTGCGGGTCAGGCTACAGGAAGGATGATACACAGCGCGGCCCTGCAGGCTGGCACCAACGTCCACCACACCCAGTTTGTTGACGATAAAGGAGGTGAGATCCTGCATACGCGCGGAAACTTTCTCAGCACGCAGCGCCCATTCCGGTTCATCGGCCAGATACGTCGGGTAGCTTTTTACCGCGTAGGTGCAGGAGCCTGCCGGAGAGATAATCGGGTAGTCGTTGTCTTCCAGCGCGGCGATCAGGTTTTTCATCCCGGGGATCGCCTCTTTGATGTATCCGCTGTTGATGGCTGGCTGACCGCAACACCCTTGCTTCTCGGGGAAATTCACGCGACAACCCAGTTTTTCCAGCAGCAATACGGAGTCTCGTGCCATCCGTGATTTCAGTGCGTCACCAATGCAGGTAACAAAGAAATTTACATTCACAATAACTACTCCATTGCTTCATTTCTGTTTATTGCGCTTGATATCGCGATATCAAGCAAAGATTCAGCTGTATTTCACGCCCAGTTTTTGTATTTGCTTGTTTTACTAATGTCTGGGTTCATTATGATGCACGGATCGTTTTCCTTTGATAGCGACTCTCATCTTCTTATATAAGGACAATCGCAAATGTCTGTATTTTCATTTGTATGACAAAACCAAATAATCCACTAATCAACATGCATATGCAATACCCATGTTTATTTATTTCGGACTTGCTCACATTTTTATATTGAAAACAACTGTGTTATTAACACCTTATAAAATAGTTCCGAATGATTACTACCTTCGTCACTACCATTATTAAAAATGTTATTAAATAACCACTTATGGGTATTCACCTTGCTCTTAAGTATATTTACATGGCATTGAATTTTAATTAAAAGATTACAATAGTTACAAAACCACAAATCATAATTACTTTATTCACTGAAGCGATTCAGTTTACATATTTTATTTACACGGCAATGTAGCCTTCCCGCCATAAATATAAATCAGGTTTAATGAACCAATCAGGAATAGCAATGAACGAATATTTTATGTTTACCCTGGCACTCTCTCCTTTACTACTTATGGTATTTTTAATACTGAAATTAAAAATGCCCATCCATTATTCCGTACTGATTTCTTTGGTATTCACCGCTGCACTATCGGCAATATTCTGGGAAATGCCCGTACAAAATCTGAAAGCCGCGATAGGCTATGGTGCACTGAAGGGGTTATGGCCGATTGTGATTGTGATCCTAGGCGCTATTTTCAGTTATAACGTCATGCAGGCGACCAAAGCGCTGGATATTTTGCGCGATATTCTCGCCAGCATTAGCGAAGATAAGCGTATTCAGGTGCTGCTGATTTCATGGTGTTTTGGTGGATTTCTTGAAGCCGCAGCGGGCTATGGCACGGCGGTCGCTATTCCGATCGGCATTCTTATTGCGCTGGGATTCAACCCGCTGAAGGCTGCTATTGCTTCTCTGGTGGCGAATACCGTTCCCACCGCATTCGGCGCGGTCGGGATCCCGGTTTCTATTCTGGCAGAGCAGGTTAATCTGCCGGTTTATACCTTAGGCGGAACCATTATTTTGCAGCTCGCGCTGTTTAATATCCTGCTGCCGTTTGTGATTGTCTGCATTATTGGCGGCGGCCTGAAAGCCATTCGTGGCGTATTTCTGATCACGTTGATTTGCGGCATCACCACGCTGGTTCCGCAATATTTTGTCGCCATCCATCTTGGCGCGGAATTACCCGCTTTTGCCGGTAGCCTGGTCAGCCTGTTTGCCGTGGCGATGGTCAGTCGCCTGCGCAAAGGGAAAACCGATCCAGAGTGGCGCATTGAGGTCAGCCATACCCGCGAAACCACGCCACGCTCGGCAAAAGTGCTGTTCCGCGTGGGCTCTATCTATCTGTTTATTTTTGTATTTATCCTGCTGTGTTCGCCGCTGTTCCCGACAATAAAAGGCGCGGCGTCCCAACTGGCTTCGGTGCTGCATTTCACGTTGGCTGACGGCAAAACGATGGCACTGAAAGTTGAATGGGTGACCACACCAGGGATGCTGATCATCTTTGCGACCATTATCGGCGGTTTTATTCAGGGGGCGTCCGCACACGGGATGCTGGAAGTATTTATCAAAACGATTTTCCAGCTTAAAAACTCTATCGTCGCAATTATGGCGATCGTCGCGCTGGCCACGGTGATGGATCTCAGCGGGATTATCTCCACGCTGGCGCAGTCGATTGTCGATCTGACCGGCAGCTCGTACGTCTTCCTCGCCCCGGTGATTGGCGCGCTGGGCACGTTCGTTACCGGCAGCGATACCAACTCGAACATTCTGTTCGGCAAGCTGCAAACCATTGCTGCCAGCAAGTTACATATCGATCCCAACTGGCTGGCGGCGGCCAATACCTCTGGCGCTACGGGCGGGAAAATGATTTCGCCGCAAAGCATCGCCATCGCGGTTTCTGCCACCAAAATGGACGGTCAGGCCAACCAGATTATGTCTGGCACCATGAAATACTGCTGCGCCTACATTGTGATCCTCGGCTTAAAGGTTGGTCTCTTTTATTACTGGTTTATGGCGTAAGCCATTGTCAACCCCGTCAAATTCGCGGCAATCGTATTTGACGACACAGTGACCAAAAAGGTTTACACCGCCCCAGGAACGGAACAAGGCGACAGGCTTTACGATTTGTCGGCGCTGACTAAAATAGCGCCGATGTTTCAAATCGAGGATTGTTGTTATGTTGTTCTGGAAAAAGATGGTGAAGAAGTTCGACGCCTTTTCCG
>NZ_JAOWHD010000053.1:0-6959 GCF_030332785.1 Citrobacter sp. Cpo069
CTGTCGGTGAAGGATACGCTGAAAACCTGGGGTCTGCTGGAGCTGGTAAACTCCGTGGTTGGCCTGATAATCGTGTTGATCATCAGCATGATTGCATAACGTCGATACCGCTCTGGCCCACAGCGCCAGAGCGGTTTTCCATCCTGCCTCAACAATCCTCAATAATCAGATATACCGCCTTCACCGGACCATGCACCCCAACCACCTTGATAAGCTCAATATCCGCCGTCGAGCTGGGTCCACTGATGATATTAATGCACGATGGCATACGCTCACCGGCCTGTGCTTTCTGATGCAGTTTTTCTGCCAGCTGCGCCACGCGCGGCAGGATGGTGCTTTTACGCAGCACGAAAATCGAGGACTCCGGCAACAGGCTCAGGGAGCGCCCGCGCTCCGGCGCGGAAAACAGCACCACGCCGCCGGACTCGGTCAGGCCATATTCGGCATACACTACGCCGACTTTCGCCTGCTCGGCCTGGGTAATATTTTCGCTACCACGCGCCGGATCCCAGACCACGGCGTTGCATTCCTGCTGCAAGCGTTCGGTGATGCCCAGCTCCACCAGCCGGCTGTCGCCGCTCAGCACCACCGGCTGCTGACCCAATTCTTCGCACAGGCGCAGTGCCGCGTCTGCGGCCTGGTCCTCGCTGGTCAGTTCGCAGCGGGCCAGCATCACTTCGCTGGCAAACTGGATAAACGCAGAGCAGCGCTGCTCGGGGCTAAGCTCGGTCAGGCGCTCGTTGGCATAGTTGTTAACCAGTGCGGCATCCGCTTGCGGTTCGAAGCGCAGCGGGCGACCCAGCGCCTGGGCGATGGTGTTTAAAAACGCGGTACGGTTATCCATTCTTTTTCTCCTGCGCCTGATGTTTCTTAAACCAGCTGCGGAAGCTCTCGCCGTCAGCATCAGGCAGATCGCGCGCCTCCATCCAGTCACCAATCGCGCCAACCTTGAGCGGGGTTTTGCCGCCATTGATAAACCAGCTCGCCGCATGCGCGCCCGCCATCATCCCGACTTTCCACAGCCCCGGATGGCTATTGGCATAGGCGAACATCTTGATCGCCCGTCGCTCGGCTTTCGGCGTAATGCCCTCCTCGGCCATCACCCGGCGATGACGCAGGATCAGTTTTGACAACGGAATACGCACCGGGCAGACGCTGTCACAAGCCGTGCACAAAGAACAGGCGTACGGCAGGTCTTTAAAATCTTTATAGCCGCCGAGCAGCGGAGAAATCACCGCGCCGATAGGGCCGGGATAGATAGAGCCATAGCCGTGCCCGCCGATGTGGCGGTACGCCGGACAGGTGTTCATACAGGCTCCGCAGCGGATGCAGCGCAGCACATCGCGAAACTCTGAGCCCAGCACCTGCGAGCGACCGTTATCGACAATCACCAGATGGAACTCTTCCGGTCCGTCAACGTTGTCCGCCTCACGCGGGCCGGTCAGCCAGGTGTTGTAGCCCGTCAGACGTGCGCCCACGGCGCTGCGCGCCAGCATGGTAATCAGCACATCCACCTCGGCAAAGGTCGGCGCGATACGCTCCATGCCCATCACCGCAATGTGCGTTTTCGGTAGCGTGGTGCACATGCGCGCGTTGCCTTCGTTGGTCACCAGACACACCGAGCCGGTTTCCGCCACGGCAAAGTTACAGCCAGTAATACCGATTTCGGCACTGAGGAAATCCTCGCGGATCTTCTGACGAATGAACAAGGTCATAGCTTCCGGGGTTTCCGGGCCGTCATACCCCAGACGTTCGTTCAGCACGCGGCGGATCTGGTAGCGATCTTTATGAATCGCCGGAACCACGACGTGCGAAGGCGGATCCTGATCCAACTGCAGGATATATTCCCCGAGATCGGTTTCGATCACCTGGATTCCGGCATCCTGCAACACATGGTTGACGCCGATTTCTTCGGTCACCATCGACTTGGACTTCACCACCTTCTGCGCATTTTTACTCTGCGCGACCTGCAAAATGTAGCGAGTGGCGTCTTCTTTGGTTTTGGCGAAATAGACGTGTCCGCCGTTTTCCGTCACTTTCTCGGAGAGTTGGTACAGGTAAGCGTCGAGGTTGCTCAGAACGTGATCGCGGATCTGGCTGGCACGATCGCGCCAGTCTTCCCAGTGGCCTAACTCATCGACCATTTTTTGCCGATTCGCGCCGATACGCTCCTGCGCATTAGCCACGGCTTTGCGCATAATCGGATCTTCTATCTGCTGACGAATACGCAGTTTAAATTCTACATCGCTGGTTTTTATCGACATCTCTTTCCCCTCAGCGGCTCATCAGCACTTCAGCAATATGCATCACTTTGACCGGCTGGCCTTCCCGTTGCAGTCGACCGCCAATGTTCAGCAGGCAGCTAACGTCTGCGCCAATCAAAAATTCCGGCTTTGCGTCCATCAGATGTAATACTTTCTCTTTCACCATCTCACCGGATATCTCGGCCATCTTGACCGAGAACGTCCCGCCAAAGCCGCAACAAGTATCCTGATCGGCAAACGTCAACAGCTCCAGTCCGCGCACGTTTTTCAGCAGCGTAAGCGGCTCTTCCTTCACTCCCAGTTTGCGGGTCAGGCTACAGGAAGGATGATACACAGCGCGGCCCTGCAGGCTGGCACCAACGTCCACCACACCCAGTTTGTTGACGATAAAGGAGGTGAGATCCTGCATACGCGCGGAAACTTTCTCAGCACGCAGCGCCCATTCCGGTTCATCGGCCAGATACGTCGGGTAGCTTTTAACCGCGTAGGTGCAGGAGCCCGCCGGGGAGATAATCGGATCGTCGTTGTCTTCCAGCGCGGCGATCAGGTTTTTCATCCCGGGGATCGCCTCTTTGATGTAACCGCTGTTGATGGCTGGCTGACCGCAACACCCTTGCTTCTCGGGGAAATTAACGCGACAACCCAGTTTTTCCAGCAGCAATACGGAGTCTCGTGCCATCCGTGATTTCAGTGCGTCACCAATACAGGTGACAAAGAAATTTACATTCACAATAACTACTCCATTGCTTCATTTCTGTTTATTGCGCTTGATATCGCGATATCAAACAAATGTTCATTCGTATTTCATGCCCAGTTTTTATGTTTGCTGGTTTTACCAATACCTGGGTTCATAGTGTTGGTCGGATCATTTTCCTGATAAAAACGTGCCAAATTTTCCGGCGCTTTATACAGATGGCCGACATTGTGTTCCGCCGGATATTGCGCTCCGCGTTGGCGCAGTAATTCCAGCATCTGTTCTTTTAACGCGTGGGCATCTACGCCTTTTTTAACGATATAATCCTGATGGAATACATGGCACATAAAATGGCCGTAATAGAGTTTATGCACCAACTGACTGTCAATTTCCGCCGGTAAATGCTCATACCATTCGGTATCATTGCGGCGTAATGCAATATCCAGCGCGAGAATATCCTCAACCTCGTCAGAATGAACGGCCTGATAACGAATGGCAGCACCCGCGGCGGCAAAACGATGCAGAAACGCCTTACTGCCCTCTTCCGCGGTACAGGTAAAGAACGCGCCCTCGGCCGATTTAAAATAGTCCGTTAACCATGCCTGGGCTTCGGCCACACCCTCACCGGACATTTTCAACATCAGATGGTGTTCATAGTTATCGCGCCAGGTCTTCATCCGCGCCGGGAGATGGCTCGGGAACAGATGGCTAAAAGCCTGCATCGCGCGGTCGGTAAAGTGCGGGCGAAAGATCTTCACCTTCTCAAGTATGGCCTCGGTACGCCCCTTCAGGTTGAAGAAGAACGGCATTTTGTCCGTGCCAAGTTTGTCGATCATCAGGAAGGTATCTTTGCTGTATTTCTCTGCAATATCATAGATATCGCGGTGCATATACTCCCCAGCAACCGGCAGGTTTGTAAAATTCGCCAGGATGTGGCGGCGAATCTCAGTCAGGACATCAGTCTGATTGGTACCGATATAAAAGACCTGCTGGTTCTTCTCGGCTTCAAAGGTATCCAGACGTACGGCAAACACCGCTAACTTGCCCGCGCAGCCAGAGGATTCAAACAGGCGATCCGGGTCAGCGTTGTAACGTGCTGGCGTGTCGGCATTGATGTCCCGCACGCGGCTAACATAGTCGTGATCGTGCGCGTGACGCCCGTCATGGTTGACGAGCACGGCTTCAATCGCATTGTTATCCAGCCGGGCAAGGATTTGCTCTGGCGTCTGACCTAGCTCAATGCCGAGGTGATTGACCAGCTGCAAGCGTCCCTGTTCATCAATACGGGCAAACAGCGACATCTCGGTATAAGCCGGGCCACGCTGGACCAGAGAACCGCCGGAGTTATTACAGATACCGCCGATAACCGACGCGCCGATGCACGAAGAGCCAATCACCGAATGCGGCTCACGGCCAAACGGCTTCAGCGCCTTTTCCAGCGAATACAGCGTGGTGCCCGGATAAGCCAGCACCTGCTTACCCTCATCCAGCACATGCAGACTGTCCAGCCGCAGCGTGCTGATAATGACGATCTCGCGGTCGTAATCATTACCATTGGGCGTCGAACCCTCAGTCAGGCCAGTGTTCGACGCCTGCATCAGGATTATTTTATCGGCCTCAACGCAGGCGCTAAGGACTTTCCAGAGTTCAAGCAAAGAGCCGGGGATAACCACCGCCAGAGCATCACCCTGACCCGAGCGAAAACCCTTACGGTAACGCGCAGTTTTTGACGGTTCGGTGAGGATATGAGCAGGGCCAACCAATTGGGTAAGAGTTGTCAAAAAGGTCTTATTATCAGTATGTTTCATGGAGGGCGGCTCTCCGCTCCTTATATCAGGGCCAGTGAAAATGGCCATAAGTTTATTTGTACGACAAAACAGAATATTCCCTCAATCAATATCCACATGCAATACCCCATTTTATTTCTTTCGGCACCGCTCACATTTTTTAATGAAATTACCACTACCACATAATTCATACTCCGTTCTTTTACTGGATGCCAAAACGCTTATTTCATTTATTGCAAAGACCATTTCATACCTATTAATGATTAACTCTAATGGGTATTATTATATTTAGTGGTTATTCATATTTAATAAAAAAAATAACATTATTTATACAATTATTAACCTTTGTAACTTTATTTCACTGAAGCGATTCAGTTTGCATTTTTTATTTTATTATTAAGGTAGCCTCCTTCCCCCTAAATATAGTTAAGTCTAAAAAAGTAAATCGGGAATTGTAATGCACGAATATTTAATGTTTGCTCTGGCACTCTCTCCTTTGCTGCTGATGGTATTTTTAATACTGAAATTAAAAATGCCCATCCATTATTCCGTACTGATCTCTTTGGTATTCACCGCTGCACTATCGGCAATATTCTGGGAAATGCCCACACAGAATCTGAAAGCCGCGATAGGCTATGGTGCACTGAAGGGACTATGGCCGATCGTAATTGTTATCCTCGGCGCTATCTTCAGTTATAACGTCATGCAGGCGACCAAAGCGCTGGATATTCTGCGCGATATTCTCGCCAGCATTAGCGAAGATAAGCGTATTCAGGTGCTGCTGATTTCATGGTGTTTTGGTGGATTTCTTGAAGCCGCAGCGGGCTATGGCACGGCGGTCGCTATTCCGATCGGCATTCTTATTGCGCTGGGATTCAACCCGCTGAAGGCTGCTATTGCTTCTCTGGTGGCGAATACCGTTCCCACCGCATTCGGCGCGGTCGGGATCCCGGTTTCTATTCTGGCAGAGCAGGTTAATCTGCCGGTTTATACCTTAGGCGGAACCATTATTTTGCAGCTCGCGCTGTTTAATATCCTGCTGCCGTTTGTGATTGTCTGCATTATTGGCGGCGGCCTGAAAGCCATTCGTGGCGTATTTCTGATCACGTTGATTTGCGGCATCACCACGCTGGTTCCGCAATATTTTGTCGCCATCCATCTTGGCGCGGAATTACCCGCTTTTGCCGGTAGCCTGGTCAGCCTGTTTGCCGTGGCGATGGTCAGTCGCCTGCGCAAAGGGAAAACCGATCCAGAGTGGCGCATTGAGGTCAGCCATACCCGCGAAACCACGCCACGCTCGGCAAAAGTGCTGTTCCGCGTGGGCTCTATCTATCTGTTTATTTTTGTATTTATCCTGCTGTGTTCGCCGCTGTTCCCGACAATAAAAGGCGCGGCGTCCCAACTGGCTTCGGTGCTGCATTTCACGTTGGCTGACGGCAAAACGATGGCACTGAAAGTTGAATGGGTGACCACACCAGGGATGCTGATCATCTTTGCGACCATTATCGGCGGTTTTATTCAGGGGGCGTCCGCACACGGGATGCTGGAAGTATTTATCAAAACGATTTTCCAGCTTAAAAACTCTATCGTCGCAATTATGGCGATCGTCGCGCTGGCCACGGTGATGGATCTCAGCGGGATTATCTCCACGCTGGCGCAGTCGATTGTCGATCTGACCGGCAGCTCGTACGTCTTCCTCGCCCCGGTGATTGGCGCGCTGGGCACGTTCGTTACCGGCAGCGATACCAACTCGAACATTCTGTTCGGCAAGCTGCAAACCATTGCTGCCAGCAAGTTACATATCGATCCCAACTGGCTGGCGGCGGCCAATACCTCTGGCGCTACGGGCGGGAAAATGATTTCGCCGCAAAGCATCGCCATCGCGGTTTCTGCCACCAAAATGGACGGTCAGGCCAACCAGATTATGTCTGGCACCATGAAATACTGCTGCGCCTACATTGTGATCCTCGGCTTAAAGGTTGGTCTCTTTTATTACTGGTTTATGGCGTAAGCCATTGTCAACCCCGTCAAATTCGCGGCAATCGTATTTGACGACACAGTGACCAAAAAGGTTTACACCGCCCCAGGAACGGAACAAGGCGACAGGCTTTACGATTTGTCGGCGCTGACTAAAATAGCGCCGATGTTTCAAATCGAGGATTGTTGTTATGTTGTTCTGGAAAAAGATGGTGAAGAAGTTCGACGCCTTTTCCG
>NZ_JAOWHD010000054.1:0-16808 GCF_030332785.1 Citrobacter sp. Cpo069
AAAAAACCCCGCCGAAGCGAGGTTAGTGATTTGGATAGAAAGCAGCTTCTACGAATAAAGTCGCGTATCGATGTAGATATACTGTTTTTTAAATCGTGGTGTGGGGGCCAGCCCGTTAATCTGTTCGCTATAAATGGAATACCCACCAACGATGTTGTCATACGCGCGAGCCGTCAGCGTCCCATAAATATAAATCCCAGCAGCTGGATCTAACGGGACCAGGTAATTTGAGCTCATACCGGATACCACTGCCGCCGGAAGACCGACATTAACGTCGTAGTTTGCACCATTGCCATTTCCTGAGCCGTTCCACGGATTATCTACAAAATGAAGCTCAAGCGGCAAACAGTCAGTGTTCCAGACCATATCGCCGTTGGAGTTGTACACTGCCATTCCCACACCATGCGCAATCGGAACAACGTTTGCGAACACATAGACATGACCGCCTACCCCATTGCAATTTAAATTCAGGTTCCATTTCCCATTTGAAGCAACCGGAATAACATAAGCGGCCCCGGTTGCCGAATCGTTACGAATAAAGGAAATCACGTTTGCCGTAGCTGGAATGTCTGTGGGGATCGTCATATTTCCAGTGAAGCGATATACACCGATAAAGTTCATCGGTGTGACTTCAGGACTAATAAACAGGCTCCCATCTTCGCGGAAAATTTTTAAACCATAACTCATTTGTACATCACCAATATTGGCTGATTTACTGACGCGTTAGACCAGGTAACCGTGCCATTGGCAACGGTCGCCGTTGCCGGAGTCTGGCCTTTTGAACCGCTTGGGGTGAATATGTTTTGCGGGTCCGCGACCAGAGTTTTTCCCTCAACAACCGGATAAGCCTTTGTGCCTGACGCTGGAGAAGTGATAACTGCGGCAACGAAGGTGGGATTGAACCGCCCCACCAGCTCATTCCCCTTAGCGTCGAACAACTGCACTCCGTAAGCCATAATCATCCCCTTTACATTGGTAGTTTGTCAGGTGTTCAGTAGACTTCCAGCCAGGAAAGAATCGAACATAAAGACTATTAACCGGCCTGACCCAATACGTCCCATTTTTATCAATGCGGATCTGTTTGATAGAAACTGTCGCAATATGAAGTTCAGCACCGGCACCTAAATGCGAAGAATATGCAGCCGTACAATCAACACTTTTAACTCCACTATTTAACGCCCCAGAAATAGAGGCGCAACCGCTAATACTTGCCAACAACAACCCGAAGAGTATTATTTTTGTCATATACCTTCTGTCCATAGTTATCAATTGTGGTCCTGCCATCACCAGCATTAGAACCATTAATTTCAAACGTTCCGTCCGATTTCATGATGGTGCCCGTTTGTCCCTGAACATAATTTGCGGAGCGCAGTTCGCCAATTTTTGCCAGCGTGATTTGGCCATACTGGATAAACGCATCGCTGATAAAGACCTGACCATTGACCACCGCAAACGGCGAATATTGCGTATCACTGCTGCCACTCATCAGGGCGAACTGATTGGCGTTAAATCCGACACGAGTGACTACCGGCTTACCCGCTTCCGCCAGCACCGCAATCGACATTCCGGCGTTATACATCACGCCGTTAATCCGGACTCCGGTTTTGAGGGTGTAAATTGCAGAGGCTCCGGTAGCATCAACCACGGCGGTGAGCTTATCTTCCAGCGCGGCAGTCACATCATTGAACTGCGCCTGCACCTGAGTGGACATTTCAGCCATCGCCTTATCAACATCTGCAATAGTCGTTTTGACCACCAGAATATCCGCGCGTACTTCACCATACTGCGCCCACTGGTGTTCCACGGTTGCATGGTTGGCCAGCGCGTTCTGCAGAATACCTTCAAGGTTGGTATCAATATCGCCCGTCAGACGATCACCATCAGCAGAGGTGAGAAAGTCATCCGCAATATCCCCCAGGTAATCATCTGCGTTCGCGTTGGATTCGCCACGAACCCAGTCGGTCCAGCCTGATTCATTACCCGTTCTGTCAACCAGCTGCGCGCGGTACCAGAACTCCTGCCCCGCCTTCAGTCCCAGTTGGGTGTATTCGGCTGACGGATAAGGCACATCCGACAGCAATAGAGGATTAGAGAAATCACTGTTCGCGGTGTACTGAATTTCCGTTTTCAGCGTATCCCCGGTGTTAGCCGGGAATCCCCAGTTCAGACGAATCCCCCAGTTGATCGGCGTTGTCGCAAAGCCGACAGGTTTCGGTGGATTTCCCACCTTGCCCGTCAGCGTTTTCTCTTCGGAGTAGCCCCAGCCAGAGGAAATTTCAGCGGCATTAATGGCACGCACACGCACGAGGTAGCGCCCTGCATAAATACCCGATACATCAAATGAGGTGGTGGAGCTGCGCGGCACGTTTACCCAGTTACCATCATTGCGGCGCCACTGTGCCTCGTAGGCGATAGCATTCTGCGCCTGGTCCCAGCTCACACGCATGGTTTCGACGCTGATATTCTGCTGCACCACTGAAAACGAGCTGATCACAATGTTAGCCGGCGGCGACTGGTTACCAGGCGGGATTACACTAACGGGCCGCTGGTCAATGATGGCTCCGGTATCGATACGGGCATATTTATCCGGGTCATGCCATGCGCCGGTAATAGAGAAAGTGCCATCATCATTATCGGAGACGCTGACAACTCGATACTGCTGGGCGTAGAGTTCATCTGACTCAACCACCCATACAGCTTCGGCCTGTGGTGTCTCACTGTATGCCGTGGTGACTGTGACTGATTCCCCGTTAACCGCCTGAATAGTCCTGCTCTGTGACGCACCGGAGGGAAGATTGAGAATAAGGCGATCGCCTGCTGCTGCATCAGCTACGTGGTCAAGTTTAATCACGCGACCGTTAACAGCACTGATGCGGCCGCCCATAACTTTGCCGGACAGAAGCTCGTCTGACACGGCGATGATGTATCCCGGCTGCGGAATGTTTCCGTCCAGGCCAACATCAAACGAAACAACGCGATCCTTATTGTTGGTGAGAATACCCCAGCGCCCCTTTCGGTTAGCTTCTGACTGCCGGGTGCAGCCGATGGCTGTCATTTCCAGCTGATTAAATCCGTACCGGGCCACCAGAGGCTGCTCAAATACCGGCTCCATCGCATCCGCATAAGCGTTACCCGGATCAGACCAGGAAACCAGCGCGGTGGTATACCGCGTTTTTGTCGTGCTGCTGGAATAGGTAAAGCGTCCGTCGATAACGTTAGCGCGGGTGTAAGCGTAATCCACATCTCTCGGCATATCGGCAAGCGCAACAATCTGATCACCGCCCCAGTACGTCATACCCCGGAATATAGCCGCGAAGTCACGCAGCACAGTGTAAGCGTCATTCCTGTCCTGAACATAGACGTTACAGGTATAGCGTGGCTCTGTCCCGCTTCCACCCTTTCCATCCGGTACCGGCTGATCGCAATACTGCGATACCTGGTACAACGTCCATTTATCGATGTTGGCTGCACTCAGGCGATTACCCAGACCAAAGCGATCGGTAATAACCAGATCGTAAAATATCCACGCCGGGTTATCGGTCCAGGCCCACTTAAACGCACCCTGCCATGTACCACTATAAGTCCGCGTATCGGGGTCATAGTTATCAGGCACGCGGATCACCCGGCCACGTGGTTCACAGGATATCTGTGGAATCGAACCGTTGAACTGACTTGAATCGAATTCTATGTACAGCAGCGCGGTGTTCGGATAGCGCAGCTTGGCATCAATCACTTCCGTGAAGCTTTGCAGCGTCATCGTGTCGCCGATCTTGGCGCTGTTTGCGTCAGCGGTAATCTTACGCAGTCGGATTGTCCAGGTGCTGCCAGCCTGCGGTAAATCAATACGGTGGCTGCGCTCATAACCAGACGTCGTTTTGCCGGTTGCGCTGGTATTAAGCATGGTTTGCCAGGTCCCACCATCAGTTTGCAGGTCTATTGCATAATTGATGGAATACCCAACCAGATCGCCGTTGTCCTCCTGCTTAAACAGTGAAGGCCATTTCAGCCGCAGGCGAACGGCTGATAGTTGGGTGTTGGTAAATGTACGCGTCCAGGTTGTTGCGCTTGATACTTCAGTTCCAACGTTGATTTCGTTTTCGGTACCGGGAATGCCCTGAATGTAATTTTGTGCCTGAGTTCCCGCGCGAAACTCCCACGTCACGCCGCTAAAGTTTTGGGAGCCATCGGCGTTTTCCAGCGCCGTGCCGTCCAGGTAGATATTTTTTCCGGTTAATTGCCCTGCAAATTCCCCTTCCCCAAGCGCAACGAGGATTTTGGCCTTCGCTACAGATTGCAGATCATCAGGCTGTTCGGTAGGGGTTCGGGAACTGGAACTGCCGCCCTTGCGGCCTTTAATCTGGGTTGTTGTAGCCATATTGCGCCCATAAAAAAAGCCACCATCTGGTAGCCTGAAAGGAAGATTATTTTGGTTATTGCTGGTCTTCGACGTATATACCAGCAGAGATGATCGCCCCGCCAATGCGTCTGCGACCATAAAGAAGCGGGACCGGATAACCTTGTGCGGCAGTATTTGTCACCCCACCGAAAGCATATGAAGCGCGGTTATCTGCACTTTGCTTACTGGCAAGACCCGACGGTTGAGGTGAAAGCATTTGAACAACGCCACCAATGATCAACGCACCACCAGCCTGATAGAAGAAAGGCGAGGCCGCTGCAAAAGGCGTAAAATTTAGAACTACACCAACAGCTACTAATACTGCGCCTAGGATTGTCTGAAGGACACCGGATTTTTTACTACCTATAGTAACTGGAACAATTCTGATTACTTCACCAGTCACCGGGAAACCTAAATCATCTTCCCCAATATTTTTCTTTCCACGAAATACCGCAAAGGTCAGACCTCGCTGTTTACTGGTGTGCATGTACTGCTCGAAGCCTTTAATAGTGGCAGATAGCGCCCTGCATGCCTCGTGAGTAGTGCTAATCAATCGATGGTGAACCTTACCAAAGGTTTTTCCCAAAGGCCCATGTAGCTCAATTTGAGTCATTACTTCTTGCATTTGTTACTCCCATAAAAAAACCACCCGAAGGTGGTTCTACATATTTAATATATTTCAATTTACAGTCATTGGTAAAATATCAACATTACCACTTTGATCCGTGAATATTCTTAACACCCTCGGTGTGTCAGGTTTGATTATAAACTCCCGCTCTTTTTTTGGTGCTCCACTACATAGCCCCTTTCCAGCGAATCCAGCACCAATAATTATTTCACCCGCTGGTAAATAAGCTCTAACTTTTTCCCCTGTTTCAAGTTCAGCAACTGGCACGCCATTCACATAGGATGTGATAGCACACCCTCCAGCTACAAACCCTTTATCACGAATGATGGTAACTTCTGTCGTATTTGGTTTTTGATGAAATTCAACCGCGGCATCAACTTCTTTTGCATTTTGTGGAAGAACTGGTTCAGTTGAACAGCCCGCAACAGCTATTGCGATTAGAAGCAGCAAAGTCTTTTTCATATCCCTATCCCCTTTGGTTTTGCAAAAGGTTAGCACAGAGACATATACCGTAGAACCTTCATCGTCCGTTCCTGCCAGTAGCCGCCATAAGGCACACGCTGACTCAAATGGCCATAAAGATGGTGGAGTAGCATATTGCCTTCCAGCAGGATCCCTGCATGGTTCCACTTATTAGCCTGGACCTGCATGATAACCATATCACCTGGCTGCGGCACGCCACTGAATTCACGGAATCCGCATTCATACCAGCAATCATGGTAGAAGTTTTCGGGGTAACTGTCCTCCCACCAGGGATAATCCACGCGGTAATCCGTCAGCTCAATGCCGTGCGTTTGCCGGAAATAGCTCATCACCAGCCCCCAGCAATCGAAGTGACCGAGCACAAACGGGCGCTCCAGTAGCGGCAGCTCGCCCCGCGGCTGAATGGTACGCAGATCCCCCTCCGGCCAGCTGACGATGTGCCACGGAAGTAACATAGCGTCACACTGTGCCTTATCCAGTTCGCTCGCCTGCGTCGTGGCATCCGGGTGGCTGTGGACAATGGCAATCACTGTTCCCCAGTCTTCGGCAGCGGCGTAATCTTCCGGCGACAGGTGGAAATGCTCTGTCGGATCGGTTGCCAGATTACGGCAGGGAATGTACCGCTGCACCCTGCTTTTTTGCACCACTACGCCGCAGCATTCACGCGGATATTCAGCAGCAGCATGCGCCATAATGGCGTCGATAATTTTCTGACGCATATCAGCTCCTGATCAGGGATGTGCCAGGGAAGCCACCGAACGGCAACTCGTTCCCCTCGCCATGCCTCAACTTGCACGCAGTGAGCGTACCGGGACATTCATCGAGTGACGGATCGTTAACCGGGTTGTTGTGCTTGTCGAAATAACGCGTTCCGGCATAGTCACATCCATCACCTGAGCGATATTTGTTACGGATACACCAGGTACAAAGCGAATGTAGCTGGCGCGTCGGGATCATCAACCCCTGCAGGTCCATTGGACTGGACAACGTAAACGCCACCACCTCGTTGGTTTCAGTGCTCTTGGCGTCAATGTAAAACACCTTCAGCTTTTCCTGCTGCGGATCCGCTGACGGGTTTCCCTCCGGATAGTTTTTCGCATCCAGATACTGCGCCAGCGTGTCATGAATCGTGACCTTTGCCTGCAGCAGGTCATCATAAGTAAGACACAGCGCCGTAATGGAACTATCCAGGTTAGCTACCGACAGCGTCGGCTGCGCGCTGGTCCCGTCGGTCGCCGTCTCAATACCCTCGATCTGGCAGGGCCAGGCTTTATATTCCTGCCCCTGCCACCAGATTGATTTCGCCGGTAGCTTTTTTTCATCTCCACCAGCAGCGGCAATTTCATCGGGAGTGTGGACAATGTTGTGGGCGTGGAAGCGGAGAACGTCGGAAACACCAAATGAGGTGCCATCGACATCAAAAAGTCGGACAACATTGCCCGGCTCAAGTTTCTGATAATCACTGTTTAAGCTCATGGTGCAAACGCCTGTTCAAATGTGGCTGATACGGTTTCAACCGTTTTACTTTTGGTGACGCGCTGCAGGCTGTCTGCCTCAACGCGCCAGAGCGCAAGATCACCGCCAGGCGGGGTAAACGAAAAGGATTTCGTCTTATGGCGCCGCAGGAAAACATAGATATCCTTGACGGTTCCCGGTTCGCCGGTAAATGAAAACTCATAGCTGAGCGTTTCATCATTCAGACCGGCACCTGACACTTGCTTATAGCCATCACCAAACTGTGCCGTGCGGACGGTATCCTTACTTTTCAGGGTCGGCTGGCTGGATGCTTTAATCCGCCATGCAAAATGCTCGATCGCCATTGCTTACCTCTGTTTTGTTGCATTCCAGATGATGCCACCTGGCCGGACTTCTCTGGTGATACCTTCCCTGATGGAGCTGTTGATCACCTGCTGATAGGCTTTCCCCAGCGCATCGCCGCTTCCTTTCTGTTGACCGGAATCCCCCTGGCTTGTTGTAACCGAAACCGGCGCATACACGCTGACACCAAAAGGAGAAGCAACGCCAGCGCCACTCCCCCCGACCAGGCCACCAGTCGCATAACCGCGCATCATGCGATAAAGGTTGCCGACACCGATTCGGTTGGTGGCTTCCTGCGTAAAGACAAACTCTCCACGGTGCACCACACCTGCTGGTTCATACTTGCCGCCGGACCCGGTATAACCACCACCAGCAAAACCCAGCGCTGACGTGGCGGAACTGACCAGGCCAGCCATAGCCTGCTTCATCAGAATCTGCGTCAGCATCGACAACGTGGAACGGGTGAAATCTGCCCAGTTTGCTTTCCCTGTCGTCAGCATATCGGCCATATTCTGGCTGATACCATCGAATGTGGCTGAAGCAGCGGACTTCATCGAACCATAGGCATCAGCTGCTGAATCGGCATAGTCAGCCCACGCTGATTTCGCCCCGGCCTGCCAGTTGCCACGTAGCTCGTCCTGCGCGGCATAATATTTCTTCAGTGCATCCAGTTCGTTCTGATAACCCTGATCGGTGTCCGTACCGCCGGCATTCATCCAGCCCTGCCGCAGCTGTGCCTCTTCGTTTTGCCGCTGCGCGCCGCGACTGCTCATGCTGCCCCCGGCCACAAGCGCTCGGGTTTTCTCCCCAATCTGGGTAACGTACTTCTGCGAGCTGTCCTGCAGGCGGTTTAACCGTTCCTGGGCAACAATCTGATCGCCCAACCGGGCATTCACTTCGGCCCGCGCCAGTACCTCGTCTTTGTTCGCCAGCACCGATTTTTCATCGGCGGTCAGCGCGCGCTTTTTGGCGGCCTCTTCCAGCACCGAAAAGCGGGATTGCTGTTTCCACAATTCCTGCCGCTGCTGGCTGATGGTATCCGTGATGCTCTTATGCTCCTGCAGAGTGCGTAACTGCGCCTCCAGCTCCAGCGTTTGCGCGCTGGCAGTATCGACGCTTTTTACTCCTGCAGGTGTTTTCACCGCTGAAGGGGCTTTGGGTTTCTTCAGCGAGTCGTCGTATTCTTTTTTCGCTGCTTCCAGATTGATGTTGTAGTCAGCCTGGAGGATCCGACCGTCTTTCAGCGCCTTGTTCAGTTCATTCTGACGGGCCGTGTACTTCTCCAGCGCAGTCTGCGTCTTTGCATAATTCGACTGCGCCTGCACGGCATACTTCTGGCGGTCAGATTCAATCACCGCCTCGCGCGCGGCGTTATCCTCAGTTGCCTTTGCCACACTGGCCTGCTGTTGCGCCATTTCCAGTGCAAGGCGGGCAGATTCCCGATCGTTCCAGTAGCTGGCGCGCGCATCATCATTGACATAACCATCACCTTTACGCAGATTCCAGATTTCATCCGCCCGCTTAAAGGCCGCTTCAGCTTTGGCAACCATCTCCTGCGTGGTGTCAGGCCGCCCGATATCGAGCGCTGCATCCCACATCGATTTAAAGGCACGCTTCAGGCTGTCGGCAGCAGACTCAATCGACCCCATATTGTCGCGCAGGCTCTTTGTCTGCTCACGAAAACCGTTCGTCGCCGCATCATTAGCTGCCTGCAGCGCCCCGGCTTCATCCCCGGCACGCTGCAGCTGCGCCACATAAGCAATCTGTTCCGCTGTGACGTTGTGGAACTGCTGCGCCATGGCAATCAGACCAGAGGTCGGATCGTTCGTCAGTTTGCCGAATGCCGCCGCCACCTTATCGACCGGCACACCCGACGCATCGGTAAATTTCGCTACCGCCTGACTCATCTCATCGAACCGGGCACCGGCACGCACTCCGGCGTTGACCAGCTCCGTCAGCGCGCTGCTGGTCTGGTTAAACGTGAGTCCCGCCTGCTCGCCGGATTTCGCCAGCACCAGCATGCGGTTTGAGGTCAGCCCGGCAGTGTTACCGGACAGGACCAGCGTTTTGTTGAAATCAGACAGCGTGGACGAGCCCTGATACCAGGCGTAAAACACCGCGCCAGTGGCGGCCGCCAGCGCGCCAACACCTACCATCACCGGCGATATGGTGCCCAGCAGCGCCCGAAAGGTCGGAATGATACCGCCGAAGGAGTCTTTCACCTGACCGCCCTGCTGCAGCAGGATAAGCCACGGACTCTGTCCACCGGCCAGTTGGGTGGCGATATCCGTAAACTGCGCAGGCAGCATACGCATCGCCGCGTTGTACTGGCCGACAGAAATACCGGCCTTCTTCGCGGCGCTCTCCTGGCGGGTAAATGACTGCTGTACCTTCAGCGCCGAGTCATTCGCTGCGTCACCCGTCTGCTTAAACTGCCTTTTTACGTACTCCATCTGCTCGTTGAACTTTGACGAGTTAACATCAAGATTAACGACCAGGTCACCCACTGCCGTCTGGGCCATAGCGAACACCTCCTGAAATGCCCTCGGCCTTTGCCATCAGCACAGCGTCACCGGGTTCATCGTCGGCAATATCCTCCGCTGAAGGTGAAAGCAGGCTGAAGCTGGCAGGGGTTGATGTGGTTTTGGGGTCAAGCGCGGTAATGACGATATGCATCAGCGAGGAAAAATGTGCATCCAGTTGCACATCATTAAAAAAATTGTCCTGGTAGAACGTTCGCCAGTCGGCGTATTCCGTTGACGACATATCAGCAAGCATGGCGCGCCAGTCCGGGCGGCGAAATTCACGCGCCAGTTTCAGGACGAATGTCAGCTCGCTGGCGAGGACTTTTCCAGACTGACCGGCTCAGTCACAGCAACATCCTCTGGATCATTCGCTTCCTGCAGCGGCACCATGCCGGACAGCAGCTTCACGCTGTACTCTGCTGCGGAAACAATCTCCAGCGGCCAGGTCATCAGTACTTCATTCTGGATCTGCTCAACGTCTTCTTTCGGCGTTTTGTGCGCCCCTTTCAGGGGATGTCCATGCCATAAAGACATGGCCACCAGCAGTGCGCCGGATTTAATCGTCATATCCATCGCCGCCTGCATGTCGGCATCGGTGATACTTTCCAGCGTCTTCAGGTGTTCAAGATGCTCAATACGCTGCAGCGCCGACAGTTCGTAGAGCGTGACGGTCTTGCCGTTGCGTTCGAACGGCTCACTTTTTAAAAACATGGATTACTCCAGAAAGCGGGGCCACAGCCCCGGAAGTCAGGCAACGGTGACTTTACAGATCGCGACAAACAGCCCGTCGTTAGTCATCACAATAATGTCAGCGGTTCCGGCTGCAATACCGGTTACCGTCAGCACCGTACCGGCGACAGTCACCGTGGCTTTACCTGCATCCGTGGTGGTGGCCCGGAAAGATGGATCGCTTGCGCTGGCTGGCGCCACGGTGACATTCAGCGTGGTGGTGGCAGCAACCGCAACGGTGGTGGTCGATTTATCCAGGCTGACGCCGGTTACGTCAATCACTGCAGCAGCGCTGTCTTCAGCAAGACCAGGTTTGCCGTTGTTGCTGATTTTGACAGAACGGGTAATGGTGTCTTTTGCCGTCACCGTTTTACCCAGGCTGCTTACCCAGCCACGGAACACATCGATGGTGCCATTCGGGTATTTGATTTTGTACGCCAGCACGGTACCGTCATCAAACCAGCGAACCAGATCCTGCTGCCCGCTCTCGGCAGGTTTCCAGGCCAGCGTAAAACTGGCCTCCCCCGCCGATTTCTGGCCCTGTGAAGTGGACGTCCAGTCAGCATCCGCATCATCCAGATAGGTGTCGTCGTTTGATTCGGCAGTCAGTTCACCGGGCTGCAGGTCTTTAATCTTTGCCAGGCGCGTCCAGTCAACATCCGATAATGGGTTAGCGAACGGGTTGCCCGACCCGGAATAAATCCAGAGTGTGGTGGTGGCACCCTTTACCGGCGCCAGTGGGTTTGGTGTAGTCATTACGTCCTCACATAATGTAGCTGATGGAATAACTGAGGTCGGCAGATCCCCACGTCATGGCCTCTTCATCGCGCTGATAGTCATACCTCTGAGCCGCCATCAATTCGAGAAGATTTGCCAGTTCGGGAACATCAGCCATTGCCGGATAGATGCGGTCCTCCATCCAGGAATCCAGAGCACTGTCTGTAGCCGTGGCTTTTAGAAACACCTCAACATGCAGCACGGCTGTCCACATATCTTCATCAACACTTTCATCCGAGGCTCGGGCGTCAGAAAGGTAAACCGCAACCGCCGGAAGATCCTGCTCATCCAGAAACCCAGGACGACCATCGAACCATGTCACTGCATCTGAGATATTGCGCTGGAGCGCGGTTAGTACGGCTTTGCGGATATCACTGTTTTTCATCGTTTAAGGATCAGCCTCAGTTGGTTAGACAGGTTTTGTCGCATAATTTGCGGCATACGTTCGTCCATAAGTTTTGGCACTTCAGCCCGGAACGTTTCGGTCAGAGGAACGGAAAGGGGAATACTGACCACTTCAATGGGATACCGACTCTTTGTGGTACGCCGCAAGACATGCCAGCGACCGTTTGCCAGTTGTTGAATAAAGGCCCCGGGAAAACGAAAACGCCCCACACGCAGCTCACTGTTCGCACCTGACTTATCACGTTTACGCCGTGACAGACGCATACTGGATGGTCCCAGTTTGATAGCGGGAAGATTCCCGCGGTTTATGCGAATCAGAGCGCGCGGCTTCTCCACCGTAGCCCGACGTATCCGTGCACGCTGCCTGACCAGTTTTCGGGGAACGCGGGTTGATTTCGCGACAGCGGACACACTGCGATTGACCGCCTGCGTGGCGATACGGTTCACCGTCTGGGCGGAAGCGCGCGGTACAGCTCTTTTACTGATGCTGTTCAGATTAGCAATGGCCTGCTCCAGCCCCTTAATCGACATACTCCCTCCTGCTTACTCGATAAAGATGCGCGGTTTGCCGTTAAAGCGTTCGTGACGGGTAAGATGGAATTCCTCCCCTTCAAAAATCACCACGTCATTACGACGCGGCCTGTATCCTGCAGTAAACACCACCAGCGATCGCCCTGTTCCGCTCAAAGGCCCCATTTCTTCCAGAAACTCAGCCGGAATAACAATCATGGGCTCCCCGTTGATGGTCGCTGGCTTGCCCATTTTGTTCACCGTGACCGCATCCATGCGGTTGACAAGTCTGTCAAAGGGATTAGGCATTGATTTTCACGGCTACAATTGCGGAACTGGCAGCAGCATCTTCCCAGGCAACCCCAGCCAGATCGGCACCTGTCGCGTCGTTCTGCACTTTTCCATCTTTTATATGAACCTGCTCACCGATGGTGATCGCATCGGTAGTCAGCTTAGGCAGCAGGAAAACACCTTCGGTAAAACCGTCTCCCGTCTGGCCTGCCGCAATATCAGTAATGGCAATCGCCACGACTTTCCCCACCATCACCGGCGAACCACTCAGGATCTCAACGCTGCCCGTGTTGGCAATCTCAATAGTTTTGCCATGCTGTACAAAATTCTTCGCCATAAATTCAGTCTCCATCCAGCCCCATACGGGGCCGAATTCAGATACAAAAAAAGCCCTTATGGGCTGTGATGTGCTGCTTGAGTGGAAGGGATTATTTCCCGGTTGATTTCGCCAGGCCGCGATAATCCAGAGGAGATACACCGGCATCGATGCGCACTTTGGTGGCAATACCGTCGGTCGTGAAGCCTTCCTGCTGATCGATATACGGAGTATCAACGCCGTTCAGGTAAGCCACTTCGATGGTGTCCGTGCCCTTAGCGGCGGCCAGATACCAGGCGCTGGTGTCTTTGGCGTCAAGACGCGGCTCCGCGATAACTTCAGCAAAGTTCTGAATTGGGTTCATGATACCGGCGTTGATATCCGCCCCTTTCACACTGGCAGACTTGATCGTCTGGTTTGCCAGGGTTTCGAGCGCGACAGGCACCAGCATGAATGCCGGGCGAATATTCAGGGGACGCTCACCCTCTTTCTGCAGACGCATCATCTTGCGCGCTTCATCAAGGCTGGCTACAGAAATCGCGCCTGCGGAGATATTGCCGTGATCAGCATGGAACAGCGGCTTGCCATCAGACAATTTCGCGTTTTCGGTCAGAACGGCATACACCAGATCGCCGATCGTCCCTTTTGCCGCGCGGCCCATCTTCATAGGTACATCGGTTAACTGATTCAGATCGTCGTTGATGATCGCCTGACGGGTAATAGAGAAGATTTCCCCGTAGGTGGCCAGCGCAATGCTTTCACCTTTATCTTTGGTGGTCACATACTTATATTCAGCCCCCTCGCGAACCTGGCGCAGGGAAGAAAAACCACCAAGACCGACACGATGTGCCGTTTTAAAGTCTGACAACTGGCCTTTCTTAGTCCACTGCTCGAAAGTTTCTGCCGCTTCCTCCCAGCCCTGCAGCAACGCTTTATTAGCAACATCGAGCAGGATATTACCGAAGTCAGACGTGCTGTGTGTCAGTGCCATACCGACCATCTGCATCGGGTTATAGCTGGAAACGCCGATGCCGCGCTCGGTCAGCGCCATACGGGCATATTCGCGCAGCGTCATGCCGTTATAGACGTTGTCCCGCTCCATGCTCTCGAAGCCCGCGCGCGCCATCAGCGCCTGGCGGACACCATCTCCAACAAAGTTACCGTTCCCGGCGTAAATATGCGCATCCGTGGTTTTATTCGACGGTGTAGCATTTTTGCCCAGCGCCGCCAGCAGTTCATCTTTAGCCTGAGCCACTGTGCACTCCGGATCCGCGATGCATTTATTCTGCAGCTCATGATGCTTGCCGCCGAACATCGCAAAGAGATCGTTGATACCATTTACGCGGCTCTTTTGCTCGGCGAGAACCTGAGCACGGATTGTCGCTTCATCTGATGCTGCCGGCTGAGGCGTAGTCACCTGCGGCTGAGGTTGTTGTGGCTCACGCGCAGTGATATTGCGCGGTGGGGTGATCATGTTGCGAATGCTGTTTGGCATCTTTTCAAAATCCTCGATACGTTTTGATTGAATACAGGCCATTGCCTGCAGAGAGGTAGTGACCTGATCGGCAAAGCCATGCGCTAAGCATTCTTTACCGTCCATCCAGGTTTCATCGTCCAGCATGGCGGCGATTTCTTCGGTCGTTTTTCCAGTTTTCTCCGCGTAGGCAGGGATCAGGACAGACTCGACCTTATCCAGCAGATCGGCATAATCCCGCATGTCGTTGGCATCACCACCCGCAAATCCCCATGGTTTGTGGATCATCATCATCGTGTTTTCCGGCATAATTACCGGGTTGCCAACCATCGCAATCACCGAAGCCATTGAAGCTGCCAGACCATCAATGTGAACGGTGATTGCCGCGCCGTGATGCTTCAGGGCATTAAAAATGGCGATGCCATCAAAGACATCGCCACCGGGCGAATTGATGTGAAGGTTGATATGGGTAATATCGCCCAGCGCCTTCAGGTCATTCACAAACTGGCGCGCCGTCACCCCCCAGTAGCCGATCTCGTCGTAGATATAAATATCCGCTTCGTTGTCGGCGCTGGCCTGCATACGGAACCAGGAATTACTTTTTGCGCTGGCTTTCGGACGGTGGTGCGCCCGGTTCTTTGGCTTCGGCACTTGTGCCTCCTTTGTCATTGGCAGGGTCAGTGTCAAACACCAGCCCCATCTCTTTGTTTTCGTCGATCTCTGCCTTCCGGCGCGCCTTCACATCGTTCGGGTTACGTCCGCTGGCGCGGACCCAGTCGGATTCCGTTGCCGCTCCGCCCCGGATCTGTAACTTCCAGGCATTGGCCTCTTTAACCGGATCGATCCACGGCATAACAGGGCCGGAATACACCGCCGAGTACAGCGACTCCATATCCAGACCGCGGGGTAATTTAATCTCGCCAGCGGCCACCGCCATTTTCAGCCAGGCGCGGTACATTGGCCGGGTCACCGCGCCAATAAACCAGTCCTGTAAAATGAGATAGCCATCTGTTGATTCCACCAGTTCCTGCCGCTGCGCGCTGTAGGTGCCGTTGTAGTTTCTGGCTGTGCTTGAAAAGCTGAGTCGGCTGCCTGCTGCGACAGCGCGAAGTTGCCCATTACGGAAGGTTTCAAGGTTAGGATTGGGCCGGTCAGATTTCACCATGCCGATATCTTCACCAGGCTTCAGATCGTCATAAATGATGCCTGGCTGAATCATCACTTCCCGATCATCATCATCGGAAGAACTGTTACTCTCTTCGAAGCTTTGCCCGTCCCCCTTTTTGATGTACATACCCAGCGCAGCAGCAATACGTGCGGCGGTGAGCTCAGCATCTTCATACTCTTTAAGTGCGCTCAGACGCATCAGTACACCGGATAGCATCGATACGCCCCGGGTCTGGTGCAGACGGCGGACAAATTTAAGATGCAGCATGTTTTCCGCATCCACTTCTTTGGTATCAAGCTGACGGCCTGAAACGGGCAGGCTTTTATAAACCTGATATTTCCTTGGTCTGCCCCAGTTGTCGACGAATACCCCCTGATTAAGCTGGCTGGCAGCATCGCTGTTCATGGGAATAAAATCTGGTTCAAGCGCTTCAAGCCAGAAGGGGATACCGGCTGCTGGCGTAAGACCATTCCCGGTTCCACTGACAAGCTGGGCAAACACTTCGCCATCCCGCAGCCAGGTGCGCAACATCAGGCGCTCAAGCATCGGGCGGGTAAACTGGTTCGTGACATCAGGCCTGACAGACCATTCTGCCCATTTATTACGGATCTGATCTGCCAGCTTTTTGGCGATTTTACCGTTCATCAGTTTGGGATGGGGTTCAACAATAATTCCGGCTTTCCCCACCACCCTCTCTTCCAGCTTATCGAACACCCCAATCACCAGATCGTGATTGTTATCGAGCCACCGGGCCTGCTCCCGCAGTGATACCGCCCCCATTTTGCTGAGCTGATCAGCTGAACGATTTTCACGGCGCCCTTTGTGCGTTCTGGTCGGGGTAACGGCTTCATATGCCCTGATTTTCGCGCGCGCCTGCAGACGGGCTGCTTTCCAGCCAGGCGAAAAGACCCCAATCGCATCATCTAAAAGGCTCATTCAAACCTCGCCAGTCGGTAACCGGGTCGCCCGCGGCGATGAGAAATAAGAGAAGAGAGCCGACGCTCCCACTCCTGACGCCCTTTTCGGATTTCCGACAGGTTCTCCATCGTCATTTCCTGCCCATTGAAACGGATAGTTTTGCCATCCAGCACCGCCATTTCGGCTTCGGTATATCGCTGGATCATGGTTTCAATATCAACACGGTTCACAACCATCCTCCTGATGTACTCCAGGGGTTAGAATCATCGGTTACGGGATTTTTCCGCTTCCGTTTTTTGGTGGGTACTGGTTCTGGTGTCTGGGATGCCGCTTCGCCAGCTTCCGGCGGCGCGTTCTCCAGCCAGGTTTC
>NZ_JAOWHD010000055.1:0-16823 GCF_030332785.1 Citrobacter sp. Cpo069
AAAAAACCCCGCCGAAGCGAGGTTAGTGATTTGGATAGAAAGCAGCTTCTACGAATAAAGTCGCGTATCGATGTAGATATACTGTTTTTTAAATCGTGGTGTGGGGGCCAGCCCGTTAATCTGTTCGCTATAAATGGAATACCCACCAACGATGTTGTCATACGCGCGAGCCGTCAGCGTCCCATAAATATAAATCCCAGCAGCTGGATCTAACGGGACCAGGTAATTTGAGCTCATACCGGATACCACTGCCGCCGGAAGACCGACATTAACGTCGTAGTTTGCACCATTGCCATTTCCTGAGCCGTTCCACGGATTATCTACAAAATGAAGCTCAAGCGGCAAACAGTCAGTGTTCCAGACCATATCGCCGTTGGAGTTGTACACTGCCATTCCCACACCATGCGCAATCGGAACAACGTTTGCGAACACATAGACATGACCGCCTACCCCATTGCAATTTAAATTCAGGTTCCATTTCCCATTTGAAGCAACCGGAATAACATAAGCGGCCCCGGTTGCCGAATCGTTACGAATAAAGGAAATCACGTTTGCCGTAGCTGGAATGTCTGTGGGGATCGTCATATTTCCAGTGAAGCGATATACACCGATAAAGTTCATCGGTGTGACTTCAGGACTAATAAACAGGCTCCCATCTTCGCGGAAAATTTTTAAACCATAACTCATTTGTACATCACCAATATTGGCTGATTTACTGACGCGTTAGACCAGGTAACCGTGCCATTGGCAACGGTCGCCGTTGCCGGAGTCTGGCCTTTTGAACCGCTTGGGGTGAATATGTTTTGCGGGTCCGCGACCAGAGTTTTTCCCTCAACAACCGGATAAGCCTTTGTGCCTGACGCTGGAGAAGTGATAACTGCGGCAACGAAGGTGGGATTGAACCGCCCCACCAGCTCATTCCCCTTAGCGTCGAACAACTGCACTCCGTAAGCCATAATCATCCCCTTTACATTGGTAGTTTGTCAGGTGTTCAGTAGACTTCCAGCCAGGAAAGAATCGAACATAAAGACTATTAACCGGCCTGACCCAATACGTCCCATTTTTATCAATGCGGATCTGTTTGATAGAAACTGTCGCAATATGAAGTTCAGCACCGGCACCTAAATGCGAAGAATATGCAGCCGTACAATCAACACTTTTAACTCCACTATTTAACGCCCCAGAAATAGAGGCGCAACCGCTAATACTTGCCAACAACAACCCGAAGAGTATTATTTTTGTCATATACCTTCTGTCCATAGTTATCAATTGTGGTCCTGCCATCACCAGCATTAGAACCATTAATTTCAAACGTTCCGTCCGATTTCATGATGGTGCCCGTTTGTCCCTGAACATAATTTGCGGAGCGCAGTTCGCCAATTTTTGCCAGCGTGATTTGGCCATACTGGATAAACGCATCGCTGATAAAGACCTGACCATTGACCACCGCAAACGGCGAATATTGCGTATCACTGCTGCCACTCATCAGGGCGAACTGATTGGCGTTAAATCCGACACGAGTGACTACCGGCTTACCCGCTTCCGCCAGCACCGCAATCGACATTCCGGCGTTATACATCACGCCGTTAATCCGGACTCCGGTTTTGAGGGTGTAAATTGCAGAGGCTCCGGTAGCATCAACCACGGCGGTGAGCTTATCTTCCAGCGCGGCAGTCACATCATTGAACTGCGCCTGCACCTGAGTGGACATTTCAGCCATCGCCTTATCAACATCTGCAATAGTCGTTTTGACCACCAGAATATCCGCGCGTACTTCACCATACTGCGCCCACTGGTGTTCCACGGTTGCATGGTTGGCCAGCGCGTTCTGCAGAATACCTTCAAGGTTGGTATCAATATCGCCCGTCAGACGATCACCATCAGCAGAGGTGAGAAAGTCATCCGCAATATCCCCCAGGTAATCATCTGCGTTCGCGTTGGATTCGCCACGAACCCAGTCGGTCCAGCCTGATTCATTACCCGTTCTGTCAACCAGCTGCGCGCGGTACCAGAACTCCTGCCCCGCCTTCAGTCCCAGTTGGGTGTATTCGGCTGACGGATAAGGCACATCCGACAGCAATAGAGGATTAGAGAAATCACTGTTCGCGGTGTACTGAATTTCCGTTTTCAGCGTATCCCCGGTGTTAGCCGGGAATCCCCAGTTCAGACGAATCCCCCAGTTGATCGGCGTTGTCGCAAAGCCGACAGGTTTCGGTGGATTTCCCACCTTGCCCGTCAGCGTTTTCTCTTCGGAGTAGCCCCAGCCAGAGGAAATTTCAGCGGCATTAATGGCACGCACACGCACGAGGTAGCGCCCTGCATAAATACCCGATACATCAAATGAGGTGGTGGAGCTGCGCGGCACGTTTACCCAGTTACCATCATTGCGGCGCCACTGTGCCTCGTAGGCGATAGCATTCTGCGCCTGGTCCCAGCTCACACGCATGGTTTCGACGCTGATATTCTGCTGCACCACTGAAAACGAGCTGATCACAATGTTAGCCGGCGGCGACTGGTTACCAGGCGGGATTACACTAACGGGCCGCTGGTCAATGATGGCTCCGGTATCGATACGGGCATATTTATCCGGGTCATGCCATGCGCCGGTAATAGAGAAAGTGCCATCATCATTATCGGAGACGCTGACAACTCGATACTGCTGGGCGTAGAGTTCATCTGACTCAACCACCCATACAGCTTCGGCCTGTGGTGTCTCACTGTATGCCGTGGTGACTGTGACTGATTCCCCGTTAACCGCCTGAATAGTCCTGCTCTGTGACGCACCGGAGGGAAGATTGAGAATAAGGCGATCGCCTGCTGCTGCATCAGCTACGTGGTCAAGTTTAATCACGCGACCGTTAACAGCACTGATGCGGCCGCCCATAACTTTGCCGGACAGAAGCTCGTCTGACACGGCGATGATGTATCCCGGCTGCGGAATGTTTCCGTCCAGGCCAACATCAAACGAAACAACGCGATCCTTATTGTTGGTGAGAATACCCCAGCGCCCCTTTCGGTTAGCTTCTGACTGCCGGGTGCAGCCGATGGCTGTCATTTCCAGCTGATTAAATCCGTACCGGGCCACCAGAGGCTGCTCAAATACCGGCTCCATCGCATCCGCATAAGCGTTACCCGGATCAGACCAGGAAACCAGCGCGGTGGTATACCGCGTTTTTGTCGTGCTGCTGGAATAGGTAAAGCGTCCGTCGATAACGTTAGCGCGGGTGTAAGCGTAATCCACATCTCTCGGCATATCGGCAAGCGCAACAATCTGATCACCGCCCCAGTACGTCATACCCCGGAATATAGCCGCGAAGTCACGCAGCACAGTGTAAGCGTCATTCCTGTCCTGAACATAGACGTTACAGGTATAGCGTGGCTCTGTCCCGCTTCCACCCTTTCCATCCGGTACCGGCTGATCGCAATACTGCGATACCTGGTACAACGTCCATTTATCGATGTTGGCTGCACTCAGGCGATTACCCAGACCAAAGCGATCGGTAATAACCAGATCGTAAAATATCCACGCCGGGTTATCGGTCCAGGCCCACTTAAACGCACCCTGCCATGTACCACTATAAGTCCGCGTATCGGGGTCATAGTTATCAGGCACGCGGATCACCCGGCCACGTGGTTCACAGGATATCTGTGGAATCGAACCGTTGAACTGACTTGAATCGAATTCTATGTACAGCAGCGCGGTGTTCGGATAGCGCAGCTTGGCATCAATCACTTCCGTGAAGCTTTGCAGCGTCATCGTGTCGCCGATCTTGGCGCTGTTTGCGTCAGCGGTAATCTTACGCAGTCGGATTGTCCAGGTGCTGCCAGCCTGCGGTAAATCAATACGGTGGCTGCGCTCATAACCAGACGTCGTTTTGCCGGTTGCGCTGGTATTAAGCATGGTTTGCCAGGTCCCACCATCAGTTTGCAGGTCTATTGCATAATTGATGGAATACCCAACCAGATCGCCGTTGTCCTCCTGCTTAAACAGTGAAGGCCATTTCAGCCGCAGGCGAACGGCTGATAGTTGGGTGTTGGTAAATGTACGCGTCCAGGTTGTTGCGCTTGATACTTCAGTTCCAACGTTGATTTCGTTTTCGGTACCGGGAATGCCCTGAATGTAATTTTGTGCCTGAGTTCCCGCGCGAAACTCCCACGTCACGCCGCTAAAGTTTTGGGAGCCATCGGCGTTTTCCAGCGCCGTGCCGTCCAGGTAGATATTTTTTCCGGTTAATTGCCCTGCAAATTCCCCTTCCCCAAGCGCAACGAGGATTTTGGCCTTCGCTACAGATTGCAGATCATCAGGCTGTTCGGTAGGGGTTCGTGAACTGGAACTGCCGCCCTTGCGGCCTTTTATCGGGGTTGCTGTAGCCATATTGCGCCCATAAAAAAAGCCACCATAAGGTAGCCTGAAAGGAAGATTATTTTGTTATTGCTGGTCTTCGACGTATATACCAGCAGAGATGATCGCCCCACCAATACGCCTGCACCCGTATAGAAGTGGAACTGGATTACCCTGAGCAGCAGTGTTAGTTACACCACCGAATGCATACGATGCCCGATTTTCGGCATCCTGTTTGCTGGCAAGCCCTGCTGGCTGTGGCGAAAGCATTTGGATTACGCCTCCAGCCATTAATGCAACACCGGGTGCGACCAATGCCATACTTGCACCGCCAGTAAAACCTGACAAAGCGTAGCCAGCTACAACAAGGACGGCACCTAATATGGTTTGTAACAGGCCAGCTTTTTTACTACCAATAACTACTGGCACGATCCGGATCACTTCACCTGTCGCCGGAAAGCCTAAATCATCTTCCCCAATATTTTTCTTTCCTCGAAAAACTGCATATGTCAGACCGCGCTGTTTACTTGAATTCATGAAGGCCTCAAACCCTTTCACTGTTGCAGCTAGGGCTCGACAAGCTTCTCGGGTTGAGCTAATTAAACGATGATGCGTCTTACCAAAGGTTTTGCCAAGAATCCCGCTCAGTTCAATTTGGGTCATAACTTCTTGCTGCATACTATTCTCCAATAAAAAAGCCACCCGGAGGTGGCCATTTATAAAATGACTCGAACTATATGGTTGATGCTCTGATATCAAGTCCGGAATTAGTATCTCCGGTGATGCGGAATTTTTGATGTTCACGAGCATTGATCTGCGTGGCAGTCTCTTTGAGTGGTTGTCCGACCTGCATTCCACATAATCCTTTACCTTTTGAATCACCAGATATTCCTAGAATATGTCGGCCGGATGTAACATTGATATCGATCGTTTCTCCCGTATCAATTCTTGCATAGGATTTTCCATCAATAGTTACTTCTACAAAGCATCCACCTCCAGCAAACCATCCTTGATCTCGTGTAATTGTTATCACCGAGTCACCAGCCCCCTTCAGCAATACACGTTCAGATGGTACTTGTTTTGCAACGGTAGAATTCACCGCCGTGGTTGAACACCCAGCAACGCTAAGCGCAATTAGAAGCAGCAAAGTCTTTTTCATATCCCTATCCCCTTTGGTTTTGCAAAAGGTTAGCACAGAGACTTATACCGTAGAACCTTCATCGTCCGTTCCTGCCAGTAGCCGCCATAAGGCACACGCTGACTCAAATGGCCATAAAGATGGTGGAGTAGCATATTGCCTTCCAGCAGGATCCCTGCATGGTTCCACTTATTAGCCTGGACCTGCATGATAACCATATCACCTGGCTGCGGCACGCCACTGAATTCACGGAATCCGCATTCATACCAGCAATCATGGTAGAAGTTTTCGGGGTAACTGTCCTCCCACCAGGGATAATCCACGCGGTAATCCGTCAGCTCAATGCCGTGCGTTTGCCGGAAATAGCTCATCACCAGCCCCCAGCAATCGAAGTGACCGAGCACAAACGGGCGCTCCAGTAGCGGCAGCTCGCCCCGCGGCTGAATGGTACGCAGATCCCCCTCCGGCCAGCTGACGATGTGCCACGGAAGTAACATAGCGTCACACTGTGCCTTATCCAGTTCGCTCGCCTGCGTCGTGGCATCCGGGTGGCTGTGGACAATGGCAATCACTGTTCCCCAGTCTTCGGCAGCGGCGTAATCTTCCGGCGACAGGTGGAAATGCTCTGTCGGATCGGTTGCCAGATTACGGCAGGGAATGTACCGCTGCACCCTGCTTTTTTGCACCACTACGCCGCAGCATTCACGCGGATATTCAGCAGCAGCATGCGCCATAATGGCGTCGATAATTTTCTGACGCATATCAGCTCCTGATCAGGGATGTGCCAGGGAAGCCACCGAACGGCAACTCGTTCCCCTCGCCATGCCTCAACTTGCACGCAGTGAGCGTACCGGGACATTCATCGAGTGACGGATCGTTAACCGGGTTGTTGTGCTTGTCGAAATAACGCGTTCCGGCATAGTCACATCCATCACCTGAGCGATATTTGTTACGGATACACCAGGTACAAAGCGAATGTAGCTGGCGCGTCGGGATCATCAACCCCTGCAGGTCCATTGGACTGGACAACGTAAACGCCACCACCTCGTTGGTTTCAGTGCTCTTGGCGTCAATGTAAAACACCTTCAGCTTTTCCTGCTGCGGATCCGCTGACGGGTTTCCCTCCGGATAGTTTTTCGCATCCAGATACTGCGCCAGCGTGTCATGAATCGTGACCTTTGCCTGCAGCAGGTCATCATAAGTAAGACACAGCGCCGTAATGGAACTATCCAGGTTAGCTACCGACAGCGTCGGCTGCGCGCTGGTCCCGTCGGTCGCCGTCTCAATACCCTCGATCTGGCAGGGCCAGGCTTTATATTCCTGCCCCTGCCACCAGATTGATTTCGCCGGTAGCTTTTTTTCATCTCCACCAGCAGCGGCAATTTCATCGGGAGTGTGGACAATGTTGTGGGCGTGGAAGCGGAGAACGTCGGAAACACCAAATGAGGTGCCATCGACATCAAAAAGTCGGACAACATTGCCCGGCTCAAGTTTCTGATAATCACTGTTTAAGCTCATGGTGCAAACGCCTGTTCAAATGTGGCTGATACGGTTTCAACCGTTTTACTTTTGGTGACGCGCTGCAGGCTGTCTGCCTCAACGCGCCAGAGCGCAAGATCACCGCCAGGCGGGGTAAACGAAAAGGATTTCGTCTTATGGCGCCGCAGGAAAACATAGATATCCTTGACGGTTCCCGGTTCGCCGGTAAATGAAAACTCATAGCTGAGCGTTTCATCATTCAGACCGGCACCTGACACTTGCTTATAGCCATCACCAAACTGTGCCGTGCGGACGGTATCCTTACTTTTCAGGGTCGGCTGGCTGGATGCTTTAATCCGCCATGCAAAATGCTCGATCGCCATTGCTTACCTCTGTTTTGTTGCATTCCAGATGATGCCACCTGGCCGGACTTCTCTGGTGATACCTTCCCTGATGGAGCTGTTGATCACCTGCTGATAGGCTTTCCCCAGCGCATCGCCGCTTCCTTTCTGTTGACCGGAATCCCCCTGGCTTGTTGTAACCGAAACCGGCGCATACACGCTGACACCAAAAGGAGAAGCAACGCCAGCGCCACTCCCCCCGACCAGGCCACCAGTCGCATAACCGCGCATCATGCGATAAAGGTTGCCGACACCGATTCGGTTGGTGGCTTCCTGCGTAAAGACAAACTCTCCACGGTGCACCACACCTGCTGGTTCATACTTGCCGCCGGACCCGGTATAACCACCACCAGCAAAACCCAGCGCTGACGTGGCGGAACTGACCAGGCCAGCCATAGCCTGCTTCATCAGAATCTGCGTCAGCATCGACAACGTGGAACGGGTGAAATCTGCCCAGTTTGCTTTCCCTGTCGTCAGCATATCGGCCATATTCTGGCTGATACCATCGAATGTGGCTGAAGCAGCGGACTTCATCGAACCATAGGCATCAGCTGCTGAATCGGCATAGTCAGCCCACGCTGATTTCGCCCCGGCCTGCCAGTTGCCACGTAGCTCGTCCTGCGCGGCATAATATTTCTTCAGTGCATCCAGTTCGTTCTGATAACCCTGATCGGTGTCCGTACCGCCGGCATTCATCCAGCCCTGCCGCAGCTGTGCCTCTTCGTTTTGCCGCTGCGCGCCGCGACTGCTCATGCTGCCCCCGGCCACAAGCGCTCGGGTTTTCTCCCCAATCTGGGTAACGTACTTCTGCGAGCTGTCCTGCAGGCGGTTTAACCGTTCCTGGGCAACAATCTGATCGCCCAACCGGGCATTCACTTCGGCCCGCGCCAGTACCTCGTCTTTGTTCGCCAGCACCGATTTTTCATCGGCGGTCAGCGCGCGCTTTTTGGCGGCCTCTTCCAGCACCGAAAAGCGGGATTGCTGTTTCCACAATTCCTGCCGCTGCTGGCTGATGGTATCCGTGATGCTCTTATGCTCCTGCAGAGTGCGTAACTGCGCCTCCAGCTCCAGCGTTTGCGCGCTGGCAGTATCGACGCTTTTTACTCCTGCAGGTGTTTTCACCGCTGAAGGGGCTTTGGGTTTCTTCAGCGAGTCGTCGTATTCTTTTTTCGCTGCTTCCAGATTGATGTTGTAGTCAGCCTGGAGGATCCGACCGTCTTTCAGCGCCTTGTTCAGTTCATTCTGACGGGCCGTGTACTTCTCCAGCGCAGTCTGCGTCTTTGCATAATTCGACTGCGCCTGCACGGCATACTTCTGGCGGTCAGATTCAATCACCGCCTCGCGCGCGGCGTTATCCTCAGTTGCCTTTGCCACACTGGCCTGCTGTTGCGCCATTTCCAGTGCAAGGCGGGCAGATTCCCGATCGTTCCAGTAGCTGGCGCGCGCATCATCATTGACATAACCATCACCTTTACGCAGATTCCAGATTTCATCCGCCCGCTTAAAGGCCGCTTCAGCTTTGGCAACCATCTCCTGCGTGGTGTCAGGCCGCCCGATATCGAGCGCTGCATCCCACATCGATTTAAAGGCACGCTTCAGGCTGTCGGCAGCAGACTCAATCGACCCCATATTGTCGCGCAGGCTCTTTGTCTGCTCACGAAAACCGTTCGTCGCCGCATCATTAGCTGCCTGCAGCGCCCCGGCTTCATCCCCGGCACGCTGCAGCTGCGCCACATAAGCAATCTGTTCCGCTGTGACGTTGTGGAACTGCTGCGCCATGGCAATCAGACCAGAGGTCGGATCGTTCGTCAGTTTGCCGAATGCCGCCGCCACCTTATCGACCGGCACACCCGACGCATCGGTAAATTTCGCTACCGCCTGACTCATCTCATCGAACCGGGCACCGGCACGCACTCCGGCGTTGACCAGCTCCGTCAGCGCGCTGCTGGTCTGGTTAAACGTGAGTCCCGCCTGCTCGCCGGATTTCGCCAGCACCAGCATGCGGTTTGAGGTCAGCCCGGCAGTGTTACCGGACAGGACCAGCGTTTTGTTGAAATCAGACAGCGTGGACGAGCCCTGATACCAGGCGTAAAACACCGCGCCAGTGGCGGCCGCCAGCGCGCCAACACCTACCATCACCGGCGATATGGTGCCCAGCAGCGCCCGAAAGGTCGGAATGATACCGCCGAAGGAGTCTTTCACCTGACCGCCCTGCTGCAGCAGGATAAGCCACGGACTCTGTCCACCGGCCAGTTGGGTGGCGATATCCGTAAACTGCGCAGGCAGCATACGCATCGCCGCGTTGTACTGGCCGACAGAAATACCGGCCTTCTTCGCGGCGCTCTCCTGGCGGGTAAATGACTGCTGTACCTTCAGCGCCGAGTCATTCGCTGCGTCACCCGTCTGCTTAAACTGCCTTTTTACGTACTCCATCTGCTCGTTGAACTTTGACGAGTTAACATCAAGATTAACGACCAGGTCACCCACTGCCGTCTGGGCCATAGCGAACACCTCCTGAAATGCCCTCGGCCTTTGCCATCAGCACAGCGTCACCGGGTTCATCGTCGGCAATATCCTCCGCTGAAGGTGAAAGCAGGCTGAAGCTGGCAGGGGTTGATGTGGTTTTGGGGTCAAGCGCGGTAATGACGATATGCATCAGCGAGGAAAAATGTGCATCCAGTTGCACATCATTAAAAAAATTGTCCTGGTAGAACGTTCGCCAGTCGGCGTATTCCGTTGACGACATATCAGCAAGCATGGCGCGCCAGTCCGGGCGGCGAAATTCACGCGCCAGTTTCAGGACGAATGTCAGCTCGCTGGCGAGGACTTTTCCAGACTGACCGGCTCAGTCACAGCAACATCCTCTGGATCATTCGCTTCCTGCAGCGGCACCATGCCGGACAGCAGCTTCACGCTGTACTCTGCTGCGGAAACAATCTCCAGCGGCCAGGTCATCAGTACTTCATTCTGGATCTGCTCAACGTCTTCTTTCGGCGTTTTGTGCGCCCCTTTCAGGGGATGTCCATGCCATAAAGACATGGCCACCAGCAGTGCGCCGGATTTAATCGTCATATCCATCGCCGCCTGCATGTCGGCATCGGTGATACTTTCCAGCGTCTTCAGGTGTTCAAGATGCTCAATACGCTGCAGCGCCGACAGTTCGTAGAGCGTGACGGTCTTGCCGTTGCGTTCGAACGGCTCACTTTTTAAAAACATGGATTACTCCAGAAAGCGGGGCCACAGCCCCGGAAGTCAGGCAACGGTGACTTTACAGATCGCGACAAACAGCCCGTCGTTAGTCATCACAATAATGTCAGCGGTTCCGGCTGCAATACCGGTTACCGTCAGCACCGTACCGGCGACAGTCACCGTGGCTTTACCTGCATCCGTGGTGGTGGCCCGGAAAGATGGATCGCTTGCGCTGGCTGGCGCCACGGTGACATTCAGCGTGGTGGTGGCAGCAACCGCAACGGTGGTGGTCGATTTATCCAGGCTGACGCCGGTTACGTCAATCACTGCAGCAGCGCTGTCTTCAGCAAGACCAGGTTTGCCGTTGTTGCTGATTTTGACAGAACGGGTAATGGTGTCTTTTGCCGTCACCGTTTTACCCAGGCTGCTTACCCAGCCACGGAACACATCGATGGTGCCATTCGGGTATTTGATTTTGTACGCCAGCACGGTACCGTCATCAAACCAGCGAACCAGATCCTGCTGCCCGCTCTCGGCAGGTTTCCAGGCCAGCGTAAAACTGGCCTCCCCCGCCGATTTCTGGCCCTGTGAAGTGGACGTCCAGTCAGCATCCGCATCATCCAGATAGGTGTCGTCGTTTGATTCGGCAGTCAGTTCACCGGGCTGCAGGTCTTTAATCTTTGCCAGGCGCGTCCAGTCAACATCCGATAATGGGTTAGCGAACGGGTTGCCCGACCCGGAATAAATCCAGAGTGTGGTGGTGGCACCCTTTACCGGCGCCAGTGGGTTTGGTGTAGTCATTACGTCCTCACATAATGTAGCTGATGGAATAACTGAGGTCGGCAGATCCCCACGTCATGGCCTCTTCATCGCGCTGATAGTCATACCTCTGAGCCGCCATCAATTCGAGAAGATTTGCCAGTTCGGGAACATCAGCCATTGCCGGATAGATGCGGTCCTCCATCCAGGAATCCAGAGCACTGTCTGTAGCCGTGGCTTTTAGAAACACCTCAACATGCAGCACGGCTGTCCACATATCTTCATCAACACTTTCATCCGAGGCTCGGGCGTCAGAAAGGTAAACCGCAACCGCCGGAAGATCCTGCTCATCCAGAAACCCAGGACGACCATCGAACCATGTCACTGCATCTGAGATATTGCGCTGGAGCGCGGTTAGTACGGCTTTGCGGATATCACTGTTTTTCATCGTTTAAGGATCAGCCTCAGTTGGTTAGACAGGTTTTGTCGCATAATTTGCGGCATACGTTCGTCCATAAGTTTTGGCACTTCAGCCCGGAACGTTTCGGTCAGAGGAACGGAAAGGGGAATACTGACCACTTCAATGGGATACCGACTCTTTGTGGTACGCCGCAAGACATGCCAGCGACCGTTTGCCAGTTGTTGAATAAAGGCCCCGGGAAAACGAAAACGCCCCACACGCAGCTCACTGTTCGCACCTGACTTATCACGTTTACGCCGTGACAGACGCATACTGGATGGTCCCAGTTTGATAGCGGGAAGATTCCCGCGGTTTATGCGAATCAGAGCGCGCGGCTTCTCCACCGTAGCCCGACGTATCCGTGCACGCTGCCTGACCAGTTTTCGGGGAACGCGGGTTGATTTCGCGACAGCGGACACACTGCGATTGACCGCCTGCGTGGCGATACGGTTCACCGTCTGGGCGGAAGCGCGCGGTACAGCTCTTTTACTGATGCTGTTCAGATTAGCAATGGCCTGCTCCAGCCCCTTAATCGACATACTCCCTCCTGCTTACTCGATAAAGATGCGCGGTTTGCCGTTAAAGCGTTCGTGACGGGTAAGATGGAATTCCTCCCCTTCAAAAATCACCACGTCATTACGACGCGGCCTGTATCCTGCAGTAAACACCACCAGCGATCGCCCTGTTCCGCTCAAAGGCCCCATTTCTTCCAGAAACTCAGCCGGAATAACAATCATGGGCTCCCCGTTGATGGTCGCTGGCTTGCCCATTTTGTTCACCGTGACCGCATCCATGCGGTTGACAAGTCTGTCAAAGGGATTAGGCATTGATTTTCACGGCTACAATTGCGGAACTGGCAGCAGCATCTTCCCAGGCAACCCCAGCCAGATCGGCACCTGTCGCGTCGTTCTGCACTTTTCCATCTTTTATATGAACCTGCTCACCGATGGTGATCGCATCGGTAGTCAGCTTAGGCAGCAGGAAAACACCTTCGGTAAAACCGTCTCCCGTCTGGCCTGCCGCAATATCAGTAATGGCAATCGCCACGACTTTCCCCACCATCACCGGCGAACCACTCAGGATCTCAACGCTGCCCGTGTTGGCAATCTCAATAGTTTTGCCATGCTGTACAAAATTCTTCGCCATAAATTCAGTCTCCATCCAGCCCCATACGGGGCCGAATTCAGATACAAAAAAAGCCCTTATGGGCTGTGATGTGCTGCTTGAGTGGAAGGGATTATTTCCCGGTTGATTTCGCCAGGCCGCGATAATCCAGAGGAGATACACCGGCATCGATGCGCACTTTGGTGGCAATACCGTCGGTCGTGAAGCCTTCCTGCTGATCGATATACGGAGTATCAACGCCGTTCAGGTAAGCCACTTCGATGGTGTCCGTGCCCTTAGCGGCGGCCAGATACCAGGCGCTGGTGTCTTTGGCGTCAAGACGCGGCTCCGCGATAACTTCAGCAAAGTTCTGAATTGGGTTCATGATACCGGCGTTGATATCCGCCCCTTTCACACTGGCAGACTTGATCGTCTGGTTTGCCAGGGTTTCGAGCGCGACAGGCACCAGCATGAATGCCGGGCGAATATTCAGGGGACGCTCACCCTCTTTCTGCAGACGCATCATCTTGCGCGCTTCATCAAGGCTGGCTACAGAAATCGCGCCTGCGGAGATATTGCCGTGATCAGCATGGAACAGCGGCTTGCCATCAGACAATTTCGCGTTTTCGGTCAGAACGGCATACACCAGATCGCCGATCGTCCCTTTTGCCGCGCGGCCCATCTTCATAGGTACATCGGTTAACTGATTCAGATCGTCGTTGATGATCGCCTGACGGGTAATAGAGAAGATTTCCCCGTAGGTGGCCAGCGCAATGCTTTCACCTTTATCTTTGGTGGTCACATACTTATATTCAGCCCCCTCGCGAACCTGGCGCAGGGAAGAAAAACCACCAAGACCGACACGATGTGCCGTTTTAAAGTCTGACAACTGGCCTTTCTTAGTCCACTGCTCGAAAGTTTCTGCCGCTTCCTCCCAGCCCTGCAGCAACGCTTTATTAGCAACATCGAGCAGGATATTACCGAAGTCAGACGTGCTGTGTGTCAGTGCCATACCGACCATCTGCATCGGGTTATAGCTGGAAACGCCGATGCCGCGCTCGGTCAGCGCCATACGGGCATATTCGCGCAGCGTCATGCCGTTATAGACGTTGTCCCGCTCCATGCTCTCGAAGCCCGCGCGCGCCATCAGCGCCTGGCGGACACCATCTCCAACAAAGTTACCGTTCCCGGCGTAAATATGCGCATCCGTGGTTTTATTCGACGGTGTAGCATTTTTGCCCAGCGCCGCCAGCAGTTCATCTTTAGCCTGAGCCACTGTGCACTCCGGATCCGCGATGCATTTATTCTGCAGCTCATGATGCTTGCCGCCGAACATCGCAAAGAGATCGTTGATACCATTTACGCGGCTCTTTTGCTCGGCGAGAACCTGAGCACGGATTGTCGCTTCATCTGATGCTGCCGGCTGAGGCGTAGTCACCTGCGGCTGAGGTTGTTGTGGCTCACGCGCAGTGATATTGCGCGGTGGGGTGATCATGTTGCGAATGCTGTTTGGCATCTTTTCAAAATCCTCGATACGTTTTGATTGAATACAGGCCATTGCCTGCAGAGAGGTAGTGACCTGATCGGCAAAGCCATGCGCTAAGCATTCTTTACCGTCCATCCAGGTTTCATCGTCCAGCATGGCGGCGATTTCTTCGGTCGTTTTTCCAGTTTTCTCCGCGTAGGCAGGGATCAGGACAGACTCGACCTTATCCAGCAGATCGGCATAATCCCGCATGTCGTTGGCATCACCACCCGCAAATCCCCATGGTTTGTGGATCATCATCATCGTGTTTTCCGGCATAATTACCGGGTTGCCAACCATCGCAATCACCGAAGCCATTGAAGCTGCCAGACCATCAATGTGAACGGTGATTGCCGCGCCGTGATGCTTCAGGGCATTAAAAATGGCGATGCCATCAAAGACATCGCCACCGGGCGAATTGATGTGAAGGTTGATATGGGTAATATCGCCCAGCGCCTTCAGGTCATTCACAAACTGGCGCGCCGTCACCCCCCAGTAGCCGATCTCGTCGTAGATATAAATATCCGCTTCGTTGTCGGCGCTGGCCTGCATACGGAACCAGGAATTACTTTTTGCGCTGGCTTTCGGACGGTGGTGCGCCCGGTTCTTTGGCTTCGGCACTTGTGCCTCCTTTGTCATTGGCAGGGTCAGTGTCAAACACCAGCCCCATCTCTTTGTTTTCGTCGATCTCTGCCTTCCGGCGCGCCTTCACATCGTTCGGGTTACGTCCGCTGGCGCGGACCCAGTCGGATTCCGTTGCCGCTCCGCCCCGGATCTGTAACTTCCAGGCATTGGCCTCTTTAACCGGATCGATCCACGGCATAACAGGGCCGGAATACACCGCCGAGTACAGCGACTCCATATCCAGACCGCGGGGTAATTTAATCTCGCCAGCGGCCACCGCCATTTTCAGCCAGGCGCGGTACATTGGCCGGGTCACCGCGCCAATAAACCAGTCCTGTAAAATGAGATAGCCATCTGTTGATTCCACCAGTTCCTGCCGCTGCGCGCTGTAGGTGCCGTTGTAGTTTCTGGCTGTGCTTGAAAAGCTGAGTCGGCTGCCTGCTGCGACAGCGCGAAGTTGCCCATTACGGAAGGTTTCAAGGTTAGGATTGGGCCGGTCAGATTTCACCATGCCGATATCTTCACCAGGCTTCAGATCGTCATAAATGATGCCTGGCTGAATCATCACTTCCCGATCATCATCATCGGAAGAACTGTTACTCTCTTCGAAGCTTTGCCCGTCCCCCTTTTTGATGTACATACCCAGCGCAGCAGCAATACGTGCGGCGGTGAGCTCAGCATCTTCATACTCTTTAAGTGCGCTCAGACGCATCAGTACACCGGATAGCATCGATACGCCCCGGGTCTGGTGCAGACGGCGGACAAATTTAAGATGCAGCATGTTTTCCGCATCCACTTCTTTGGTATCAAGCTGACGGCCTGAAACGGGCAGGCTTTTATAAACCTGATATTTCCTTGGTCTGCCCCAGTTGTCGACGAATACCCCCTGATTAAGCTGGCTGGCAGCATCGCTGTTCATGGGAATAAAATCTGGTTCAAGCGCTTCAAGCCAGAAGGGGATACCGGCTGCTGGCGTAAGACCATTCCCGGTTCCACTGACAAGCTGGGCAAACACTTCGCCATCCCGCAGCCAGGTGCGCAACATCAGGCGCTCAAGCATCGGGCGGGTAAACTGGTTCGTGACATCAGGCCTGACAGACCATTCTGCCCATTTATTACGGATCTGATCTGCCAGCTTTTTGGCGATTTTACCGTTCATCAGTTTGGGATGGGGTTCAACAATAATTCCGGCTTTCCCCACCACCCTCTCTTCCAGCTTATCGAACACCCCAATCACCAGATCGTGATTGTTATCGAGCCACCGGGCCTGCTCCCGCAGTGATACCGCCCCCATTTTGCTGAGCTGATCAGCTGAACGATTTTCACGGCGCCCTTTGTGCGTTCTGGTCGGGGTAACGGCTTCATATGCCCTGATTTTCGCGCGCGCCTGCAGACGGGCTGCTTTCCAGCCAGGCGAAAAGACCCCAATCGCATCATCTAAAAGGCTCATTCAAACCTCGCCAGTCGGTAACCGGGTCGCCCGCGGCGATGAGAAATAAGAGAAGAGAGCCGACGCTCCCACTCCTGACGCCCTTTTCGGATTTCCGACAGGTTCTCCATCGTCATTTCCTGCCCATTGAAACGGATAGTTTTGCCATCCAGCACCGCCATTTCGGCTTCGGTATATCGCTGGATCATGGTTTCAATATCAACACGGTTCACAACCATCCTCCTGATGTACTCCAGGGGTTAGAATCATCGGTTACGGGATTTTTCCGCTTCCGTTTTTTGGTGGGTACTGGTTCTGGTGTCTGGGATGCCGCTTCGCCAGCTTCCGGCGGCGCGTTCTCCAGCCAGGTTTC